>JAWVZH010000040.1:0-20786 GCA_033722295.1 Saprospiraceae bacterium
CAGGAAGATGTTTGTGGTGGCACCTGTGGTATAGGTACAGTTTCGAACATTATCCTTAACCCGGACAATGTTTCATACACTCACTTAATGGGCATAGACAGAGATAAATTTTACTTTACCAGCCTTTCGGATGCCCTGAGTGCTGCAGATGCTACATTACTGGCATCTCCAGGGTCACGGCCAGTCCTCTATGTTGAAGAATTGGCAAGCGGAGATAAGTTTATCGCACCTGAGGTCACAGCGACAGAAAACCTGTCCATCCAGGCAGCGATCAACTATAGTGATACAGGTACAGTTATTCATATCCTTCCAGGCACTATGGTAGAGGGTGCACAGATCGTAATAGACAGAGATATAACGATGATCGGTGCCGGCAAAAAGACATCTACAATTCAACCTGGGTTTAATACAGGAAGCTCTGGAGACTCAAGGGGCTGGATCCTCGTCAATGATGGCGTGGAATTCAATCTTAGTCATCTCACGATGAATGGATCGGGTAACCTGGTGTATCAGGGTATCCGGCATCGTGGATTTGGAGTTATAGATAGCGTACAATTCACGGAGATCAAGTATAATGAGTCCGGACCTAATTATGCAGGTCTTGCTGTCGTGGCATTTGGAGGGAATGTAGATATCTATAACTCAATGTTTTCGGAAATTGGACGAGTTGGTGTCCTGTATTTTGGTTCAGGGATCACAGGTTCTACTTTCGAGAACAACATGTATACAGGCAAGGGAGACGGTGATTTTTTAGACTACATGCTTGATATAAGTGCCGGTGCTATCGTTGATGTAAAGTCGAGCACAGTATCTGATAACAGGGGTGTAGCATCGTCGGATGGCTCTACTTCTGCCGGTATACTGGTGACAACCTTCTTCGGACCTGGTACTGAGGCTAGAATTACAGGTTCTACTATTACCGATAACACTGTTGGTATTGCCGTGGGATATAACAATACGGATCAAAGTCTTGTGGAAGCCAATAATAATGACATATACGGAAATACAGATTTTGGGGTCAGTTCGACAAATCCCGTCGTAGACGCCACACTGAATTGGTGGGGCGATCCCAGTGGGCCATCAGGCGAGGGTTATGGTACAGGAGATGCCATTACTGATAATGTGCTATTTTGTCCATGGCTGGATGCTTCGATCACTGCCGGTGGATCGCCTGTTTTAGGGCAGGGTGATGTGAGCCTGTCGTGTAATGACAGAGTTCATGTAAGTCTGAATGAGAATTGTCAGGCATTACTAGAAGCGGATATGCTCCTTGAGGGAGAACCATTTGATAATGATGATTTCGAGATTGACGTATGGAAACCTAATGGAGAAAGCATTCCCAATGCTATTCTGAACGGAACTCATATTGGGATGATCCTGACTTACCGGGTAACTCACAGTTGTTCGAAAACATCGTGCTGGGGTACTCTCATCGTTGAAGATAAATTGATACCCGACCTGCAGTGCCGCGATACTATGACGATTACTGGATGTGAAGATGGTACTGAACCCGAGGTTGTTGGATTCCCTCTCGATACTCCCTTTATAGCAACGAGGATCCCTGGTCAAAATGAATTTATAGTCACGGGAGCCGATCCATGTGGCGAGGTGAGGCTGAGATATTCAGACGAGATCACAAAAAACGGTTGTGACGCCGAATTTTATACCGAGATAAAGAGAACCTGGGTTGTAGAGGATGCATCAGGTAATACGACGTCGTGCATGGAACAAATTGGCGTGCAACCAGGTGATTTTATGAATGTGACATTCCCTCCTGACTTCAATGGATTTGACAAATTTGTACTGGAATGTGACAATCGTGACAGAGTTGTAAAAACCCAACCTATTGGCGGGATCAATATAGGGTGGAATTCTTTGAAAAATGGACTTCCATCGCCCTACGATAAAGTACTGAATGCCTCAGATACCCTTATAGGTACTGGCGCTCCCGAAGGTATTTCGTGCGATCACATCGCTGTGACCTACAAAGACCGGGTTATAGAAACCTGTGGACCTAATACTTATAAATTATTCAGGGAATGGAGAGTTTACGATTGGTGTTCAGGAGAGGATTCTGTCCATTTACAAAGCATAAAGGTTGTAGATACTAAGGCCCCGGTCGTTATCTGTCCCAATATCACACCGGTGATCGTGCCGACCTCACCATGGTCTTGTACGGGATCATATGTCTTACCTGATCCAATATTTGATCCGAATTACGCCGGTGGGGCTGAAGTTCCTGTCATTCTGCAGGAGTGCAGTGGATACACTTATGAGATACAGCACAAGATAGCATCCGTAGGTACCTCTGATCCTGATGAGTGCGCCGATGTAGATGAAAGTCAAACCTTCTTTACTACTAATGTGAGAAGATTGCCAAATGGCCAGTTCGAAGTATTCGATATGCCGCAAGGATGTAACTGGATCAAATATGTTATTACAGATTCATGTGGAAATACCACAATATGCGGTCTTGAGCTGTTTGTGAAAGATTCTGAAAATCCCGTTGCCGTATGCGATGAGCACACAGTACTCTCATTGAACGAAAATGGACATGGTCAGCTTTGTGCCGAGGTGGTTGATAACGGAAGCCAGGACAATTGTACTTCAAGAGACAGTCTCATCTTCGAGATCAAGCGAATGAGCGAACATGATAGCTTATTCAGGGACTGTATTGCTTTTAATTGCCTTGATGTTGACATAAGTCCTGTGATGGTGGTATTCAGAGTGTACGATCAGGCGGGCAACTACAATGACTGTATGGTAGAGGTCAGTGTTCAGGACAAGATCGCACCGGTGATAGAATGTCCCCCTGCTATTACATTGCATTGTACTGAAGATTATACCGACGACAGCGTAACCGGTATACCTCAGGTGGACGATCAGTGCGGTAGTCCTAAACTAAGATCGAGAATAGTAGTGGAAAACATCAATGATTGTGGGATTGGTTTCGTGATCAAAAGATGGAGAGTTGAAGATAACGGCGGTCTCTTTGCGGTATGTGATCAAAGGATAGACCTAATTGATGATACGCCGTTTGATAGTACCAATATCATATGGCCTGCTGATTATACAGTAGATGGATGTGACGAAGTGGATGCGCATCCGAATAATTTGCCAACGCCTTATGGATGGCCGCGATATGAAAACGATGATTGTGCCCAGCCAGTAGCTGGTTATGAAGACGATATTCACTATAGTTCTAACCTGTATTGTATCAAAATCATCAGAACCTGGGAGGTTATAGACTGGTGTCAATACGATATCAATACGGGTAGAGGCGGACGATGGACATATGTTCAAACCATATATCTGGAAAACGACGTTGCTCCGCAAATAGTCAACAGTACTTGTGAGGACATAACCGTCTGTGCCGAAGGTAACTGTGAGGGACTTGTAGAATTTGAACTGGCGGCAACGGATGACTGTACGCCGTCTGACGAATTGGTGTGGAGTTATGAGATCAGAGAAATTCCATCGCGTCGTGTGATAGAGAACGGACTTGGTAATACCTACAGCAGGAGATTGCCTGGTGGCCAGTACAGGTTCACATTTACCGTAAAAGACGCCTGTGGCAATGAAACAGAATGTAGCTCTGATGTGACGATCAGGGATTGTAAGGAGCCAACTCCATATTGCAAACCAGGAATTATTACGACCATCATGCCGACTACCGGCTATGTCGATATCTGGGCCAGTGATTTCAATGATGGCAGCTTCGATAACTGTACTGATACTGTTGATCTGAGATATTCATTTTCTAGCGATGTGGATGACAGGTCACGCAGAGTCACCTGTGATAGTCTCAACGGACAGGTAGCAGATACTTTTGAGTATGAAATGTGGGTGACAGATCTGGATGGTAATCAGGACTTTTGTCGTGTGACCATTATAGTGCAGGATAATCAAGACGTATGTAACAACAGTCCGGCACCTACAGTAGCGGTCGGCGGCGAGATCTATACTGAAGAGCGGGATATGATCGAGTCAGTAAAGGTTGACCTGATGCATCGAAAGGTTTACAGCAGGGACATGAATACCAAAGGTGATGGGAAATATGCCTTCCATGATCTGATCAAAGATGATGAGTATGCCATAGTACCACAAAGAAACGATGACCATCTTAACGGTATTAGTACAGCAGATCTCGTGCTGATTCAGCGCTATCTGCTCGGTAAGTCTGAGCTGGATTCTCCTTATAAGATAATAGCTGCAGATGCGAACGGCACGAGTTCAGTGAGTGCTTCTGATATAGCTGCTCTGAGGAAGCTTATACTTGGTATTTATTCTGAATTACCAAATGTCAATAGCTGGAGATTTATCGATGCACAACATACATTCACAGATCCGGGTGATCCATGGTTGGATCCATTTTATGAAACGATCAGCTACAGCAATCTTGATTCTGACAAGATGAACACTGATTTCGTAGGAATCAAAGTGGGAGATGTCAACGGTGATGTTGTTGCCAATGGCCATGATAATAATCAGACTAGAAATCAGGCTACACTTACCCTGGTTGCTGAAGAGCAAGTCGTTGCACCAGGTGAACTAACTGGTATCCAGGTTAGACCGAGTCAGTCGGTATTGCTTCAGGGTTATCAGATGACCCTCGAATTGATCGATGCAGAATTCGTATCATTAACATCGGAGGTGATAGACATTTCAACTGGTAATTATCACTTCAATGAAACTGATGGTATTTTGACAGTGAGCTGGAATGCGAATGAGGTAGTCAATGTCAACAATAAAGAGGCATTGTTTACCCTGACCATTGAACCTCGAAAAGCAGCTATGTCTTCAGAAATGGTTTTCCTTTCCTCTTCTGTAACAAGGGCGGAAGCTTATATAGAGGATTTGGAGGTTGTTGATCTGGAACTTAGGTTTGAGGATGAGGTAGCTGAAAGTGGAGCCGGGATGAAATTATATCAGAATATTCCTAATCCATTCAGCACTTCGACAGTGATACCATTCGAATTGCCAAGAGCAGATGACGCTAAATTGACAGTTTTCGATGTCACCGGCAAGGTCCAATTGAAGGTGCATATTGAAGGCAAAAAAGGATACAATGAATTCCAATTGAACGTTGATCGCCTGTCGCAAGGTGTGCTTTATTATCAACTAGAATCCAATAAAGAGATAGCGACAAGAAGAATGTTGCTGTTAAACAAGTAATAGGTATCAGTCTTTTAGATATTAGGGCGTCCCTTCGGGATGCCCTTTTTTATTTTTTCAATTCATCTCAGATAAGGGAACGCTGTTTTGTTGAGATCGATTTTATTGTATTTTGTTAAAACACGTTTTATCTGATAGTAAATGAAAGCTTTAGTATTAAAGAAAGAAAACTCCTTTCCTGTCCTAAGTGAAGTTGATCGTCCGAAAGCGCCGGAATCACATGTGATATTAGAAACGCGTGCTGCAGCCCTTAACCGGCGTGATTACTGGATATGTAAGGGTAAGTATCCCAAGATCGAATATCCCGTTATACTTGGTTCCGATGTTTGTGGACTACTGGAAGGTGAGTCCATGATTGTGAACCCTGGATTCGAATGGGGCGATGATGAACGAGTGCAGTCCAAAAAGTTCAATATCCTCGGATTGCCAACAGATGGTGCTTTGGCTGAATATGTGTCCGTACCGAAAAAAGCCGTTTACCCAAAGCCGTCTCATCTCTCTGAACCTCAAGCAGCAGCTTTGCCACTTGCAGGCGTTACGGCTTACCGGGCGTTGTTCACCAGAGCCGGGTTGAAGGAAGGGGAAAGCTTGCTGGTATCGGGAGCAGGAGGTGGCGTTGCATCCGTGGCTATGCAGTTTGGCCTGGCTGTAGGTGCGGAGGTTTATGTGACCTCAGGGCTCGACGACAAGGTTGGGAAAGCCATCGAGTTGGGAGCTCAGGGAGGTGTCAATTACAAGAGAGAAGGATGGATGGACAAGTTGAAGGAAATGTCCTCCGGTTTTGATGTGATCATTGACAGTGCAGCAGGGGAGGGATTCAAACATCTTGTGAAATTAATGAATCCCGGTGGCCGCATCGTTTTTTATGGTGGCACCAGGGGAGCGATCGACGCTCTGAATCCACAATTTATATTCTGGCGTCAATTGAGCATCATGGGAAGCACAATGGGAAGTCCACGAGATTTTGAGGATATGTTGAAATTCGTGGATCAACATAAGATTACGCCACTGGTTGACAGGGCTTATAAATTCAAGGAAGTTGACCAGGCCTTTGAAAGACTGTCCGAATACGACCAGTTTGGCAAGATCGTAATGATGCCCTGATGAGGATCGCCCTGATTTCTGACACTCATGGTCTTATCCCGGACGATGTCTTGCCTTATTTGCGTAAATGCGATGAGGTTTGGCATGCGGGCGATATAGGCGATATTGGAGCGATGGCCCAGATACCGGATGAAAGAAGGCGTCATTGGGTCTGGGGCAATATCGATGATCACCGTATAAGACAATCAACTCAGGAGTACGATTTTTTCGAAATTGAAGGAGTTAGGACACTGATCATCCACATCGGAGGATACCCCGGGAGATACCAGCAAAAGGCGCGATTGTTGATCGAGGATCTGAATCCTGACCTATTCATATCGGGACATTCACATATATTGAAGATCATGCGTGACCATCAAAACGGACTGATCCACTTCAATCCGGGGGCCTGTGGCTTTAAAGGATTTCATAAGAAAAGAACCTTTATACGATTCGATATAAATACTGGGAAAATCGAAAATGTCGAGGTCATAGAATTGTCTCGGCATAAGTGATCATTGATGATCATTTTTCAGAGATCTTAAGGGCCTTTTCAAGGTCTGCTATAAGGTCATTCTTGTTCTCAATACCTACCGATAGCCTGATGAGGCCATCATCAATTGAATATTCCTTTCGCAATTCTTCGCTGACGTTGATATGGCTCGATGTCGCAGGATGAAGAACAAGGCTGTCCACGTCACCAAGGGTAGGAGCCATTTTACATATCTCAAGGCTGTCGATGAGTTTTAACGCACGCCTTTGACCACCCCGGACGGAAAAGCTCAACATTGCGCCGAAATCACTCATTTGTTTCTTTGCGATATCATGCCCGACAAAGCTGGTCAGGCCGGGATAGTTCACCCGGATCACATCTGAATGTTGATCCAGATGTTGAGCTACAGCCAGGGCATTTTCGCATTGCCGATCCATTCTGAGTGGCAAGGTCTTTATACCATTGTTTACTAGCCAGGCATCAAAGGCATTGGTGTTGGTCCCTGTAAGTTTCATAGTTTTCCAGATCTCAGGCCAGAGATTGTCATCTTTCTTACCTACTATCACACCTGCCATACCAGATCCATGACCATTGAGGTATTTTGTCGTGCTGTGTATGACAAAATCACAATTCATGGCTAAAGGGCGTTGCAAGTAAGGCGTGGCGAAAGTGTTATCAATTACAGTGTAGCAATTGTAGGTTTTTGCCAAACCTGTGATCACCTCGATATCAACACAATCCAGAGTTGGGTTGGCGGGAGTTTCCAGATAGATCAGCCGGATTTGGTCATTCTTCTTTAAAGCTGCCTCAACGCTCTTCAGATCTTTAAAATTGATAAATGAAACCTCCACTTGTAAAGGTTGGTAAACCGTGTTGAACAACTCAGTGGTACCACCATAAAGGTTGCCCTGTGTCAACACGCACTGACCTGGCTTCAAAAGAGCCAGTAAGAGTGTATGGATCGCACTCATGCCACTTGAAGTCATCAATGCCCGACCTTCCATCCCGGTATTATGGGTTTCCAGACGGGCTATCTTCTCCTCGACGGCATTGACCGTTGGATTTGAATATCTGCTGTAAACGAAACCATCTTTCTTCCCCTGAAAGATCTTGACCGCATCATCTACTTGGCGGAAGTCAAATGAAGAACTTGCGTATATCGGTAATACGTGTGGTGTCACATCGCTGGTATTCGGGTCTTGAAGACATTTCGTGCTGAACTCCAGATCTTTGGCCATAATGTATGCTTTGAAGTTAATAGGAAACCAAATTTACATTGTGGTGTTGAGCCTGGGAGCTCAGACCAGAAAAATTTTCAAAATGACCGCATTAGAATAGCCTTGTTATTTTTGCATCATGGATAAGGATCAAAACATAGAGGAGTTGAGTGAGATACGGGTTGATCCTCGCCAGTCTCCCATCCGCCTTGACAAGTTTCTTTGCGACAGAATTGAGAAAGTCTCACGCAACAAGATCCAACAAGCCATTGATGATGCAGATATTCTAGTGAATGGTGTTCAGGTGAAGAGCAATTATAAAGTGCGCCCAAGGGATATCATCACCTACAGCAGACATTCTAAGGGAGAGGAAGAGTTTGTCGTGATCCCTCAGAAAGTCGATTTTGGTATCGTCTATGAAGATGATGAGGTCCTGGTGGTCAATAAGCCTGCTGGTCTGGTCGTACATCCCGGCATTGGTCATCCTTCCGGCACTTTGGTTAATGGCCTTTCATATTACCTTGGCAAGAGTGAGGAGCTTCCGGTGAAAAGTGGAAATACAGCAGAAAGAATGGGATTAGTCCATCGTATTGATAAAAATACAACAGGACTCCTGGTGGTTGCCAAAACCGACCACGCCATGACGCACCTCGCACGACAATTTTTCGAACATACGGTTGAAAGAGAGTATATAGCACTGGTCTGGGGAAGTCTTGAACCAGGGGATGGAGAGATTGAAGGTTATCTGGCACGTCATCCGGTTCATAGAAAAAAAAGAAAAGTCTTTCAGAAAGAGGAAGAGGGGAAGTGGTCGAAGACCCACTATGAGACCATTGAAGATCTCTATTACGTATCCTTGATCCGATGTAGATTGGAAACGGGTAGAACCCATCAGATCCGCGTTCATATGGCTCATAAGGGGCATCCGTTATTCGGTGATGACCTGTATGGAGGAGACCGGATCATGAAAGGAACCTTATTTTCCAAGTACAAGAAATTCGTAGAAAATTGCATGGAGATCATGGGAAGACATGCCTTGCATGCCAGAACATTGGGATTCATACATCCGAAGACAGGCGAAAAAATGAATTTTAATCAGGAGCTTCCAGAGGATTTTCAGCAATTATTACAACGATGGCGGACCTATGTGTCCAGCCGCAACAACAATGAATATCAGTAATGCGAGATAAGTGGATAGAAGCCTGCCACAGAGTTGGCCGTGGCATTCTTTATGGTGACATTGATACCTCTGAAGTAATAAATAGATCTTCACGGGACAATCCGTGGTTTACCGAAAAGGAAGTACGACGGGCTCTGGTGAATATTGCTTCTGAATTCCTCAATGAAGAAAAGTTGAGGTCCTGGTTAAGAGATCTTCCTGAGACCGAGAACTCCAGATCGAAAAAGGTCGGGTTAATACTTGCTGGTAATATACCAGCGGTAGGATTTCACGATTGCCTTTGTGTTTTAATGAGTTCCCATGACCTTCTGATCAAACTTTCCGCGAAGGACCGTCATCTCATTCCATTTCTACTGAATGCTATAGAAGAACAGGTTCCCGAATCTGGGGTGAGCAAAACGCATTATGTGGACAGGTTGACTGATTACGATGCTGTCATTGCCACAGGCTCGGATCAATCTTACAAAGTGTTCAAAAGCTACTTTTCAGAGGTGCCTCACATTATCCGGGGACATCGCAATGCAGTAGGTATCATTAATGGCAATGAGAATAGTGATTCTCTGATCGGGTTGGGACATGATGTATTTGATTTTTACGGTCTTGGCTGCAGGAATATATCCAAGATATATACACCTGTGGGTTATGACTGGAAGCCGCTTCTTCAATTATGGGAGGAACATTTTATACACGTTATTGATAATCATAAATACCGCCATAATTATGATTACAACCTGGCATTATTCCTTCTGAACAAATCATCGCATCTTTTGAGCCAAAACCTTATTCTCGTCAGATCCAGTGACCTATTCTCACGGTTGGCATCTTTGCATTACGAGGAATACTCAGAAGAAAAGGAAATTGCCTTCGTTCTGAAGGATCAGTTGGATAAGATTCAATGCATAGTTTCGGATAGATCGATCGAGGGTGTTAACACGATTCAGCCGGGTGAGGCACAGAAACCAGGATTAACTGACTATGCTGACAATATTGATGTCATGTCATTTTTACAATCTATTTAGAATACAGGATGAAAAAACATGAGAAAGTTAAGGCCATCACGAAAATCCTTGATAAGCTCTATCCGGAAGTGCCTATACCTCTCGAACATAAGGATCCTTATACTTTATTGATCGCTGTTCTGCTTTCCGCTCAGTCTACTGACAAGAAAGTGAACGAGATCACTCCGATCCTCTTCGAGGAGGCTGATAATCCTTATGATATGGTGAAATTGGATGTGGATGAAATAAGGGAGATCATAAAGCCTTGTGGACTATCGCCGAGCAAATCAAAAGCTATACACGGACTGAGCGAGATATTGATAGAAAAACATGACGGCGAAGTTCCGGATAATTTTGAAGATCTGGAATCCCTGCCTGGAGTCGGGCATAAAACGGCATCTGTTGTCATGAGCCAGGCATTCGGTCATCCGGCTTTTCCGGTTGATACCCACATACACCGGTTAGCCTACCGCTGGGGATTGAGTACGGGGAAGAATGTCCAAAAGACAGAGAAAGACCTGAAAAGACTTTTTCCCAGATCAATTTGGAATAAGTTGCACTTGCAGATAATTTACTTCGGACGGGAATATTGTCCCGCACGCGGTCACAATGTCGATCAATGTCCGATCTGCTCGAAATATGGAAGATATGGCCTTAAGTAATGTAGGTAGTACTTCCGGTGCATCCTTTTCAGAAAGGATAGCCGATAGCAAGATTGAAGTTGATACTTTCAAATAAAGAAAGGTCCGTATCGGGCAACCAGTAAGACCCACTTTCATCGGGGTAGGGATTGCGTAGTTTATATCCAAGGTCGAGACGGAGCATAGCATAGGTGAGATCCATGCGAAGGCCGACTCCTGTGCCTATGGCAAACTCCTTGATAAAATCAGCAGAGAAATTATTTTCCGGCACTCTGGAATCGAGAAGCCAGACATTACCAGCATCCAGAAAAACAGCGGATTCGAGAAGCCAGAAAAGTTCGAACCGGTATTCTACGTTGAATTCAAGTTTGATGTCTCCGGACGAGAAATATGGCTGCGCCCTATTCCTGTTCTGTTCTGAGATAGGGTTGGAGCCCGGACCTAGTTCCCTGATCTGCCATGCTCGAATGCTTTGCGGACCGCCAACATAAAATTGTTTAACAAATGGCACATTTAGAGTATCGAAAGAAATGGCGACTCCCGGGTTGACCCTGAATGCCAGGGACGAATTACCCCTGAGTTGCCAGTAGTATCGCCATTGGAATTCAAAAGTGGTGAATCTGGCAAAGTCGATATTTTTATCCAGGGTCAGCTGAAAATTGTCCGTTTTATTAGTAAAGGCATTGTATAGACTGTTGATGCCCCATACTTCAAGTCCCGAAACCTCATTAGCGAAGTTCACTATCCAGTAATCTCCGTCTTCACGTGGTTTGCTTTGGTAATAGAAACTGAAGTTTCTGTATAAAAATCCGGTGAATAGTCGATCACCGATAAAGCTCCTCAAAAAGTATTCTGCTCCCTGAGTGATCTCGAGAAACTTCGAAAGAGTATCAGGGCGGTAATAATTAATGCCGATCGTACCTATGTTATAGCGTTTCCTGTTATTCATAGGAATGTCATAACCATAGTCGATATCGAACTGCTCATATTGGTAGAAGGCGGCCACCGAAACATTTTGGTATCTCGTTCTTAACTGAGTGGCCGATCTGTTTTCCACCTCACTGAAAAAGGATGGATTGATTACGTGTTTCTTGCCGAGCTTCATCAGGCTGAGAAACCTCAATGTCCCAGGAAATCCCGTAAAGCGTGGAATGTTGAGTACAGCTTCGAGACTTGCATTGAGCGTGTTAAAGGAGTCGATTTGAGCCAGGTTCACTTCGGCTCCGAGTTCACCACTGAGCTCAAGTGAAATAGCTCTTTTAAAGAGATTTCTGTTCTCCAGGTTGGCTGAGGCGGTTAAGCCAAAAAGGTTTCGTCCGAACCCCTGGGACTGCAAAGTGCTATAATTCAGATCAAGTCCGGAGTCCCATACCCAGGTATTGCTCTTGGTCAACTGGATCTTGTAGTGGATTATATCGATCCGGTCAGGATCAGGAATAGGAGTTACGGTTATGAATTTATATACGCCCAGATCACTCAGTCCGCGGTAGGTATTGTCGACACTGACCTTGCGACTGATATTTCCCTCACGCAGGAAGACCTTATCCAGGATTGTTTCATATCTGACCGATGGACCTTCTTCCGGGATGTAAAAGGTGATATCCGAAATAACGGTATCCCTGAAATTCATGTTGGGGTTTCCAGGAACATAATCCGTATAGATGTCGATATCTCCTATATATTTCTGAACATGTGATTCTGAGGTTGGTGGCAAATAGATCTCGAGGCTCACCAGATTGTACTCAGTAGTGGTGTCGACCTTTAAAGGGGACACAAGGTTGGCATAAAAATCAGAATAGCCCTGATTCAAAAAGGCCTTTGTAATCCGCGCCTTCTCCTGTTTATACTTGCTGTCCTCAATAGGTTGCCCTAACTCGAGCAGACTGGTGGCCTCTAATGAATCCAGCAATTGTGTGATTCCCGGATCGCCCGAGGTATAATTTAGTTCGTCAATAATGAAAAGTTCATTAGGGTCTACCAGATAGGTAGAAAAAGCTTTTTTCTTTTTTACTTGAAGATCATGCTTTACATCAGTTTCAAAAAAGCCCTGATTGAACATATAGTTCTTGATGTCACGCATACTCTCATTGGTCGAAGAAGAATCATAAATAGTGGGTTCTTCACCTTGCCTGAGCATTTGCCGGGTCAGCCAGCGGTCCTCATCCATCTCTTGAGCCTTGAGATAAAGCCACTCTCTTTTTATCCCGATGTACCGGGAATTTGGTTTTTGTTCTATCAATGACAGCAGGTCCGTTCTCAAAGAGAATTTGTCTGTTATGCCTTTGTCGGATTCGAACTTTATCTTGTTCTCTTTTAGAAGTGCCTGATCTTCGTCAAGATACTTGGTCGTGTTGCAAGAAAAGAATATGCACAAGAATAGCATTGGCCAAAGTAACTTTGATCTGCAATATATATCTTGTGTATGGCTGCTCACTCCGTAATATGATTTCAAAAAATCAAAAAAAATTTATACGCTCTCTAAAACACAAAAAGCATCGTCAAAAGTATAATAAATTCGTTGCTGAGGGCACTAAAATAATAGACGAACTCTTGTCTCATCATCCCGATCTCATAGATGATATTTATATGACAGAAGTTGGTCAGAAAAAGTTGAGTCATAACAAAGATCATTCAGTGACGCTGGTGGGCATGTCCGATCTCAAGGAAATGTCAGCTCTCAAGTCCAATATGGACGGTCTTGCATTGATAAAGATGCCTCCTATAGAAGAATGGCCTCAGTCACTCGATAGGCTGGGTGTCTTTCTCGATGGTGTACGTGATCCAGGTAATATGGGCACGATATTGAGAATTTGTGATTGGTTCGGAATTGTTCAGCTGTGGTTATCCAGCGACTGTGTCGATATATATAACCCCAAGTGTGTTCAGGCTTCTATGGGAAGTCTGGCAAGGGTAGAATTCAGACAGAAAGCCTTAGCCGAGATCCGGCAACGATATTCAATGGTCAACATTATTGGCACGGCAATGGATGGCACGAACTACAGATCAGTAAAACTCAATTATCCTACCATCATTGTATTCGGTAATGAATCTCAAGGTGTAAGGGAAAGAACATATGAAAATTTGGATGAGAAGATCTGTATCCCCAGGATCGGTAAAACAGCCGAATCATTGAACGTGGCTGTGACGGCTGGGATCCTCTTGGCTCATTATACCGGCAGCGCTCATCACTGAATCTCGGTATACAGAAAAATTAAAGGCCAACTCCTGGAGTCGGCCTTTTTTACTGATCAGAGCAATTTTTGAACTTCTTCTTCGAGGTTATATCGTGGATTGATCGCTGCGATCTTTCCCTCTCTGTCTATCAGGAATGTTCTAGGTATGCTCCTGACCCCGTAATCCTGAGCGGGAGCACAATCCCACTTTTTCAAGTCGCTCACGTGATAATCCCATTGAAGGTTATCTTGCTCAATGGCCTGCACCCATCGTTGCTTCGAATTTTCGAGCCTTGCCTGTACCTGATTAGGGTCGCTAAACCTGCGCTTGGTTCGTTCATCCAGGCCGTCAAGCGAAACACTGAATACTGTAAATCCCTCGGATTTATACTTGTTATAGATCTCAACTACATGTGGATTGGCTCTGCGGCATGGTCGGCACCAGCTTGCCCAGAAATCTAGTAATACCACTTTCCCTTCCAGGTCAGAGAGAGAATACATTTTGCCATCCGGATCTGGAAGCTTTATGTCCGGTGCTTCTTCACCGATCTTAATCTTGGCAGACTGCTTCTCCTGGGCTTTCTTTCTTTTCAATTGAGCCACGATCGCTGCATAGTCCTTGGCATAGTCGCTTTCTGGAAACTTTTGCGCCACCTGCTGACTCAAATCCTCATGGAGGTCAATAAAGTTAGGGCTTCCGCCTAGAGTGGAAAATGCGAATTGCATTCCAACCAGGGGGTTGTCGAATGACTTGCTCTTCGTCACTATCTCAGGTGGTGACATTCTCTTTGCATAATACTGGCTCATTACCTCATTAAGATCTGAAGTGCTTTGACTCCCTTCCACCGTGAAATTTTGTCGTTTCAGGTCGGCAAGCTGTCCATTTAATACCACTGATTTTTCAGTGCCATCCAGGATGAGACCTGCGGCCTGATTTCCAACGCTCAGTCGATACAATCCAGCATCCAGACCTTCTGGGAAGTTGACCTTAAAGCTGCCATCGGAATCCAGTTCTTCCTGGGCCAGGGACATCATCGCGCCGGTCAATCTCGCTTTTTCGAGTTTCATTTGCATATTGCCGGCATTCTCGATAGTACCCTTGATGGTGGTTCCAGTCTCAGGTGAACTACAGCCAGTCAGCATTACTGCGCCGATGATGAGTGTAAAAATCTGTGTGAAAATCTTCATCATTATTATTTATTCATTGTTGTTTCTATAGATCTGTCATATTCCTTAGTGAACTCCGCTATTGAACCCCATTCATCTCCGTTGATTACAATCGTTCCATCATCAGAAATATTGCCCAGAACATGATAAGGGATTCCTTCGTCCCTACATTTTTTATCCAACGTATCAATTTGGTCTGGGTTCACTGTAATCAATATGCGACTTTGCGCTTCCCCGAACATCAGCCCATCCGGTCTCCCTGCGGATGTTAAATTTATATTAAAACCAAAGCCACCGCTTTTTGCTGACTCAAGTAAGGCGACCCAGAGGCCTCCTTCGGAAAGATCCTGAGCGGACCGAATGGTTTCTTCACTGATCAGATCCCGTATTAATGACTGAAGAACGAATTCCTTTTCAAGATCGAATTCGGGGCATGGGCTGTATTCAATGTTGTGAATTAGTCTTAAGTATTCAGAAGAACCCAGGTCATCGCTCATTTCACCCAGCATGATGATGATGTCATTTTTTGACTTGAAATTACTGGTCATGACAGGGACACCCTTATTCAATATACCGATCATACCGATCGTAGGGGTGGGGTAGACAGGGATGATGTTGCCTGCAATCTGACTTTGATTATAGAAGCTCACATTTCCGCCGGTCACCGGGGTATTGAAGCGACGACAAGCATCGCCCATACCACGTATGGCCTCGGCAAACTGATAATAAACTTCAGGATTATATGGATTACCAAAATTGAGGCAGTTTGTTATGGCAAGAGGCTTGGCCCCCGTGCAACTGACATTTCTCGCTGCTTCACACACGGCTATCATTCCTCCTTTATAGGGATCTGCAAAGACGTATGAAGAATTACAATCCGTGGAGGCAGCAATACTTATATCAAGTTCTTTGATTCGGATGACGGCAGCAGTGCTTTCCCTGTTAGTTGTCAATGTATTCGTTCGTACGGTAGAATCATACTGCTGAAATACCCAGCGTTTGGAAGCTATCGTTGGCGATGCAGCCAATCTTCGGGCTGCTTCTTTGAGGTCGCCAGGTACAGGTATATTGTTGGACCTGAAATTTTTGATATCATCCAGATAGGCCGGCCTGCTCGTTTCACGTTCATAGACCGGTGCGCCACCTCCCAAAACCAGAGATTCCGCGGGAATATCAGCGACCATTTCATCATTGGAATAGAACTCCAATCTGCCAGTTTCCGTGACGACGCCAATTTCTGAGCATTCCAGGTCCCATTTGTCATAAACCGCCTTGAGTAGATCCTCCTTGCCCTTTTCAGCGACGACCAGCATTCGCTCCTGACTCTCCGAAAGGAGAATTTCAAAGGGCTCCATGTTTTTCTGTCGTGTAGGAACGAGGTCCAGGTTAATACGCATGCCGGTCCCACTCTTTGCACTCATTTCTGAAGTCGAGCAGGATATCCCTGCCGCTCCCATATCCTGCATACCCACTATGGCACCTGTCCGTAAAGCTTCCAGGCTGGCTTCTAGCAATAGCTTTTCCTGGAATGGGTCGCCTACCTGCACTGCAGGAAGGTCTTCCGAACTATTCTCTGTCAGATCAGCAGAGGCGAATGTTGCCCCATGAATGCCATCCTTCCCTGTGGCAGATCCTACTATGAAAACCGGGTTGCCCGGTCCATCCGCAATTGCTGAGGCGGTCTCATCGCTTTTGACAATGCCGATGGACATCGCATTCACCAAAATATTCTGCAAGTAGCATGGATGAAAATATACCTCGCCACCTATTGTGGGAACACCCAGGCAATTGCCATAATCCCCAATGCCCGCAACAACACCTTTTAGTAGATGCTTTGTTCTTGGTTCTGATAATGGCCCAAACCTCAATGAATTCAATGCTGCTATCGGTCGGGCTCCCATAGTAAATATATCTCTGTGTATACCACCCACACCAGTTGCGGCACCCTGGTAAGGCTCCACAGCGGATGGGTGATTGTGAGATTCAATTTTGAAGGCACATCCATAACCCTCACCAATATCTACCAATCCTGCATTCTCCTCTCCAGCACCGACCATGAGTTGTTCACCATCCCTGGGAAGGGTCTTGAGTTGCAGGATACTGTTCTTATAAGAGCAATGCTCAGACCACATTACCGAATAGACCGATAATTCCGTAAAGTTGGGCTTGCGGCCCAGAACATCTACGATCTTATCGCATTCTTCACTGGTTAATCCCAGCTTTTCGCCGGTTTCATAAAGATCAAATGCCATTGGCTATATCCAATTTAAACCGCGAAGTTAACACTTACATAGAGTTTTTGCTAATATATATTGAAGTGAAACTTTTCAATATGGCTTAGTCAGCTCAGCAGGTAATTTATTCCGAAAAAGACCACGAGATAGATCCAAAGAACGTCAAGGAAGTGCCAGTAAACAGTAAGGATATTGAGGGTTCTTCGCTTGTCGGGGTCGGAGAAGTAGACCAGAACGCTTACAGGTTCTACCAATTTTTTTCTAGCCTTCCAATAGAACAGGGCAAGAAACGGGATTCCCGCGAACACATGAAGAAAATGCAAGCCACTTACGACATAAAGAAAACTGGCTGTCGTGCTGTGTTGCAACGGGATCTGATTATCGAACAACTGACGCCACGCGATTATTTGCATTAAGATAAAAAGAGTAGTAAGTACAAGTGTCCATAAGAGGAAGGTTTTATACCTGGGTGTATCATCTTCTTTGTAGGATTTTTTGGCATACACGAGTGTCCAGCTCGATCCGATAAGTAATAGGCAGTTGAAATAAAACAGAGGTGGCAGTTCCACCGGAGGTATATTACCCTGGATGCGAGAATAGAGATATGCAAGCGATAATCCGAAAAAGGCGATCGTAATGCCTGAGAGGAGTAAGGCTATAAAGACGTTATAAGGATGAACGATATAGTCTGTCTTATTCCTTATCATGTGTAATAAATAAAGCTCTTTGGATTTTGTTTACTATCAAGATAACAAGAACAAAATGCATAACACTTCTTGTTTTAGATTGACCTGTCAGATGTACTTGTTTCCCATGAATAGAGATGTAGCATCTGATGAGGTGGGAGGGTAGTATGTAATACCCTCTCATATCGACAAAATTGAATTGATGATACACAAGTGGAACTTGATCTGGTTGCCCGTTTTCTTTATCTTATTTTACTCGAATAAGGCAGAAGCGCAGCATTTCACTGAACTAAACTATGAAGTGGTTATTGATAACCGCGCCTTATTAAATCCATTTGCCGGGGGAGTTGGGGCACCACAGGTTTCGGAAGTAGACCTGAATCAGGATAATATTGAGGACCTGCTGATATTTGACAGGCTTGAGGATAGATTCATTCCGCTCATTGCTGTGGAAAGAGGTCCCCTAATTCGCTATGAATACCGCCCTGATCTGATCAAAAAATTTCCTGTACTTACGGAATGGGCACTCATGCGGGATGCCAATGGCGATGGGCTGAAGGATATTTTTGCTTCCAGCGCTCTTCAGGGTCCATTTGGAGTGGAAGTTCATTTGGCTCAAAACGACGGAAGTTATGAGTTGGTAAGATTCCCTGGTAAGGATTATGACATCCTGGAGGCAACAAGAAAGAGTACAGGTAATACTACCGATATCTATGTTTCTGCCAAAGACTTGCCGGCCATTGAGGATGTAGATGGTGATGGAGATCTGGACATACTGACCTTTGAAACTCAGGGAAGTGTGGTCTATTATTATAAAAACTTGAAAGTGGAAGAAGGCCTTTCACCAGATGAATTTAAATATGTGCTGGAAGATGAGTGCTGGGGAAAGTTCCTGGAGTCTGAATTTGATGAGTCACTCACTTTGAGCAATTCGCCGGATGAATGCGCTGATCCTTTCGGGGGGGGCTCAGGCAATAGACTAAGGCATTCGGGAAGCACATTAACGGTTTTCGACCAGGACGAAGATGGGGATATGGACCTGCTTCTGGGCGATCTTACAAATGAACATCTTGTATTTCTTGTCAATGGTGGCGATCCGGAAAATGCCTGGATGATAGACCAGGATACCAGATTCCCGCAATATGACCAGAGTGTCGATATGCAGGTTTTTATTACTTCTTTCGTGATCGATTATAACAAGGACGGCATTCGGGACATGATCGCATCGATCAATGATGCTTATGTATCAGAGAATGTGGATAATCAATGGTATTATGTTGGATTCAAGGTCGGGAACGAATTGCTGTTCTCACTTGAGCAGAAGGATGTATTCACCCAGGATATGATCGACCTGGGTATTGGCGCGAATCCTGCGATTTATGATGTCGATGGCGACGGGTTAAAAGATATAATTACGGGAAATGAATATAGGTTCGTTGATATTTCTACCCGGGTGTCGAGGTTGCATTTCTTCAAGAATACAGGTACGGAATCGATACCGTCTTTCGAACTTGTGGACAAGGATTATTTGGGAATGAGCAAGTTTTCCGATGGAATGAGTATCAACAGTGTGACTAACTTTTCTCCTAATTTTGGAGATCTGGATGGCGACGGAGATGATGATCTCGTGATTGGCACAATGGATGGTTCATTGTTTTATTTGGAAAATACTGCACCTCCTGGTGATGCGCCTCAGTTTGATGAACCTGTTTTCCAATTCGAGGATATAGATATTGGAGCATACAGCATGCCTTGCATTTGGGATGTCAACGAGGATGGGTTAGGTGATCTTGTGATCGGAACAAGACAGGGAACCATAGATGAAGATAACAACGCATGCGGCTCGCTCTATTATTTTGAGAATATCGGATCACCTGGTGACCCACAATTTGCCTCTGGCTTTTTTGAAGGTAACAATGATGCATGTTTTGGAAGGCGGTTGTTCACCAAGTTTGGTTCAAAGGTCTTCAGCGCACCGCAAATACTTGATTTCAATGGAGATACCAGGCTGTACATGGGAACTAACCAGGGTATCAAGGTCTTGTCGGGTGTGACTTCCGAGCCTGATCACCAATTTGAGCTGGTGAATGATCGATTTGGACAAATACATAGTGCAGACAGGCTTACGATTGCCCTTGATGATATTGACAATGATGATGTACTAGAACTACTAATTGGGCATCAGGGCGGCGGCTTGACCTTCCATAAAACAGATCACCACCTTGATGGATCTGTGTCGACAGAGAGTCATCCGGTAGCTGAAATCAGCATTTTTCCTAATCCGGTAAGTGATGATATGGTCAATCTTGGGGCGGAGTTTCCAATAGAAGCTGAAATTTTTTCTTCAGAAGGTCGAAAAATGATGTCAACCTCAATATCGCAGAAGGAAATGCTTAATGTAGGACATTTGAAAGGAGGGGTCTACTATGTGCGAATTACTTCCATGGACGGAAAGATCATCGACGTGATCAAATTATTGAAGCTCTAGATTTTTTACCGGGTTCTATCACTGTTCGCGTGGGCCGAATATTCTCGAACCGATCCTGACCATTGTTGCGCCCTGTTCCAGTGCCATTCTATAGTCACCTGACATTCCCATGCTCAGCTCGTTAAAGTTGGCAGGATCAAAGTACTTCTTCTGGAGATCCTCAAAAAGCTCCTTGAGAGTCTCGAATTCCTCTCTGACTATATCCATGTCATCTGTAAATGTTGCCATGCCCATAAGACCTCGGATCCTGA
>JAWVZH010000041.1:0-20251 GCA_033722295.1 Saprospiraceae bacterium
ATTGATTATTACCGTCATATATCATAGGAAAAAATAAACCAATTTACTGTAGCATATACCAGATACCCCAGCATTACTCCCAGGACTGCTCCTCCGAGTATATCCAGCGGGTAATGAACACCAACATAAATTTGCGCGTATGATACGAGTGCTGCCCAAAGAAATATAAGCCAACGCCAGGCAATCCTGTTTCCAAGCAAGAGAAATAAAGCCATGGAAAGTCCAAAATGATTTGTGGCATGACTTGATGTAAAACTGTATCCTCCTCCGCATCTCGCGCGCAAGATGACCTCTTGCTTTATAGATTCATCATTACATGGTCGCACCCGCTCTACTGACGGTTTTATCAATTTACTACTCACCGTATCAGTGATCGTAACTGTTGCCGCGATGACGAGAATATAAGCCAGTGCCTTCCAGCCGCGGTTATTAAATAAAATAACGGCAAGTACGAGTACATACAGCGGCAACCAAACAAGCTTATCGCGTAATACAGGGAGAACCTGCTCCATAGTATCTGTGGTCCAGGTGCCATTGATCATAAAGAACAAGTCCTGATCCCATTGTAAAATTGTCTCTATCATGGTTTGTGAGCTATCATGATCAATCTTGGCGAGGTCTGCTCTTCGAACCCATTCAGATAATAATCTCCAAAAAC
Organism: Saprospiraceae bacterium; assembly: GCA_033722295.1. Lineage (GTDB taxonomy): Bacteria > Bacteroidota > Bacteroidia > Chitinophagales > Saprospiraceae > JAWVZH01. The sequence goes on from JAWVZH010000041.1 coordinate 659, forward strand.
CTGTTCCAGTTGCATACCTGATCCTGTGATCATTTCTTTAAAATCATCCAGATCGAAACGTCGTACCCTCTCCTCAAAATAACGAACATCATTATTATCGATGACCTTAATCTCTTTAACTATATCTCGGTCCGACATCAGTCGCCTTATATGGAAGTCAACATCGCCATGTCTTTCTACTGACTCCTGTCTCAACGAATTTTCAACGAAGTGAACATTCAGATAGTCAACGATGGCCCTTCCATCATTTTTGAGGCTCATTGCCATATTCTTTATGGTCTGTCTGTGATCCTCATCGCTTTCGAAGTAACCAAAGCTGGTAAACAAATTGAGCACATAATCAAATTCTTCATGACCAAAGGGCTCTCTCATATCCTGCACCTTGAAGGTCAGATTGGGAAGAGGTATCTTTCTGGCCATATCGATATTGTTCTCACTGAGGTCCAGTCCTTCCACCTCATACCCCATTCTAGCGATCACTTCAGCATGGCGACCATTTCCACATGCCAGATCGCAAAACACACTGGAATCTTCGGGGTCCAGATAAGCCACCAGCCTTCGTATAAACTCAGAAGCCTCTTTACCATCCCTGTGCTCATACAGCAAATGATAGTAATCAGTATCAAACCATGATTCAAACCACTGATGTTTTGACATTAATTGCTCATTTTTACAATATTAAATGTAAGTATTAGAGATGACTCTGGTAAAATCGATATCAGGCATGAGGGGCACAATAGGTGGCGAGCCCGGTGAAGGGTTGACACCCGTCGATCTCCTCAAATTCCTGTCCGGTTTCGCAGGCATGTTAAGAGCCACCAAGAACAACCCCACGGTTGTCATTGGTCGCGATGGCCGGTCAAGCGGTGAAGCCATACTCGCATACAGTATTGGTATTCTGAGGCTATGTGGCTGTCATGTTATTAATCTCGACCTAAGTACAACTCCTACCGTGGAGATGGCTGTGCCCTTCCATGAGGCAGATGGGGGTATTATTCTCACAGCTTCTCACAATCCCCGTGAATGGAATGCCTTGAAGTTCCTCAACGAACGGGGAGAGTTCATATCGGCAGATTATGGTGAGAAATTGCTGGGGTTATCTCAAATCGGTCCGGTTTCCTACCCTTCCAATGAGCATATAGGTTCACTCAGAAATGACGATGAATCTCTGAATAGACATATTGAAGCGATTCTCACTTTGCCCTACATTCCTGTCCAGAAGATACGGGAAAGGAGGTTCAAGGTTGTCGTAGATGCCATTAACTCTACCGGCTCTCTGGCTATTCCTCCACTCCTCAATGAGTTGGGTGTCGAATATGATATACTCAATGATACCATCGACGGTAACTTTGCCCATAATCCCGAACCACTACCTCTCCATTTGGAAGATCTAAAACATGCCGTAAGATCAACCAATGCAGATCTGGGCATTGCTGTAGACCCTGACGTCGACAGACTGGCATTATTTGGCCCGAGAGGAAAATATTTCGGAGAAGAATATACGCTTGTCGCAGTTGCTGATCACGTCCTCGAAAGGACCCCCGGCCCTACTGTGTCCAACCTTTCCAGCACAAAGGCCCTTGGAGATCTTTCAAAAAAATACGCGGTTCCTCATCACCAATCAGCAGTGGGCGAAGTGAATGTCGTACAGCTCATGAAAGAAACACAGGCGGTTATTGGCGGTGAAGGAAATGGAGGCGTCATACTACCGGAATTGCATTATGGAAGAGATGCTCTTGCAGGGATAGGTCTCATTTTGGGATTGCTGGCTGAACGGAATACTGACCTTAACACTTTGAAGGAGTCCTATACGACCTATCATATGGTAAAGGATAAAATGCCCTTGGAAGCGAACTTACACGCGGACGACATCATTGTACTGATTACAGATGCTTATAAAAACAGCCATGAAGTTTCTACGATCGATGGAGTCAAGATAAATTTCGAAGAAGGATGGGTCCATCTGCGTAAATCCAATACGGAACCTATTATAAGACTTTATGCAGAGGGGAAGACGAAAGTCTCAGCTCGATCCTATATTAAAGAAATTAAAAACATGATCTTCAATATTTAAAGTCCCTTGCCTTATGATCGAATCTCCCACCATCAGATCAAGCACCCTGGAAGCCTACTTTCATAAGTTTCGAAAGCACATCATCGGACAGGATGAAACATTTACTTCCCCATATGGAGAGCAGAGAATTCTCTATGCAGACTGGACGGCCAGCGGCAGACTTTATCGTCCTATTGAAGAAGAGTTTATCAGGAACATATACCCTAAAGTAGGTAATACACATACCGAGACCAATTTCACAGGGTCCACCATGACATACGCTTATAATCTGGCCAAGCAGAAGATCAAGTCTCACGTCGGAGCAAATACCGATGACGTTTTGCTCTCCTCCGGGTCGGGAATGACAGGTATGGTCAATAAGTTTCAGAGGATACTTGGATTAAAGGTGCATGAGAAATATCATGACCTGATCGAACTGGAAGAAGAAAAAGTACCGGTCATTTTTGTATCGCACATGGAGCACCACTCCAATCAGACCTCATGGGAGGAGTGCCTGGCTGACGTGGTCATCATACCCGCCGATGAAAGTGGGCTGATGGACCTCGACGCCCTGAAGGCCCTGTTGAAAAAGTATAGTGACAGAACTCACAAAATTGCAGCTATCACCTCTTGCTCAAACGTAACGGGTATTCGCACCCCTTATCATGAGGTAGCTCGTCTAATGCATAAGGCCGGAGGTCATTGCTTTGTCGATTTCGCTTGTTCGGCACCATATATCGACATCTGCATGCGTCCGCCAGAAGATCCCGATGCCCATCTCGATGCGATCTATTTCTCTCCCCATAAGTTTTTGGGTGGGCCTGGTGCTACAGGAATTTTAATTTTCAGTCCCGACCTCTATAACAACCGCATTCCGGATAACATTGGAGGCGGCACGGTCAATTGGACAAATCCCTGGGGCGGAAAAAGATACTACGATGCTATAGAGGTAAGGGAGGACGGAGGCACTCCTGCATTTCTCCAGACGATGAGAGTGGCCAAAAGCATAGCACTCAAAGAGGAAATGGGAGTCGATAATATCCTGAAACGGGAAGAAGAGATCAACAAGCAGATCTTTGAAGGACTCGAAGCGATCAAAGGATTGAACATACTTGCAGGCAGGGTCAAAGACAGGTTGGGTGTTTTCTCATTTTACATAGATGACCTTCATTATAACCTGGGTGTTAAATTACTTAATGACCGCTTCGGAATTCAGGTAAGAGGTGGATGTTCATGTGCCGGGACTTACGGACATTACTTGTTACATGTAGGCCAGGATCATTCGAAAAGCATTACCTGCAAGATCGATGAGGGTGACATGTCAGAAAAGCCCGGATGGATCAGGCTGAGTATCCATCCTACAATGACCGACTCTGAAGTACAGTTCATTATTCATGCCCTCAGGGAGATCGCAGAAAAACATGAAGAGTGGGCTTCGGATTACCTCTATGATAAAAGTTCCAATTGCTTTTATCATAAAAATGAATCAAAGAAAATCGAAACACAAAGCATTCAGGACTGGTTTTAATCAAAACTGACAGACCATCATCTTGTGAACAGAGTATATTTTGATAATGCAGCGTCTACTCCCGTCCTTCCAGAAGTAAAGGAGGTCATTCAGTCTACGTTAAGTGAGGCCTATGGCAATCCGAGTAGTCTGCACCGTGAAGGGAGGATAGGCAGAACGATCATCGAAGATGCAAGAAAAAATATAGCTCACCTTCTAAATGCCTCTATTGGCGAGATCTTCTTTACCAGCGGAGGTACAGAATCCAACAATACTGCAATTAAAGGAGCTGTTCGAGATCTGGCGATAAAAAGGATCATCTCTTCTCCTATCGAACACCCCTGTGTAATGGAAGTACTCAGATCCCTCGAGCCCGATGTGAAAATCGAGTATGTCAAACTGGACGCCATGGGCAAAGCAGATCTCGATGATCTTGAAAGAAGGATCAAGAACGGTTCCCGCCCCCTTGTGAGCCTTATGCATATTAACAATGAGATAGGAACAATCAACAATATTAAGCTTATAGGAGATCTTTGTCAGCAAAATGATGCCCTCTTTCACACCGATACAGTGCAGGGGATCGGATATTTCAAATATGACCTTAATGATCTCAATGTAAACTTCCTGTCAGCATCTGCACATAAATTTCACGGTCCCAAAGGTGTTGGAGTCCTGTATATGAACTCAGGATCCACCGTTGGCCCGCTGATCCATGGAGGGCAGCAAGAGAGAAAGGTGCGGGCCGGCACGGAGAACATTCCATATATAGCAGGAATGTCCATCGCCCTGACCCTTGCTTATGACAATCTGCTCCAAAGGCGCAATCATATTTCTTCTTTAAGGGAATCACTGATCGAACGACTCAAAAATGTGATACCCGAAGTAAAGATCGTCAATCCCTCTCCTGTCGATTGTCACTATAAGATCATCAACCTTGCGGTTCCTTTGACAGAAAAAAGCAGCATGGCGATCCCCAACCTGGATATAATGGGTTTTGCCGTATCCGGAGGCAGTGCTTGCAGTTCAGGCGCTGAAACAGATTCACATGTGTATGACACTCTGTTTCCCGGCGAAGAATTAAAGCTGCTCCGCCTATCTTTCTCCCACGATAATACTGAGGAAGAAATCTACGCATTTGTCGATGCTCTCAAAAAGATCTTATGATCCCCGCGATAAAAGCAAGTGAGCCACTTACCAACGAGGAAGAAAGGTTTTTGCACCGAGCTTTTCAATTGGCCCAATATGGCCATCAGAATGTAAGCCCCAACCCTACTGTTGGCGCCGTGATCGTATATAATGGAGAGATCATTGGTGAAGGATATCACCGTGTGTTTGGCAGGTCGCATGCCGAGATCAATGCCCTTAATCATGTGTCGGAGGAGAAAAAGAAAAGAATAGCCGGGTCAACGATGTATGTAAGTCTGGAACCTTGCTCCCATCATGGCCAAACACCCCCTTGTGCAGATGCTATAATTGACGCCGGCATCCAAAAAGTTGTCATCGGGATCCTCGACCCGAACCCCAGGGTAAATGGGAAAGGCGTGAAAAAAATGCTAGAGGCCGGCATATATGTTAAACTTTCCGATCTTACAGAAGAAGCTATTCGATCCAACAGACCATTTCTCTATTCCCAGGTTTTGAACAGACCTTACATTATTTTGAAATGGGCACAGACCTATGATGGTTATATGGGGCATGCTGCTGAACGCACCAAAGTATCCAATAGGTCTTCAGACATCCTTGTGCACAAATGGCGATCAGAAATAGATGCCATACTTGTTGGGTCGCGCACAGCATTGATTGATGATCCCCGATTGAATACCAGGTTGGTAAAGGGTACATCACCGTTGAGAATCCTCGTGGATCGTCAATTGATCGTACCGCAAACGCATAATATTTACCGGGATGATGCACCCACTTGGACCTTTACACGGGAGACGGGAAGTTCTACAGGACTAAAACGCATGTCTACACTCCCCGAGAACGAAGAACAACAACTTCCTTTTATCATCAAAAGCCTTCACGAAAAAAGTATACAGCGATTAATGGTCGAAGGCGGAGCCAAGATGCTCCGGCTCTTTATCTCTCAGGGAATATGGGATGAAGCCCGGGTGATCACATCCGATCAAAAGATTGGCCAGGGTGTCAAGGCACCCTGGGTTAAAGGTCGACTGACAGGACGAGACCATCTTGCTGGCGACAGGATCGAGACCATCTTAAATGAAGATAATTATGAAACGGTCCTGGAACGATGCCAGGCCGGCATTCGTTAAAGTTAATTTAAATGTCCTCAGTAGAGAATGAAGTCCTTTGAATTAGTTGTTTCATAGTTGTTTCTTTGTAGTTGCAGAAATATGAATTCGCGATGACATTCAAAATATCGATGAAATATCTTATTACAGCGGTAGTGGTTTTGGTTCTCTCCGGAAGTAGTTTTGGACAGAAGGTGCAATGGCTCAGTTTTGAAGAAGCACTCGAGCTGCAAAAGGAGGTGAAGAAGAAGATCTTTGTCGATGTATATACCGATTGGTGCGGATGGTGCAAGAGAATGGATAAGGCCACCTTCCAGCAACCACATATAGCGGATTACCTCAACGAGAACTTTTACCCCGTGAAATTCAATGCTGAATACAAAGATGACATTCAGTACAGGGATAAGGTATACAAATTTATCAAATCTGGCCGGCGTGGCTATCATGCCCTGGCTGCGGCTATAACCAAGGGCAGATTAAGCTATCCCACCATCGTTTTCATCGATGAAGATCTCAACGTGTTACAACCCATTCCTGGATTTCAGGATCCAAAGACATTCGAAGTGATCATGACTTTCTTCGCGGGAGATCACTTTAAAGACACACCGTGGCAAAAGTATATGTCTGAATATGAGCATATAGATCTCGAAGACGAAGAACACGATGCCAAACCTGTAAACAAGCAACCTTAAGTAAAGCTGCTCAATCACTCACTCTGCACAATTTGCAGAAGGTCAATTAGAACCATGATCGCCCCCGTCGTTTCTTGACCCCAAGAGCTCCAAGCAACCCCCTCGTGATCTCCCTGGCTATGGTTCTTCCGATCTGACGGGTAGTTGTACTTTCATAGACCTGTTCGAAAACAGATTTTTGTTTGCCACGCCTGCTTCGTGATGATCGGGATCTCTGTTCCTCCATAACATTCTTGTGCTCTTCATCTGCAACCTGATCCAGTTTCCTGTTCAATATTTCGTAGGCGCTTTCCCTATCGATGTCCTCATTGTATTTGTCTATCAACGAAGATCTGGAGATCACATCCTCGATTTCTTTTGAGCTGAGAACATCCATTCTTGATTGTGGTGCGCGCATCATGGTATGGACTAAAGGTGTCGGTATCCCATCTTCATTCAATGCTGAAATGAATGCTTCTCCAATGCCAAGCTCGGTCAGCTTCTGACTGACATCATAATATTGGGTCAAGGGGTAATTCTCAGCCGCCAGCTTAATGGCCTTTCGGTCCTTTGCCGTAAAAGCTCGAAGTGCATGCTGGAGTTTCATACCCAACTGACCCAGGACCTCGTCAGGAATGTCATCAGGATTTTGTGTGACGAAAAATATTCCAATTCCTTTCGACCTTATAAGCTTGATCACCGTTTCAATATGATCCAGGAGGGCATCACTCGCTTCATCGAACACAAGGTGAGCCTCATCGATAAACATAACCAGTCTCGGTTTTTCATCATCACCGGTTTCTTCAAAAGTATTATAGATCTCGGCAAGGATCTGAAGCATAAAGGTCGAGAAGAGTTTAGGTCGATCCTGTATATCTGTGAGGCGAATTATCGAAATGACTCCTTTCCCGTTCTCATCAACCCGGCACAGGTCCTCCACATCAAATGAACGCTCACCAAAGAATACTTGAGCATTCTGCTGCTCAAGTTCTACAATCTTTCGCATGATCGTGCCAACGGATGAGGTTGATATCCTTCCATATTCCTTTTCTATGTCTTCCTTTCCCTCGTTGGATATATACTGTAGGGTCTTCTTGAAATCCTCCAGGTCTAGTAATGGAAGGTGGTGATCATCACAGTACTTGAACAAAACTGCAACAATACTCTCCTGGGTCTCATTCAAGTCGAGCATCTTAGAAAAAAGCACAGGTCCGAATTCCGTAACTGTAGCTCTCAATCTGGCCCCTGGTTCCTTACTCAGAGAAAGGAATTCCACAGGACTATTGTCAGGTATAAAAGGTAGGCCGATCTGTTCATGTCTTTCATCAATTTTGGGATGTCCGTCGCTTTCAACCGCCAATCCACTCAGATCGCCCTTGATATCCATGACCAGGCTTGGAATTCCCATGCTACTCATCTGCTCGGCCATGATCTGCAGACTCTTTGTCTTACCTGTTCCGGTTGCTCCTGCGATCAACCCGTGCCGGTTGAGCGTACTTGTGGGCACCCTCACGAAATGATCTGTCAGAACCTCACCATCAAGCATGGCTCCACCCATAATAATACTCGGTCCTTCAAACTTGTATCCCTGGGATATCTCCTCCCTGAAATCATCAACCTTACTCATGCTTATCTTTTATTCCATTTATTAATACGCTTCGAATATTTTGACGGATCCGCAGGCCATAATGACAGATCCATTTCCTTTTCAACTCTTACTTCAATACTGTCAGGTAGTATGTCGTCATAGATCTCAAGTCCGGTGAATTCTTCGAGACTGTCGATCGTAACAGCAAATTCCCGGATAGGCTCGGTGGATAATCTGTGCGGAAGTATGAAAGCTACGGCCTGTGCATCTTTATTTAGGATAGCTTTATAGAAGAAAGCCGGCACTGCTACACTGCTTGTTTTTCCAATCCATTCGACAGGTTCGACTGATAATACCGGTCCTGTAACTATATACAGGGTGTCATATCTATATGCCCACTGCCTTACTGTTTCTTCCAGCTCTCGCCAAACGCCGCCGTTGAACGATGCCAATTGGGGAGAGATATTGCTCATGTAAAAAGAAGACTCCATTGATGCATCGCTGAAGGCGACATCAGCAGCAGGGATCAAATGACCTCGAGTATACCCACTCCTTATATAATCTCTGTGATGCGCAGATCCCGTCTTTACATCGGGATCCTCGCTAAACCAATCTGTGCGCGGCACATTAGGCGCTTTCAATAACTCTGCTGTCAGTATATAACTGACCCATTCAGCCTGCTCATGTGCTTCATTATAGCCGAGGGTATAATATCCGTGATCAATAATCTCTACATCAACAGGCGTCACCAGTTTCAGTGACATCATCATCGTACTGTCGGTGAGAATACGGTCGGATTCCTGGAATTTATTGTCCAGATCGAGGTTACCTATTTGCTTTACCAGGTACCATAAAGAAAGGACAAGGATCATTGCAAATATGATTATCCTCAGGAATCCTGAGCCTCCTTTCCTGGCAATATGGTTTCTGCGAAATTTTGCTGCCATAGCGATCTGCTATCAAGCAAAAATATATATAAAACACAAGTACTATGAGAATTAGGTTCATCATCCTCTTCCTCTATCTGACATCCCAGTCCTACACCCAGGGATTCCTTACCCAGGACCTGATGCTTTCTCCACGTTTTAAAAAGGTGCAGGTCGTCGCCAGATTGACCCAGCCCTACCTCACCGATGTCAATAGATTGCAATTGACCAGTATTTATTTAAAAGAACGGTGGCAATTTCGCATGGTGGGTTCATCCTATATCAGATCGAGTTACTTTTCATCGCAAATCATGTTAGGGGGCAATCATACGGTAGCCGATAAGCTTCGCCTTGGTATATCTGGCATCCACAAACATCGATCTTCAGAAGAAGCCACTGTCAATAATTGGCAAGCCGGCATCGAACTGTTACTGAGTTTCGACAAATGGAGGTTTCTCTTCATCGCTCAAAACGTAATTCCCGGAAAGAATAACTTTCAGGATCAAACTGAACTCAACTTGCGTTGGCACAGCTATTGGCAGATCAGCCAAGACCTCCATATCTCTACTGCTTTTATCACCGACATAGCGTCCTTCCCTAATATTTTGCTGAATTTTTATTACCAAAACGATAGAAGATGGCTATTCAGCCCCTTCGTTTCAATATGGCCCGTAAATTTCGGGTTCAGTATCGGTTACAATTTCAATGGATCACACTCTTTAGATATCGGTTCGTGGTATGACGTTAGACTAGGCCCATCTCCTTTCATCAGATGGGGATACGGCCAATAAGGATCAATTTTCTTTCGTGCGTTCTCTCCAGGCTATCAGCAGCCCGATGTCCTCCCGATAACTACTCAGACCACTTTTAATACCCTGGGACTTAAGATAATTGTCATAGATCCAGTCCCTCAGGAATTCTGGAAAATATGACGGAAATGAATCATGTTTTTCTCTAATGTTTCGAATGTCCGATCTTATGTCCTCGGAGATCTGTGCAGATAAATGTTTCGGATCATGGCCTGATCTCACCAGGGCATAATATACCGATCTAAGATCTTGCAATCCACCAGAATACCGCAGTAAGGGTGAGAAACTGTAAGAGCAAATAAGGGAAGCCAGGAAGTTGCACTCCCCTTCATCAGTAATACCAAAAGCATGGGACAGCTCGTGGGACATGACATATGGCCAGACCAAATGATGCAATCCTGCATCGAAGTGAGCTTCAAAAGCATACGGAATATAGATGCCCGCCGTGGATATACCAAGCAAAACACCTTCAGGATAGAGTGCCCTTATCCTCGGTTTCCCTGGTGTTGGAAGGTGGTGAGACTTAAAGAAGCGGTCGGCGGAATTCAGGACCTCTTGCTCCATTTCAGAATAGGTCAAACTCCTTCTTTTTTTGCGTAACTCTGGAAGCTCTTCGGTAAGCTCACAGAAGAAAGACATCAACGCTTCATCCTTTACTTCAGGGATCTGAATTTCAAGGCGGGTCTTGATATTGGCACGAGAATAATTAAATCCCCAGGTCCAGAAAAAGAGTGCTAACAGAAGGATGAGTAGATTGAACAGATTTATGAGTCCTTTTTTCAAACCATGCGTCTTGAATGACCAACCAGTAAATATGAAAGCAGCCGTCATGATAATTGTAACGATATATACGAATGGTACAGGCGACTGTCCCCAGGTGTGGTCGAATGCATATCGTATAAATGGATAGATCACCCCTCCATATACATCCTCAGCCATCTCTGAAACTATGGAGAAAAGCAGATACATTAGAACTGTGAGTATCAGGAGAATTAGTGAGAAGACAGTAAATTTGTCTTTATAGCGACGCATTGACATTTCGTGTTATGAGATCGCTTCCGCGATGCTACCTTCTACAACTTCTGAAGGTAACAATGTGTTATGATTATGATTCATTCGTTAACGTAAAATTTGAATAGATGGCTTTTGAATTTACCGATGCCAATTTCAGCGACAGTGCATTAGCTTCAGACAATGTGGCAGTCGTGGACTTTTGGGCAGAATGGTGCGGACCCTGTAAAATGATCGCACCGGTAATTGAAGAACTTGCCCAGGATTATGAGGGCAAAGTTGTAGTAGGCAAACTGGATGTGGATAGCAATCCAGAGACTTCCATGAAATTTGGTGTCAGGAGCATACCCACCATACTTTTCATAAAAGATGGCGAAGTTGTAGACAAACATGTGGGCACGGCCACAAAGCAGACGCTCAAAGATAAGATCGAATCACTGCTGTAAATATTACATAACAGTTTTAGAAGGCATCTTTTACCGGGATGCCTTTTTTTTATCCAGTCCTTACCGAAATATTCCTGAAATGCCATGCGATCAGAGGGGTTGATGGCGTTAAGTCTAAACAATTACATATACTTGTAACCATGAGCTTCTTCGACAATTTCGACCTTCGGCAACTGAACAATCTGGACCTTCTTGCTCGCCAGGTTGTGGAAGGGTTCATCATCGGTCTTCATAAAAGTCCGTTCCATGGGTTCTCGGTTGAATTTGCAGAACACAGGCTCTACAATCAGGGAGAGTCCACAAAAAACATCGACTGGAAGGTATTTGCACGCACAGATAGGCTTTATACCAAAAAGTACGAGGAAGAAACGAATTTGAGATGTCAGATAGTTCTCGATATCAGCTCTTCGATGAATTTTCCAGAGGTCAATGCAGGCAGCGAAGCCAGGCTTAACAAGCTCAAATTCTCGTCATTGGCGGCCGCGTCCCTCATGAATCTCCTGCAAAAGCAACGTGATGCCTTCGGGCTCAGCCTTTTCGATGAAACTCTGAAGATCCATACTAAAGCCAAGAGCAGCACGACTCACTATCGATTGCTTTTGACCTATCTGGATCAAGCTATCAATGACACTTCTCACAACAGGTCGACTCATGCTTCCCAGGCCCTCCACCAGGTGGCTGACACCATCCATAAACGTTCGCTCGTAGTGGTATTCACCGATATGTTTGATCAGGAAGATGACCTTGAAGAGCTTTTCGCCGCTATTCAACATCTGAAGTACAGCAAGCATGAAGTGATACTGTTCCAGGTCATCGATAAAAAGCTGGAAATGGATTTCGAGTTCGAGAACCGACCTTATCACTTTATCGATATAGAGACCAATCAGGAAATAAAGCTTCAATCCCATATGGTTAAGGACTATTATCTTGAAAAGGTAGCAGAACTACAGGAGTCCATCAAGCAAAAATGTCTTCAATACAGAGTGGACTATGAGCCTATTGATATTCATAAAGACATCTTTAAGGTTCTCCAGGCCTACCTGGTAAAAAGAAGCAAAATGTCAACCTGATGAAAAAACGAGATATCAAGATAGAACAACTCGAGACCACGCCTCCTGATGGTTTTGAAAAGAAGGAGACAAAGAAAAAGTTCACTGAACTTCAGGAAGATCTTGTTGATCATCTTCAGGTCATGTACGCACACCGTAAACATAGCCTACTGATCGTTCTGCAAGGCATGGATGCTAGTGGTAAGGATGGCACAGCGAGAAAGGTTTTCAAAGGTGTCAGTCCCACTGTTATAGATGCATTCAGTTTCAAGAAACCCACAGAGGAAGAAATGGAGCATGATTTTTTGTGGCGAGTATACAGGCATGCACCTCGAAAAGGTCACGTACAGCTTTTTGTACGGAGTCACTACGAAGACATTCTGATTCAGCGGGTGCATAAATGGATCGACATGGATCGTGTAAAACACCGCATGAGAATGATCAATGCGTTCGAGAAGAACCTGGAGGCAGATAATGGCACCATCGTCATGAAATTTTTTCTCAATATTTCCTTCGATGAGCAGGAAGAAGAATTACAGGAGCGCATTGACGACAAGCACAAGAATTGGAAGCACAATGATAACGACTGGAAAGAGCGCCAGTTCTGGTACGAGTATATGGAGGCATATGAAGATGCGATCAACTGGAGTGAGATACCCTGGCACATCATACCCTCCGACAAGAGCTGGTACAGGGATTACCTGGTGACCAGGATCATCGTAGATAAACTGAAGACCCTGGAAATGTCATATCCTTTAATTGAACGAAAAAAATGAAAAACGTCAGGGTGGACAAATGGTTGTGGACAGTTAGACTGTTCAAATCCCGTACCCTTGCAACCACTCAGTGTAAAAAAGGGCGTATAACCGTTGATGGTAAGCCTGTGAAGCCATCACACTTAATCGAACAGGGGGATATCCTCGGCGTCTACAAGGATGGTTTTAACCTGATAATCAGAGTTGTGGATCTCTTAAAGAACCGGGTGTCAGCAAAATTGGCAGCACCGTGCTATGAAGATCTCACAACCGAAGAAGAAAGGAACAAGTTCAACGATTGGTATATTGGTAAGGGACGTTCAGAGTTCAGAGAGAAAGGTGCTGGACGTCCGACGAAAAAGGAGCGTCGTGAGATAGATGCTTTTAAGGATGAACGGTTCTATGAATGGCTTTTAGACGAATGATCCGGATACTTTGGCCTCTTTCATTCCTTCACTATAATCATAAAACCCTTCTCCGCTCTTCACACCTAGTTTTCCGGCCAACACCATATTCACCAACAACGGGTTCGGAGCATATTTGGGCTGATTAAAACCTTCATATAAAACTTCAAGAATCGACAGACAAACATCCAGACCAATAAAATCTGCCAACTGCAATGGTCCCATCGGGTGAGCCATTCCCAGTTTCATAACTGTATCTATCTCCTGGACCCCCGCTACCCCCTCATGAAGCGTGCAGATCGCCTCATTGATCATGGGCATTAATATTCGGTTAGCTACAAAACCAGGATAGTCATTTACTTCTACCGGTGATTTGCCCAGCTTTTCAGATACCTCCAGAATTATTTTGGTCGTTTCATCGGAAGTGGAATAACCGCGGATCACTTCCACAAGCTTCATTACAGGTACAGGATTCATAAAATGCATCCCGATCACCTTGTCGGCACGGCCCGTTACAGCTGCAATTCTGGTAATTGAGATCGATGAAGTATTGGTCGCCAATATAGTATCTGTGGAAGTTGACTGATCTAACTCCTTGAATATCTTTAATTTAAGGTCGATATTTTCCGTGGCGGCTTCAACTACCAGATCAGCGCTACCCACAGACTTCTTCATGTCAGTATAACTCTTGATATTGGCCAGGGCAGCCGCCTTGGCTTCCTCATTGATCTTCTCCTTTTTGACCATACGGTCAAGGTTTTTAGAGATTGTCGATATCGCCTTATCCAGGGCGTCCTGAGAAACGTCAATGAGATCCACATTATAACCATTCATCGCAAATGTATGAGCAATGCCATTTCCCATAGTTCCTGCACCTATAACCGCAATTTTTTCCATAATCAATATTTGATGGACGAAGATAAAACGATGGTGTTGAAAATTGAATTAAGGTGTGAAAAACATATTTTTAAACCATGTCTCTGATGTGGATTATAGAAAGTGGCTCCACTAAATCAAACTGGGTTGCTCTGGATGACCAAAAGGTTAGACTGGAAACTACCCAACAAGGTTTCAACCCATATCACCACGACAGATATGATCTGGTCAACATGATCCTTTCGTTTATCTCAAATTCTGACGGTTCAAAGTCGCCGGACAGCATTCATCACTACTGTGCCGGAGCAGATGATCATAGAAGATCGGAAGTAGCAGACATCTGGCGATATAAACTCCCCTTTGCAGATATTAACGTCTACAGTGACATAATGGCACTCGCTCATGGCCTGACATCTGGAGAGCCCGGTTGGCTAGGCATCCTGGGGACCGGTTCCAACCTGGCCCATTTCAACGGGGCATTGATCGACTACAATATTCCAAGTCTGGGATGGATGTTGGGTGACGAAGGCTCTTCCAGAGATATTGCCAAAGAAATACTAAAACGCTATGGCCGGTCTTCATTTTCGGAGAATACCACACAACACCTTAAAAAGATCTTGCAATTCGACCCTGAAAAGGCCTCAGGTCAAATTCAGGATTTCAGAGTCTTCAAGGAAGTTATCGATCTACTCGCAGATAGCTTAAGTCAGATCATCAATACCGAAGAGATAAAGGCTCTCGCTCACTCGCGAATAGCTATATATATTGACCTACTTCCGGTAAATGAAACGAAATTTTCGAAAAGGATTCATCTAACAGGATCTATCGCTTATTTTCACAGTTCATTTATAGAAAATTACCTGGGGAAAATTGGATATCAATGTCTGTCGATTGATAGATACCCCATTAAATCCTTGATAAACTACTATGTCAACAAAAATCAATAGAATCGCTGTCTATACTTCAGGAGGTGATGCTCCCGGCATGAATGCCGCCATCCGGGCAGTGGTGCGTACGGGAGCCTATCACGACCTGCACGTTTATGGTATCAAGAATGGTTACGACGGTCTTATCAAGGGTGAGATCAGCCGATTGGAAAAAGGGGACGTGGCCAATATCATTCATCGAGGTGGCACTATACTCAAAACAGCCAGAAGTGAAGAATTCAAAACGCCAGAGGGAAGAAAGATGGCTTATGATGTACTCAAGGCGAATGAGATTGATGCACTGGTAGCCATCGGTGGAGACGGCACATTCACAGGTGCCAAACTATTCTATGAGGAGTATAAATTTCCTATTATTGGCATACCGGGAACTATTGACAACGATCTTTACGGTACTGATCTGGCGATCGGATTTGACACTGCTGTCAATACCGCCGTTAACGCTGTAGACAGGATCCGGGATACCGCTGACTCACATGACAGATTGTTCTTCATAGAAGTAATGGGCAGGAATTCCGGTTTTATCGCTCTACATACTGCCATTGCCAGTGGGGCGAGCGGTGTACTGATTCCAGAGTCGTCAACAGATATCCATGAACTTGTAGAACACCTCGAGAAGGCTAAAAGACGGCAAAAGCTTTTTAACCTTGTCATCGTAGCCGAAGGCAATGATGAAGGAGGTGCGATGGAAATCGTAAAGATGGTCAATGAGATACATCCTGAGTTCGAAACAAAGGTTACTGTGATAGGGCATCTACAGAGAGGAGGATCCCCTACTGCGGCCGACAGGATAATCGCCAGCCGATTGGGTTACGCCTCGGTTAATGCTCTGATCGAGGGCCGGTATAATGTTATGGCCGGGCTGATAGATGATAAGCTCACCTTCACTCCATTCAAATATGCTATTAGTGAAGCCAGAAAACCGCCAAATGCTCTGATGCATATGGCTCGTATATTAAGCTTATAAGAAAGTAAGAGTAAAATAATAGTCGTCGCGAACTTACTGCACCCGGAAAGCTTAAATACTCCGGTTATTAATGTCCTGAGGGATCATCGCCATGATCTCCGCTATCACCACTATGACTCTCCTGTTGCGCTTCCATTCCGGACTTGATATCCTCCGCTTTCAAAGTTCCAGGCGGGTCTACCCTTTCTTCTACTTTTGATGCTGCTGCCCGGTAGTTCTTCCAGGTATTCCCTTCATAAAAGAAGGCGATTATTGCCCACACCAGTAACAAGGTTGGCAGCAATACGCTTTTCACGAGTCCAGGCACCTCATATTTCATGTGCATGAACTCATAAACGATCAGATAGGCCTTTACAAAGCTCATTATGATCATTGCCAGACCCATAATAGCTGTGGGGAAGTGCACACCCTCAATGATATAACCCTTGCCAAGGAGGGCAAACAATACCTCTACGATGGTGATCACACCCAGGATCAGTATGACCTTGAGTACTTTGGATTTAGCTTCCTTATAACTTAGATGACTCATTTTCTGCTATTTTTTATAATAGGTAAAATACGAGGAAGACGAAGACCCACACCAAATCTACAAAGTGCCAGTATAATCCGATCTTCTCCACCATTTCATAGCCGTTTCGCCTTTTAGCGTAAATGCCGCTGGCTACGTTCAGCATGATAATAAGCAGGAACACGACACCAGAGAACACGTGAAAGCCGTGAAAGCCAGTAATGAAGAAAAATAGTGCTCCAAAGGCCACCGGGCCAAAACTCATTTCTTTTACCGACCCAGCCTGAGGTCCCTCGGTTACCTCGTACTTGAGACGCTGATATTCTCCATGGTGCTTGTGGATCAGATATGGAGTTCCCGGATCAAATGTGTCTCCAGCTTCTATTCCATGACCATCTCCTTCGAGATATCTACCATGTTCAGTATGTGTACCAAATGGATTGGTAGTGACCGACATATGCTCCTTGGCGATCAGCGTATTCCACTCCCATGCCTGACAGCCAAGAAAGGCCAAACCTCCAAAAATGGTCAGAAGCATCCATACGATAACCCCCTTCTTATTTTCTCTTTGTCCTTCCTGTACTGCACGCACCATAGTAAAAGAACTGAACAGTAACACAAAGGTCATGAGCGTTACGAAATAAAGTGGCTTATTATGTAATCCTCCTGGAAAAGTACTGAACACAAAGTCAGGGACCGGCCAGGTAGGGTTACTGAACCTCAGGGTTCCGTAGGCAATTAAGAAGCCAGCAAATGTAAAAGCATCCGATAGCAAGAAGTACCACATCATCAACTTACCATAACTGGCTTTGAATGGAGATTTTCCTCCTGACCAGGCGCCGGACCTGTTCTCTTCAACCGATGGATGCATGACTGTTTCTGAAGACATATTCAACAATTACTGTAATATCAAGAAAACCAATAGATAAATCCACAAGGCATCAACAAAATGCCAATAATGTAAAACCAGTTCAAATCGCAATACTCGCCTTGGACTCGGTGTACATGACAATAAAAATGCATGCACAATAGCCACTACGAGTGCCGCCATTCCACCTAATACGTGTAATAGGTGAACTCCTGAAATAAGATATAAAAATGATCCGCTGGGATTACCCGTGAGCTCTATACCCATACCGAACAGAGTCATCCAACCCTGATATTGCAGTATAGCAAAACCGAGTCCCAGTATAAAGGCAAGGACTAAAAATATCCTGTGAACCGTCGCATTCATATTCTTGAATGCCCGAAATGACACATGTAAGCTGATACTGCTAAGGATCAAAACTATAGTGCTCAGAAAAAATATCGATGGTATTTTAAATTCAAGCCAGTTCCCTGCAGCTTGTCTGACAATATAAGCACTGGTGAATGCAGCGAACATCATTATGATACTCGCCATTGCGATCCACAATGCAAATTTGTGAGGATGGATCCTGTTCGTTCTGTTACTATCGTATGTTATTCTTCCCGATTCCAACATATTAGAAAGCACTTATTACCAAAGCCCCAAATGAAATGGGTAAATAAAAGAAGGAAGCGAACATCAACTGTCGCGCTGCCGGCCTGGACATGGACGAATAGAACCTGTATGCTGTATATAAAAAATAAATTGTTACACCGGAAATGATCACCAAACCCAGGCTGTTGGTCAACTCCATGGCAAACACAGGTACTATCAATACCAGAAGCAATGAAGTATAGATAAGGGCATATAATCCCAACTTCTGATCGATACGGTCACCATCCTTTGGCAAGAACTGATACCCCGCTCTCTCATAATCATCAAAGGACAGGAAAGCGATAGCCCAAAAATGAGGGAACTGCCACATAAATTGAATTGCAAAAAGCAAAACCGCCAGTAAAGTGATCTCTCCATTGACAGCAACACAACCGATTAGAGCCGGCATTGCCCCAGGGACCGCTCCCAGAGGAACAGCCCATGTTGAATATCGCTTCATCGGTGTGTAAACAAAGGCATAGGATACCACGGATATCATTCCCAGTAATCCGGTCAATGGATTAATAGCGCTGAGCATGACCGTACCTATCAATAGCATCATTCCGCTTTGGAGGACACCGGTGGAAGTGGTCATTCGTCCTGCGGCCAGTGGTCTGTTCCTCGTTCTGACCATCAAGGCGTCATACTCCTTTTCCAGGACCTCGTTTAAAGCGTTTGCGGCACCCGCCACAAAGAAACCGCCAATGGATAGAAGTACCGCAATCCCAAGAGACGCCGTAGACCCGGCGGTGATCAGATATGACATCAATGAAGTGAAGATCACCAACAAAGTCAACCTGAACTTTACCAATTCGGAAAAGTCTGTCCACCACGAGGTCGTAGAAATGGCTGTATCTATGGTTCTTTTATTACTCATTGATCTTATGATCCGTGCTTTATCGAAATTCTATACATTAATTTTAATGATCACTGGGTTCCTCTCCTTCCTCAAGAGGGACATACTGTGGAATATATTCCTTATTGTCTTTTCCGTAGTCATATGCCCATCTGTGCACCGTAGGAATTTTACCGGGCCAGTTACCATGTCCGGCATTGATAGGTGTACTCCATTCCAGAGTAGTTGCTCCCCACGGATTTCTTTTTTTGACCTTCTTCCCATACCAGATACTGTAGAAAAAGTTGATCACGAAAAGCACCTGTAAAGAGAACGCCACGATAGCAGCTATCGTAATGAATTGGTTCATTGTCCCAAAATGGGAGAATGCGTCGAAGTTATCAAAACGATAATACCTTCTTGGCACGCCGGCCATTCCCAGATAATGCATTGGCCAGAAAATAGCATAGGATGCTATGATCGTACCCCAG
>JAWVZH010000042.1:0-20145 GCA_033722295.1 Saprospiraceae bacterium
ATCGAGGATGCAAGTGAGGATTACTGGTTTGGATTTGAACAAGAGTATGTATTGACCCAGAACGAACGTCCCATCGGGTTTCCTTCTACTGGATTTCCCGCCCCTCAGGGACCGTATTATTGTGCAGTAGGCGCAGATCGCGTGAAAGGTAGAGATATCGTTGAAGAACATATGGATGCATGCATAGGAGCAGGCATTGGTGTAACTGGTGTTAATGCCGAGGTTATGTTGGGCCAATGGGAATTCCAGGTATTTGGCAAGGGTGCAAAAAAAGCCTCTGATGATTTAATGGTAGCCAGATACCTTTTACATAGAGTCACAGAGAAATACAACATTGTTGTTAATATTCATCCTAAGCCTGTAAAAGGGGACTGGAACGGATCGGGGATGCATGTCAACTTCTCCAACGGTGAGATGAGAGAAGTAGGTGGCAAGGAGAGGTTTGAAGCGATTTGTGAGGCATTCAGGCCTGTTCATAATGATCATATCGCCATCTATGGTTCTGATAATGACCAAAGGTTAACGGGGCTTCATGAGACTCAAAGTATTGATAAGTTCAGTTATGGAGTTTCTGACAGGGGAGCCTCAATACGTATTCCGATATCAACAGCGGAAAACTGGAAGGGATATCTCGAAGATCGGAGGCCGGCATCAAATGCAGATCCGTATCTGATCGCAGAGAGGATCATCAAGACAGTAAAAAGTGCCAGCCTGGAGGCTGTTTAAGGATTATAGAAGTTAAATTCATGGCCGGGGTCGCTCTTCGTGATCCCGGTTTTTTTATACATCCATCTCGGTTCGGGAAAGATATACTATAATTACACCACCAAATATCATGACCAATCTAAGGATCAGACCTGTGAGTGCCCCGAATGAATCTATCCAAACCAGGTAAGACAATTGCAGGCCGATCATCTTATAGACCAGCGACAGGATGCCCACACCACTCATCACGAATCCCAATCCTGTGAGGATAGCTCGTTTCATACAATTTAAATAACGTTTGCGCCAATAGGTTGAGTCATCAGGCAAAGTAAATGATTTTTAAACGGAGAAGCATCTAAATGGCCTATATCCTCCTACATGTTTACTGTTGAAATCAAGACCTGCATATTCGGATTTAATGAATATTTAAACTCGTTATCTATATCTTAGTGTCATGGTCAACATTGTGGAGTGCTCTCGAGATGCCATGCAGGGAATACATCACTTTATTCCCACGGAAACGAAAATAGCTTACAACAATCTGTTGCTGAAAGTGGGCTTTCATACCCTCGATTTTGGATCCTTCGTTTCCCCAAAAGCTATCCCTCAAATGCGCGATACCGCTGAGGTTCTCGATGGTCTTGAACTGGAGGATACCACAACGAACCTACTATCAATTATTGCCAATAAAAGAGGGGCAGAAGATGCGATATCTTTTCCACAGATCAAATTTCTGGGATTTCCATTCAGCGTTTCCGAGACCTTTCAGATGCGTAACACCAACGCTACATTGGAAGAAGCGCTGACGAGAGTAACGGAAATTCAGGATATCTGTGTAAGGAATGACAGGATTCTCGTGGTCTATCTGTCTATGGGCTTCGGCAATCCTTATGGTGATCCCTGGAACGCTGAAATCGTCATGAAGTGGGTAGATAAACTTCACGGAATGGATATCAAAATAATGGCCCTGAGTGATACGATAGGGGTGTCTACACCAGATAATATTTCCTATCTATTCGAGGAGTTGATACCGGCATATGAAGATGTGGTTTTTGGTGCTCACCTCCATACTAGAAAAGACGACTGGCGGCCTAAGATCAAGGCAGCGATCGATAGTGGATGTAAAAGAATTGACGGTGCCTTACGCGGATATGGCGGTTGCCCGATGGCCAAAGATGAGCTCACGGGGAATATGCCTACGGAGAATATCATCAACTATATGAATGAGATTGGTGTTGATCATTCACTGAATCAAGAAGCACTCAAGCTCGCTATTGCATACACCCCCCAGGTTTTCTTGTAATGATCAGATCCATAGAATTCGGTACGCCTCAATATGATGAGGCCTTGCAATTAAGGGATGAACTGTTAAGAAAGCCGCTGTCCCTGAAATTTAAATCGTCCGAAATCGAGGCTGAATATGAGCAGTTCCATTTCGGATCATATTCTACGGATGGCCGGCTCGTTGGTTGTCTTACGCTTGTTGCACTGCCTGAAGGTGAATATAAAATGCGTCAGGTAGCGGTCAACACAGAAGAACAGAATAGAGGAGTAGGCAAGGCATTGGTCGATTATTGTGAAAATTGGGTCCAGCAGAATGGAGGGCGAAAGATCTTGCTGCATGCCAGGGAAGAGGCCGTTGGATTTTATGAAAAATTGAAATACCTTAAGATCGGTGATCGGTTCAACGAAGTTGGTATCCCGCATTTTAAAATGGTAAAGTCATTGACATGAGAATGATAGACAGATTACTAGAGAAATATGGTGAGAGTCATCAGAATTCACTGAATAAGTTGATTCACTGGATATGTGTACCGCTCATCGTGTTCAGTCTCGCTGGGCTCGTCATGTCAATACCCTGGCCCTTTGGACATATTTCCGCACTGAAGAACTGGTCGGCTGTGCTGCTGTTTTTAGCATTGATCTATTACTTACGGCTCTCCATTTCCATGTTTTTTGGCTTTATCGTTGTTGTCGCTTTACTGCTGTGGGGGAATTACAGCTTTTTACAATCATTGGATCACGATCAATCTCAATTGGCCATATGGTCATTGATCATCTTCATCGTGGCCTGGATTGGACAGTTCATCGGTCACAAGATCGAAGGGGCCAAACCAAGTTTTTTCCAGGATATACAATTTCTTCTTATCGGACCAGCTTGGTTGATGCACTTCATCTTCAAACGCCTGGGCATTGACTACTGAATAAAAATAGTAGGCATCTGAAGTCCTTTAGTTTATGACAGATTCTTAAAGATGAATAACCTCGTCATATGCAGCTGCGGTAGCTTCCATAACTGCTTCACTCATCGTTGGATGTGGATGTACCGCCTTTAAAATTTCATGGCCGGTGGTCTCGAGTTTGCGTGCGGCAACGGCTTCGGCGATCATCTCCGTAACATTCGAACCGATCATATGGGCTCCAAGCCATTCTCCGTATTTAGCATCATAGATCACTTTTACAAAGCCGCTCTTATGCCCTGCAGCACTCGCTTTTCCGGACGCTGAAAAAGGAAACTTTCCTACCTTGATGTCGTATCCTGCTTCCTTCGCGTCCTTTTCAGTATATCCGACTGATGCAACTTCAGGAACGCAATATGTACAGGAGGGAATATTATTATAATCCAGCGGTTGAGGATCCTCACCAGCTATTTTTTCAACACAAATAATTCCTTCTGCGCTGGCGACATGGGCAAGAGCCGGGCCTGGCACGATATCTCCGATGGCATAGATCCCTGCCACGTTGGTCTTGTAATATTCATCCACTTGCACTATACCGTTATCGGTTTTTATGCCGAGGGCTTCGAGACCGATATTCTCAGTATTGGGAGCTACACCAACGGCAGATAATACCACGTCACAAGATATTTCCTCTTCCTTACCATCTTTTCGCGATTTGACCTTCACTTGACATCCTTTGCCCTTGGTATCGACAGACTCAACAGAGGTGCCGCTCATTACCTTTATACCCTGCTTTTTGAAGACCTTGGTCAACTCTTTGGAGACGTCAGCATCTTCCCTGGGGAGTAATCCACCTTCCAGGAATTCTACTACGGTGACCTCAGTACCAAGAGTGCTGTAGAAGTAGGCAAACTCGACACCGATCGCACCAGCACCTACTACAACCATTTTCTTTGGTTGTTTGTCCAGAGTCATAGCCTTTCTGTAGCCTATGATCTTCTCTCCGTCTATCTTGAGATTTGGCAATTCACGTGATCTTGCACCAGTGGCCAAAAGGATGTGTTCCGCTTCATAGGTTTTTGTGCCGTCCTCGCCTTTAACCTCCACTTTCTTTCCCCTGACCAATTTGCCTTCTCCATCGATGGCGTCGATCTTGTTCTTGCGAAACAGAAATTGGACGCCTTTGCTCATGCCTCCGGCAACAGAGCGGCTCCGTTCTATTATTTTCTTAAAATCGGCTTTGGCATCCTTTACAGAAATACCATAATCATCCGCGTGATCTATATACGAGAAAACCTGGGCGCTCTTCAATAATGCCTTCGTGGGAATACATCCCCAATTGAGACAAATGCCACCTAAAGATTCTCTTTCGACAACACCTACTTTCATTCCCAATTGTGATGCACGAATGGCTGCAACGTAGCCTCCGGGGCCACTTCCTATAACTATAAGGTCGTATTTTTTCATTGATTATAATTTCGCGCCAAAGATAGAAACTAATGGTTGTATCACAATGAAGAAAGGAGGTAGCATGCTTTCAGTTCATGAAAACATATTTTAGCGCTGCTATGTTATTTACGCATTGTTCTTCCTATATATATATCCCGTCTTTATCTAATACACTATTTTTGAAGTTCTAAAATATATTTATGTCATCCTACTCCGTAGAGGCGTTCATGAAACAGATCGAAGAGCGCCATCCCAATCAACCGGAATACCATCAGGCTGTAAAGGAATTTGTAAATGACGTCATACCAGTCGTCAATGCTACCGAAGAATATTGTGACCAGGCCGTCCTCGAAAGATTGACAGAACCGGACAGGGTCATCTCGTTTCGGGTTACATGGCAAGATGATGCCGGCCATATCAGGGTTAACAGAGGTTACAGAGTTCAATTTTCTCAAGCAATAGGACCTTATAAGGGAGGCTTGAGATTCCATCCCACAGTTGATCTGAGTATTCTTAAGTTTCTCGGATTTGAGCAGATATTCAAGAACAGCCTTACCGGACTTCCCATAGGTGGTGGAAAGGGTGGTGCAGATTTCGATCCAAAAGGAAAAAGCACAGCTGAGGTCATGCGGTTTTGCCAGAACTTTATGCAGGGTCTATTCAGGCATTTAGGACCGGAAACCGATGTTCCAGCGGGTGATATTGGCGTCGGTGCCAGAGAGATAGGTTACTTGTACGGACAATACAAGAAATTGGTCAATCAGCATCACGGCGTAATAACGGGAAAAGGACTATCCTACGGTGGTAGCGAACTTAGGAATGAAGCGACCGGCTACGGTTGTGTCTATTTTGCTGAAAACATGTTGGAGCATGCCGGTGAAGAGTTGAAAGGCAAAGTATGCCTGATCTCAGGATCTGGTAATGTGGCGCAATTTTGTACTCAGAAACTGATCCAGGAAGGCGCCAGGGTGATCACGATGTCAGATTCTTCGGGTACTATCGTTGATAAAGATGGCATTGACGAGGAAAAACTCGCCTGGATTAAGGACTTGAAAAACGTGCGGCGGGGCAGGATCAAGGAATATGCTGAAAACTTCAATGTGGAGTACATGGAAGGCGCTAGCCCATGGTCGGTCAAGGGAGATATAGCTTTTCCGTGTGCTACTCAGAACGAATTGGAGTTAGGCGATGCAAAACGGCTAGTCAAAAACGGTGTCATCGCAGTGGCAGAAGGGGCCAATATGCCTTCTACCATAGGTGCAATCGAGCACTTTCATCGACATAGCGTTTTGTTTGCACCGGGAAAGGCCTCTAATGCCGGTGGTGTGGCGACATCCGGCCTGGAAATGGCTCAAAACTCAAGGCGAATGTCCTGGTCTATGAAAAAAGTCGATCAGCGATTGAAGCGAATAATGAAAAGGATCCACGACAAATGCGTCAGACACGGTACTGAGAACGGTTCGGTCAACTATGTCAAAGGAGCCAATATCGCAGGATTCACAAAAGTGGCGGATGCCGTCATACAGCAGGGTGTTATCTGATCATTTATACGCCCAGCGGTCCTGAATCCCGAGATCTCGAAGTTCATTAAATTGAGGTACGATTTTTATACGGCCCTGAATATCTATAACCCCCATGCCACCTGGACCAATAATACGGGCCTGTCCATGATGGAAGTCCCAGGCGAGATATACCGGACCGGCTAACAAGAAGTCTCCGGTCTCATCGATGAAATTCCAGTAACTGCCGTATCGTACAACCGCTCGACCTTCATGGAATCTGTGAATCTCCCATGGTGAGCGATCCAGGGAACGGTCATCAAGATCTCTAACCACCCAAATGCTGTCGCGCCTGATGGCCAACCATTCTTCTCCGAGGTTCAAAATATATTGAGTGTCTCCGACCATTTGAGCGCCACTGGTGTCGATCAAGATGAATTTATCCTTTTTTATGACCATAGCCAGGCCATCGATAAAGCGATCTGCCATTTGATACTGAGGAACTAGTGTGGCATTCCCCATGGTATCCATATACCCCCACAGATGATCAACTCTGAAGGGAAAGAACGTGCTGCCATGGATCAGCTTTAGTTCATCTGCCGGATTACCCAAATGTTCACCCCTCTCATTTATCAAGTGCCACTTGCCATTTTTTTGAACTGCTGCACGCTTCCCCGTAAATGCCATGGCATCCTGACCGATCTCAAAGGGCGCCTTTTTGCCATTGTTATCAATGTAGATCAGGCCGTCACCTTTGGTTGCAAGCATCCAGCTTCCTCCATGATCTTCTATATTATCATATTGAGGTTCTACGACATAGGCGCCCGCCGTATCGATGACCCCGACCAGGCCCTCCTCATTTTGCACTATAGCTCTATCTCGGATGAAAGGTCGCGCATCCAGGAACTTGCACGGAATAACAATGTCACCCTCCCTATCTATATATCCCCAAAGCCCGTTGCTGTTGACAGGAGCCAAACCAGAACTAAAGCTCAGTATATCATCGAACATAGGCTTAGTGACCAACTGACCCTTCCCGTCAATCAATCCCCACATATTTACAGGAGGATCATAATCGGCAAGGTGTTGATCGATCTTACTGTTAGCCCTGTCTTCTTCGCAGGCCTGCATAAAGAACAGGATGAGCAACAGGGCTGTAATTTTTACATTTGATAGAACGTTGTTTAGCATATGAACTTTCTAACTCTACTCACTTCAGTTTGCATTTTCTGCCAGGTCGCTCATGACTGGAAGTTGCACAGACATGAGTCTCCGGGTTTTCTGTACTACGGACCGGCTAAAATGGAATACAAAAGTAAGAACATAGAAACTTCTGCGGGGCCAGTCACATATCATACTTACTACTCCTCGGATGTGGAGAACAATAAGAAGATAACATTTACTGTGAGCTACTACAGTCAGCCTACTGAGGAAGCCTGGGTAGGTGAAGCTCTCGACGCTCTGATCGATAGTTCTGTGAGGTCATTAGATGGTTTGTTGGAATATCAGGATGATGTCACCCTGGACGGCACTCCAGGTAAATTATGGCGTATCAGTCTGAATGAAGGCAAGGTCAAGGTGAAGAGTAAAGCCTTCTACAAAAACGGCCACTATTACATCTTCCAGGCAATTATGGTCGAGGATAAAGCTTTCGACAGTCGTGTGGATGCCTTTTTGGACTCCGTGAGATGGACGGGGTAGGTCTGGACAATTCCTCTTATATTACGATTTTGATCTGCAATAGATTTTATCATGTCTAACATCGCTGTATTTCCCGGATCTTTTGACCCAATTACCATAGGTCATATAGACCTCGTCAATAGGGCATTGCCGCTTTTTGATCAAATAATTATTGCCATTGGCATCAACTCCAAAAAAAAGACCTTTTTTACTTTGGAACAGAGGACCGATTGGATAAAAGAGGTTTTTAAGAATAATGAAAAAATATCTGTTGAGTCATTTGAAGGGCTAACTGTTGACTTTTGCGAAAGGAAAAACGCCAGATATCTCTTGAGAGGGTTGAGGAATGCTTCTGATTTTGATTATGAGAAGACGATCAGTCAGATCAACCACATTGTAGGCAAAAAGATTGAAACGATCTTCCTTATTTCAAAACCTGAACTGTCTCATGTGAGTTCTAGTATTGTAAGAGAGATAATTGGAGCAGGAGGAGATGTAAGTGTCTTCCTGCCTAAAAATATTAACCTTAAAAAAAGAAAATAATAGATGTCCAACGCATTTTTTCAGATCCCATATCCGATCAATGAACCAGTCATGAACTATCCTCCCGGGGATCCTGTAAGAGAGGAGATCCAGGAAGCGATACAAGCAAGGCGTAATGAAGTCAAGGATATACCGATGGTCATTGACGGCAAACCGGTCAAGACTGGTAATTTACAGGAAATATATCCACCCCACGATCTGAAACACAAGATCGCTGAATTTCACAAGGGCGACAGAAAACATGTAGAAATGGCCATCGATGCTGCCCTCAAAGCCAAACCGGAATGGGAAGCTATGGCGTGGGAGGACAGAGCTGCTATCTTCCTGAGAGCGGCGGAGTTATTGACAGGTCCTTACAGGGCAGAAATGAACGCGGCGACCATGCTGGGTCAATCCAAGAACGTATATCAGGCGGAGATCGATGGAGTATGTGAATTGGCGGATTTCTGGCGCTTCAATACATACTACATGACCGAGATCTACGAAAAACAACCTGACAATACGCCTGGGGTTTGGAACAGGATGGAATACAGGGCACTCGAAGGATTTGTCTTCGCGATAACGCCCTTCAATTTTACAGCTATATCCGGTAATCTTCCAAGTGCACCGGCGATGTTGGGCAATGTTGTCGTGTGGAAACCGGCACAAACACAGATCTATTCTGCACAACTTTTGATGCATATTTATCAGGAGGCTGGCTTGCCGGATGGTGTTATTAATCTCATTTTCACTGATGGACCAGAAGCCGGCGATGTGATTTTTGATCATCCCGATTTTGCAGGCTTGCATTTTACTGGAAGCACAAAGGTCTTTCAGAATCTTTGGTCGATCATTGGAAAGAATATCTCAAAGTATAAGTCTTATCCACGCATTGTAGGAGAAACTGGAGGTAAGGACTTCGTTATGGTTCATCCTACATCAGACAGCCTGCAAGTTGCTACAGCATTGACGAGAGGTGCATTTGAATATCAGGGGCAGAAATGCTCTGCGGCGTCCAGGGCTTATATTCCGAAGAGCCTGTGGCCATCGGTCAAAGATCATCTGATCGATCAACTCAAAACGGTGAAAATGGGTCCGGTAGAGGATTTCGGCAACTTCGTGAATGCAGTTATCGATCATTCGGCCTATAACAAGATCACCGGGTATATCGCTGACGCAAAAAAGAGTAAGGACGCAGAATTGATCTATGGTGGTGAATACAGCGATCAGGATGGGTATTTTATTCAGCCTACTGTTCTGCTTGCAAAAAAGGCTGATTATGTCACCATGCGTGAAGAGATCTTCGGTCCTGTATTGACAATTTATGTTTATGAAGATGACAAGTTCGAGGAAACCCTGGACCTTGTGGATCAAACATCGCCTTATGCATTAACAGGAAGCATATTTTCCAATGACCGTTATGCCACTAATCTGGCAGTTGAAAGGTTGAAGCATGCGGCAGGTAATTTCTACATCAATGACAAACCTACCGGTTCCGTCGTGGGTCAACAGCCGTTTGGCGGAGCGCGTGCCTCAGGAACGAATGACAAGGCAGGGTCAGTGCTTAACTTATACAGATGGATATCGGCAAGGTCAATAAAAGAGACCTTTGATCCACCTACTGACTACAGGTATCCATTTCTCGGAGAATAAAATGAAAAATTCTTGAGTGTTTATAGAGCCATGGCGTGATGTCATGGCTTTTTTTATGCATTGTGAAGCTTCTCAAAACGGCAGACCGTCCATAAATCTGGCGATGAAAAGGTTGATCAATGAAGGTTTGAGGGATACGGTAAATGCCATGCCAAGAATGGCGCCATAAAAGTGGGCACTGTGGTCAATATTGTCATTGCTTCGTCGACTGGCCCAATGAGAGTAAATGAGGTAGAGAATGCCGGCGACAATGCCGTATATGGGAAGTATGAAATATAGGTATAGTTTTTCCCATGGATGAAACAGGATGAATATGAAAACGATGCCACTCACTCCGCCCGAGGCTCCAATTGAATAATAGGAGGGATTGTCCTTATGTTTCAGTAAGGATGGGATATTAGCGCCGAAAACTGTTACCAGGTATACCAGAATATAATATAACCGGCCAAAGTTAGGCCCCCATATCTGCGTGTAATAGAGTTCGATGCGCTCACCAAACATCCATAAAACGAACATATTTATCAGAAGGTGCGCCCAGCTTCCGTGAACAAATCCGGCAGTTATCAAGCGATACCACTCCTTGTTGTGATAGACAGAATATGGATGGTGCGCCAATTTCTTATGGTAGGCAGGGCGCTGAAAGGCCTGTACCGAAATGATGCCGGTAAGAAGTACCAGTATGGTGGTGATAGTCATCAGTGGTGATAGTTTTCGTTGTTCAAAACAGTGAATGCACGATACAGCTGTTCGGTAAAAACTAATCTGGCCATTTGATGTGGAAGTACCATTTTAGACAATGCAATGATCTCATTTGCCCTGCTTCTGATAGCTTCGGAAAGGCCAAAAGATCCTCCGATCAAAAATATCGTGCGACGCTTTGGCATCCATTCCCGCCTCAACTTGTCGGCAAATTCAATTGTTGTGAACAACTTTCCTCTTTCGTCGAGAAGTATGAGAAAGTCGGATGGCTTGATGAGGTTAAGCAGAGAACTCGAATCATCCCTCACCTTGCTCACCGGCTCCCTGGATTTGCTCTCCTTGATCGCTGATAATTTGATGGGGGCATATTTCTTGATCCTCTTGAGGTACTCTTCAGAAAGTGCGTCAAATTCGTCATGCCTAGGCTTGCCAATATACCAGATTTCCAGACTCACGGTTCCCGTTTTATGCCCTTGCCAAAAAAGTGTAGTAGAGCAGGCTTGATCCTCTCCGCCATATTCTCTCCATCAGGTATGCTGTTAGGAACGAATTTGAACTCGCTATCAACATCAAGGCTGTCCAGGTAATGTTTAAGCTGCCTGACGCCTGGTTCGATCTTTTCATCAAGGCCGAATTCTCCGACATCCATAAAAACATCAACTGTATGTTCTGGCGTACCGAGACTGTCTAGAAGCGGAAATATATCATTGTCATAGATCCTGACTGCAGGAGATAGGACCATCACCTTACCGAATACGTCAGACGATTCCCATGCGGTGAGAAGACTTACGAAGCCACCTGCCACAGCTCCGCCAATCAGCCTGTGCTCCGCAGAATCCTTTGTTCTGAATTGCTGGTCTATCGTTTCTACGAGATCTTCGGAAATATAACTTCTGAATCGTGCCCCGATCTCGGTATCTGAATACTCAACACTCCTTGTTTCAAAAACATGATCTATACCAACCACTATTATAGGTTCAATAAGTCCAAGATGCTCGAGACTGTCCAACGTTTCGTCGAGTCTCCATTCATATCCGTCGGGACTGCCCTCGGTATCAAAAAGACTCTGACCATCCAACAGATAGAGTACGGGATACTCTCTGAGAGTGTCATCCGTGTAATTATGTGGTGTTCTTACCGTTACCGTTCTAGCCCTGAGGCCTTCAGGAGTCGTCATTGGCAATTGATAGAAAATACCCTGTGGGAATTCGGGCTTGCGATTTACCCACTTACCTTGCATCTTTATGTTAAGCGAAGTGTCTTTTCTGACAACGAATGAAAAGGTATCGGCCGGCTCAAAGCCCTTGTCTGGATGACCACCATCCAGAAGGAAGCTGACACTATCTCCCCTGGGTATCAAAAATATTCCCGACCAGGTCATATTTCTCTTCTTTGCCAGACGCACCTTTCCGAATTCCCACTTACCCATCATTCCATGATCGCCCCGAATGTGCAAAGCCTGTCTTTCAGGAAGGGGCTTATTAAGCTCAACTTCTACTTTAACGAATGCCGCGTTCTGCGCCACTGAGAAGAAAGAAATGTGGAAGATGAATATGACGATCAGTAATGTTCGAAGCATTATAATCCTTAGATATTAGTGAAAATTAAAAACTGCATGGGTGCCAGGTCCAGGTCTTCATCAGCCCTGATCTGGATCGCCCGGTTCATCTGGTATTCATTAAGATTAAAAATTGGCTCTTTAAAGCTTATGGTTTCCTTTTCTCCTGAAAAATTAAAGATCCCGATCACTTCATGCCCTTTGTATTTCTTCTTGATAGCCAGAACCTTATCGTTTCGAGTGTCAAGATAGGTAAGCACCGGATCCAGTTGAGCATGTAAGGCCTTATTCTTATTCTTAAGTAGAATAAGTTGACGGTATACATCCATCTCCGTCTTTTCCGGCCAGACGATGTCACGATTCTGATAAATGCTGACGCCTCTGAAAACAGGAATCTCCTGCCCACCGTATATCAGGGTTTGGCCATTGAGAAATTGGGTCAATGCAAATGCCATCTTGTATCTGCTTCCAAAAACTGTGTTTGCCGATCCTACCTGGGAATGTCGGATGTAGTTTATGGTATAATACAATCCCTTACCGTCGGTTTGCTCGGTCCAGTCGATGACTTGCCTGATTGGTGAAGGGTCTTCCATTTCGCTGGCCCGCAGCATGGCATTGAAAAATGTATCTCTCTGATAATAATCAAATACATCAGTATCTACACTCGAACCTTCTCCTGCGATCAAAATAATATCATCCATATCTCTGACCTCTTCAAGCCATGATATTGGCACTAAACCCGGATAATGAATTCTGAAGCCATCGATCCCGAATTCCTCTACCCAGAATTCCATAGCGCTAAACATCTCTTCACCGACATCTTCATTCTTATAATCGAGCAAAGCCACATCTCTGAATGAAAAGAAATGCTTGTCTTCGAAAACTTCATTGGCGGTAAGGCTGTCAGAATACTCACTCAATTCATTGTCAAAGGCTGTGGTGGCGGGAAACCAGTCCATAAGAACCCTAATACCTTTGTTATGTAAGGTGTCGATCAGTTTTAGGAGATCTTCCCGGGTTCCAAGATCTGGATCAAGTTTTTTATAATCCTTTACTGCATAAGGGCTCCCCAACTGACCTATTTTCATACGCTCACTGATCTCCTGTAGTGGAGACAAGATGACAGCATCTACGAAGAGTGCCTCTATATGTGAGGTTTGTCGTATGATGTTGGATAAGGCGTCTTGATCGCCCCAGTGCGGCACATAAACCTCATAAAAAAAACTCAGATCCTCGTCAGTGCTATTCACCTTGTTCTCCCTCTGGCAGCCAGATAGAGATAACAAAGTGATCAGTGACCAGAAAAGAAGTGAACAAGATCTATGTACGAATGAGACGGGATAGATTATCGATTTGCAACTGCTCTTCCATTCCATATTTTTCTCTCAAATGTTGAACCACTGAATTGAGTAATTCCTTATGACCACTTTGATGCAAGCCTTCCACGAGTTTGGTTATCACTCTACGGCTCGCCGGACCTATATGATGAATCAGAAATTCATCTATTTGGTCACGCAAAAAGCCAAAGCTAATAAAAGCATTCTTTTTCGTGTTGAGATGGATGACATCAGCAGTAACGCCAAGCTTGTTTTTATCTTTGACATACTCTGATAACCTCGAGATATCCTTGCTCGCCATCAGGAGGTGCAGGTGATTCGTTGAGTCAAGAGCAATGTTTTCGCTATCCATGATTTCGAGCATAGATTGAGCGGCGTTCTCATCAAGCGAGATATCATGGTCGACATCGTATTTCAGAATGTTAAGCGCTCTCTTCCATTGAGCATGGTCAATAGCGAAGCGCAAAGCGAACTTTGTAAAAGAGGGCGGTATACTGGAGTAGAGCATTTTTAATACTGGGTCGGAATCATATTTTGCAGGATCTTTTTTAAAAATTCTCCAAAGAGCAAGTCGCTGCTCATTGCTTGGCTCGAAATCTGTCTTTCTCGTTGAATCCTGAGCTATATTATAGCACTGAAGCCAGATTGAAAGCCATAATTGCTCTTCATAACCCTCCGAATTATCTATCTGCCTCTCAATAACCTTAATAAAGGAGGATTCGTGTTCCGCTAATTTGATACGCGCAAAGATCTCCGGTATAAACTGATCGTCGATAACGGAGATATAAGACTTTTTCAGCATTTGTAAGAAGTGCCGCACCAGTTCCTCATTGACTTCAGGGGCTCTCAACCCTTCTAGTCTCTCAAGGATCTCGTTTTGGCATGCCTTGATGATCTTGTTGGACGTGGGGTTCATCGATCTTCTCTTATGCGACAGGTAAAAGATGATCTCGATGATCTTGATGAGTATTTTGATTCCCTCTACGGGATAGTCACCATCTATCAGTTGCCTGGAGGATCTTAATAAAGCCTTGCAGGTGTTGATGACAAGCCTCACATGGATAGTAGAAGGTTTTTTTACGCTTCGCACAATAGGATCCCTGATCTCCTGAAGTAAGGCTTCAGCGAGTTGATATGGATCCTCATCTCCGGGGCGACCGACATTAATAGCTTGCAACTCCATGGCAAATGCCTTATTTCTCCTGGCAAAATCCACTACAAGCCTGGAAAGGTCCTCAGCCTCCATTTCGGAGACCATTTTTCTCCAGTATTTGACACCTTTTCGGGGTGAGGAGGACTTGAGTTGCTTTTTCAATTGTAAAAGAAAGGCCAGACTGTGCGGACAAAGTTTATTTTCAACCTTTACACATGAGCAATTGCTAAGGATGTTGAGCGAAGCTTCTTTAATCAGGAGCTGGACTATTTCACCGTCCACTTTGCCTTTAATAAACGCTTCGTTATATGTGTTGATATCAACTTTTCCGGAATAGATGAGACGCTCCGCCTCTTCACGTTCATGTGAATCGCTCCTTGACTGGATGTACGATGCTATTTCGGATTTTATTATCACAATTTTTCGATAAACTTTAAAGTTACAACATTCCGGATGTATGTGAGGTCAGAAAATCGCACTCTGTTATAAATCAATATATAAGATTATAACATCTTATTCCCGGATTGGCAAAAAGGAAGAGTGCGACTAATAATGTCTGGATGCTAAAATCCATTTATATTAGTTGAGATGAAAAGAATCTATTTCATAAGGCATGCCAAGAGCAGTTGGGATAACCCGCAATTATCAGATCATGATCGTCCCCTCAATAAGCGTGGCATAAAAGATGCACCAAGGGTGGCGAAATATCTCCATGATAATGGTGAAAATATCGACTTCATCCTTTCAAGTACAGCCCAACGTGCCCGGTCTACGGCAGAGGCTTTTAAAAGAGAATATGATCTGCCCGACAAAGCATTTATGACAGATGGCAACTTATATCATGCGCCTCCTGATCGACTGATCGCTGCACTTGGAGTAGTTCCGGACGAATATGAGGGCATAGCCGTGTTTGCGCATAATCCTGGCATGACAGAACTTGCTGGTCGCCTTGCTCCATATCGAATTGACAATGTGCCGACATGTGGAGTTACTATTACTGAGCTTTCAAGTGATCTTGAGGATTGTCAATTATCCGATTTCAACTTTATTGATCTCGTTACACCAAAAGGAATATCTTGAAGTTTGCCCTAAAGTACATCTACATCACTTTGGTGATATGTTTTGCAGCATGTAGTGATTCAGATGATCAGATCAATATGGAACATGATCGTATGGTGGATCTGCTGTTCGATATACAAGTGGCAAAGATCGCCACAGAAAATGCGCCCCCGAATGATCGTGATAGCCTCGCGAAAGTGTATAGAAGGCAGATCCTGGATATGCACGATATGAATAAGGAAGAATTTGATGAATTCGTTAACTCTCTATCTAACTCACCGCAATTAATGGACAGCCTATATATTGATATAGAGTCCAAAGTGGACAGCTTGAAAGAAAGTATGAAGGCTGATAATTAAATTTAATAGACAGTTAATATTAGAGAAAATTCTATAACTCAGGAATCGAGTAATTTTCGGACATGGCAAAGAAGAAGGTCGTTCTGGTAGACGATGAAACTGATATTCTTGATTTTCTTTCCTATAATTTGGAGAAGGAAGGCTTTAAAGTGAGCACGTTTTCCAATGGTGAAGATTGTCTTGAGGAGATCGTATCGATCGATCCTGACCTCATTATTCTCGATATCATGATGCCGGGTATGGATGGAATTGAAGTTTGCAGAAAAATCAGGGAGATCAAGGAAGTAGAGCACACACCCATCGCTTTTCTTACCGCAAGGGGGGAGGATGAAATGCACGTTTCAGCACTTGAAGGTGGTGGGGATGATTTCATTCAAAAACCGGTTAGACCAAAAGTTTTCGTGGCGCGTGTCAAGACACTGATCAAAAGGTCGGGAAGGCAGCGTGAAAAAGAAGTCCTTAAATATGATGACATGACCATCGACCAAAACTCGATGGGGGTTAAGATCGGTAAAAAGAAAGTGGACCTGGTTAAAAAAGAATTTCAACTGCTATACCTTCTTGCAAGTCGCCCAGGGAGGGTTTACAGCCGCGAAGAGATATTATCTCAGGTTTGGGGTACGGATGTCATAGTCGGTGACAGGACAATAGACGTACATGTAAGAAAACTGCGTGAAAAAATAGGATCTGATTATATTCGAACTGTTAAAGGGGTAGGGTATAAATTTGAATTCTAATGTATGTTTAGAAAGACGGGATTACGGCAACTTGCCTTTGTTACTGCCTTATCCATCAACCTTATTGCATTTTTCCTGGCCTTTGTTTTTGGTTTGCTCAGTGAGAATGAACTTGGTTTCACTCTCCTTGTATTGACCGGAAGCATACTCCTGACATCCTTTGTCGCTCATTATATCATCGTAGAAGTAGTTTATAACAAGGTAAAGCCACTTTACAAGATCATTAAAAAGGCCAAGATCCCTTCGTCGATCTCCCAGAAAGGATATATATCCGATGATGTTTTGGACAAGGTAGAGCAGGATGTGAATAAATGGGCTCAGGAGACCTCAAAAGAAATGGAGAGCCTTAAAACACTTGAGAATTACAGAAAGGACTATATCGGAAATGTTTCTCACGAATTGAAGACGCCGATATTCAATATTCAAGGCTTTGTACATACACTCCTTGATGGAGCCATGTATGAAAAAAAATATTTGAATAACTACCTGGAAAAAACCGCTATAAATGTAGAAAGGCTTATCACCATAGTTGAGGACCTCGATACGATCTCAAAGCTTGAAAGTGGAGCGTTGACCTTTGAAATAGAGAAATTTCAACTTAATGATCTCGTTGCCGAGACCATCGATGAATTGAAAGAGCTAAGTAAGGAAAAGAATATTAAAGTATTTATTAAAGAAGGTGTGAACAAATCATTCAAGGTCAAAGCAGATAAGAACAGTATTCGGCAAGTGCTGACCAATCTGATCGCCAATTCTATCAAATATGGCAAGGAGGGTGGAGAGACCAAGATCGGATTTTACGACATGCACAGCTACATTCTTGTCGAGGTCACGGATAATGGCATTGGAATAGAAGAAAAGCATTTGAATCACGTCTTTGATCGCTTCTATCGTGTTGACAAGAGCCGTTCGCGGGTAAAGGATGTTGTAGGCGGTGGATCTGGCCTGGGACTTGCTATTGTCAAACACCTTATCGAAGCCCATGATCAAACCATATCCGTCAGGAGCACACCGGGGGTAGGAAGTACCTTTGGTTTCACACTTGAAAAAGCTTGATGCCAATAAAATTCTAAGACGTTCAGATCTCCAGCTTTGTCAGCTTGTCCGGTTCTGGCTTTTGTATCTCCGTTCTGTCCAGAATGTCTATGATAAAATCTCTTTCACACTCGAATAATGGCATTTCTTCATCCGGAAGAGGATCGGAAGGAGGGAAATTGAGCCTTCTGTGATTGACCTGACGGCCGTTCTTCCAGAAGCGGAAACAGACATGAGGGCCGGTTGCAAGTCCTGTTTGTCCTACATATCCTATCACTTGTCCCTGTTTCACATGTACTCCAGAGCGGATGCCTTTCGCAAACCGGCTCATATGCAGATATTGGGTAGAATGTGCTCTGTCATGCTTGAGCTTGACATATTTGCCGTTGCCCCGTGTATAGGACGCCCTGGTGACAACACCATTGGCCACGGCATAGATGGGTGTGCCCGTTGGAGCGGCATAATCCGTACCCAGGTGTGATTTGTACCTTTTCAACACAGGATGAAATCGACGGGGAGAGTAACTTGAGGAGATCCGGGAATATTTCACAGGTGATTTGAGGAATGTCCGCTTTGTAGCACGGCCTTCAATATCGTAATAACCATCGTATTTTTCGTTCTCATACTTGATGGCATAATACTCGTTATCGTAATTCTTATAGTAAGCTCCAAGCAATTCTCCTATGGCCACGACCTCCCCATCGATCAAGATCTTCTCGTATATCAATTTGTATTCATCGCCGTTCTGTATACTGTAAAAATCCAGTGACCATGCCAGTGCGTTCTCCATACGTTCTATCAGCGCCCAACTGAATCCATTTGCATCCATGGAGTTCCACAGCGAGCCCTCAACGACTCCTGATGATACGTCGATCTCCCTGGTGAGTGGACGCTCTATCTTTTGTATATCAAGATTCTCAAGATCAAAAACGTAATAGTAGAGCTTACTTGGCTCATAGATAAAGTGAGTTGCCGGTTCGCAGAGACCTGGTGCCACGTAGGCACAATTCTTTCCTGCAGTGATCTGCCGGACATCGAATTCATCCTTGATGTTCTCTACCAGTTCGTAGATCTTCACGTAGGGAACACCCTGTCCGGTCAGCATCTGGCTGAGAAAGGAGTTCTCTCTGATGGTCTCTTCTATAATGCAATGAGCGTCCACATCAAAGCCATAACGGTACACTGGCACAGGCTCTTCTTCGACCCTGACGTTCTCAACTTCTTTGACGACCTTGGCAGAAGTAAAGAGTTGGTGAATGATTATAAGATTGATCAGAAATAAAACAGAGAACAGGATTGTTCTCATGATCTTTTTGGGCGGAAATACGAAATCGGCCTTACCGGGATTCAAAATCTGTCAGTTTTGGCATTTACACAATTACGGCTTCGTAACGTAAAAATATCATTTTGAATTAACATTACAGAACTCTTAACATTTCTATAAGTTCTCATGAGGTTCTCACACTTTGGACTAACTGTCGGCGATAGCAACCAGGAAGCATTCATTTCCGGCCCTTGATGCTACGCTCTTCTCCGCTTTTTCCAATCTTTCGATGGTGAAACGAGATGAGAAGATCTCTCTGTACTCTTTGCGGCTTCCACCAAAAGGCGGTCCCTCGTGATCGAAATGAATATCAAACAAAAGTGCAATAATTCGTCCTTGGCGTTCTTTTAGGAGCTTGTATGTTTTTTCGACATACTCTTCTCTCATGCTCGGTGGAATAGCACTAAAAAATGTTTGTTCGAGTATATAGTCAAAGTTCATTTTCAACTTGAAAAAATCCTTTACTAGAAATTTGTCCTGAGGGATAGCGGGGTTTACCTTTTGCGCTTCCTCAATGGCACTTTTCGACCAATCACACAACCACACATTGGTAAATCCTGCATTATGTAGTGTTGTCAGTTCGTAAGCTCTGCCGCCGCCGGGGATGAGGATCTTAGAGGTCCTGTTTTCAATATTATTGATACAAAAGTCCATTAATTGCGGAGAACTCACCCCAAGGTCCCAGGGAGTCTCATTCTCTTTCCACTTGCTTTCCCAGAAATCAGGGGTGTCTGTTTGCATATTGGGTCTTTTCCAAAGTCAAAATTCGTGCAAATTCGTACTATTGCTGAAAATCAGACAAATAATGAATCACAAAGTTCAACCACTCAAATGTCGTGATAAGTGGTTGCATTTTGATGATCCTGTTATCATGGGGGTCATCAATCTGACGGAGGATTCTTTTTACTCCGGTAGCCGGATCGTTGAAACCGATGCCATCATCACCAGGATGAAGGAGATGGAGGCGGCAGGGGCGGAAGTTATAGATCTGGGCGCCATGTCAAGCCGTCCAGGAGCGGCTATCTCTTCTCCGGAAAGAGAGTTAGAATTGTTAATGCCCGTACTGCAAGATCTGCCTGCTGATCTCGATGTTATAGTCTCAATAGATACCATTCATTCCAAGGTGGCTCGGGGTTGTCTGGATAAAGGGGCTCATATCATTAATGACATCACTGCCGGTCACTTCGATGAGAAAA
>JAWVZH010000043.1:0-19651 GCA_033722295.1 Saprospiraceae bacterium
AAGGTCAACACCCATAATGCTGGATTTTACAACAGCCGCTACCATGATCACGACAAACAAACTATAGAAGATCGCTATGCCCCATCCCCAGTTCAGTTTAAACATCTCTTATTGGTTTGGTCCTAAAAATGTCGTTTTTGCCTCATCCAGAAGATCATCGCCCTGAAAGACATGAATCTTCAATCTAGTTTTTCTCCCTTCCAATTCATCTTTCGGGATCTTTATAAAGAAAGCCCCTTCAAGTACTTCGTTGGCTTTTAGGTCAGGAACATCTCCAACGGTTTGTATCTCACCATTCTGATCTACCAGCCCAAAACTAAGATCGGTATAATTTTCACGAGTTTTATTAATGATCTGGTAGTTGTACAGATTTGATATTCTTCCGTCCTCTTCTGTTTGGAACAGCATGCCTGGTGTGCGCAGGATCAAAGTTTCCACATCTGAGCGATTGACCAGTAAGAAACTCTGAAAGAGGATCAGAACAAGTAATACGGCGGAGTAAGCCCATACACGGGGTGTGAATATCTTCCTTATCCCTTTCTCAATACCAGTCAGCGAGTCATATCTGATCAGTCCGGGATCTCGGCCTATCTTGAGCATGACCTCATCGCAGGCGTCCATACAGGCTGTACAATTGACGCATTCAAGCTGAGTGCCATTTCTTATATCGATACCTGTTGGACAAACCTTCACGCAAAGGTGACAATCGATACAGTCACCCAACTGGGGCATATTGTCAGCTTCCTTCCGTCTTTTCTTTCCGCGGGGTTCACCTCTAATCCAGTCATAAGCCACAACAATGCTGTCTTTGACCAGAAGAACCCCCTGAAGACGTCCGTAGGGACAAACATTGGTGCATACCTGTTCTCTGAAAAAAGCAAAAATGTAGTAGAACAAGCCTGAAAAGATGAGCATGGCAATAAATCCTCCCATATGCATGGAGACCGGCTCAGAGATGATCTTCATAACTTCATCGACACCGATGATATAGCTCAGAAAAGTGTTGGCTATAACTACTGCTATCGTGAAGAAGATGGCATGTTTGCCAATCTTTTTTATCCATTTTTCGGCTGTCCAGGGAGCTTTATTGAGCTTGATCTGCCGTGTGTAGTCTCCTTCTATCCAATATTCTATCTTTCTGAAGACCATTTCCATAAAAATGGTCTGAGGACACACCCAGCCGCAGAACAAGCGACCAAAGACCACCGTGAAAAGAACAATAAAGAGCATCAGGGTGATCATTGCCAGAGCCGCAAGATGCATGTCCTGAGGAGTAAAGTTTATTCCGAAAACGATGAAATGGCGTTCGATCACATTGAAGAGTACAAGGGGTTCGCCATTGTACTTGATGAAGGGCAAGCCGAATAAGATGGCGAGGAGTATCCAGCTCACATAAGTGCGCATATCGGTATACCAGCCTTTCGGCTTCTTGGGGTATATCCAGACTCGTCTGCCACTTGCATCGAGGGTCGACAAATGGTCCCTGTACTCCTCCTGATCCCTGAATTCTTCCTGGTCTTGTATCATTGCTTTTTTCTCTGACTCTGCTATCCACCGGCCGCATCAGTACCCTGCGAGTCTGCATCTTCAGGAACATATTCCTCACCCTGAGGCTCTTTCGCATCGGGTGGATTGGTGCCTACGAGTGACTCCAATATATAGCTGGACACCTGATGCATCTCGATCGGCCTCAATTGAGTTTGCCAGGATATCATTCCCTTTTCCGGCACGCCATATTTCACCGTTTTATATACGTCCGAAATACTTCCTCCGTGGATCCAGTAATTGTCTGTTAAGTTCGGCCCTACGCTACCTGCTCCTGAATTCAGGTGACAGACGGCGCAATTGTTGATATAAATGCTTTTTCCTATTTCCAGGGATTGATCGTCGGTCAATACCTCAAGGTTGTCTTCATCCACCAGGTCTGCTCTTAAGGCTCTGAACTCTTCTATTTCGGCTGCAGCTTTTGCCATGGCCATCTCATACTTCTCGGTGCTTGATTTTCCATAAGGCGTCATATGATAATATACGAAATATACACCGCTGAATGCTATTGTAATGTAAAATAGCCATAGCCACCATGGAGGCAGATTATTGTCCAGCTCTCTTATGCCGTCATAGTTATGATCCAGCATGATCTG
Organism: Saprospiraceae bacterium; assembly: GCA_033722295.1. Taxonomy (GTDB): domain Bacteria; phylum Bacteroidota; class Bacteroidia; order Chitinophagales; family Saprospiraceae; genus JAWVZH01. Next base: position 2,142 of record JAWVZH010000043.1, read on the forward strand.
CTCTTCTTTTTCAACAGGTACGGCATCTGTAGCACGTTTGTAGAATCTGTCCCACCAGTTGACTCTTTTGGGTTTAGATACCGGTGCAGGAGGGAGGCCGAGTTTTTGACGTACCTCATCCTCCTTGACCTTAATAAATAGCATGGTCAACTCGTACAGAGTCTTGGCGGCATAAGCCAGGATAAGGATGACGATGGCTATAAAGATATAAGGAAGAAACCTTGCCATAACTGTATGGACACTGTCCATATCCTGAGCGACGGATTCTGTGGCAGCCAATAATAGAATACCAAGTGTGGACAAATATTTTGGAGCTTTATTCATCATTATGCTGATTTTCTTTTTTTGGATCATCCTCAAAGGGAAGTTCCTTCATATGCCGGATGTGAGACTTCTTTCTCGTGATGGTCAGGACCAGGATCACGATGAAGAAAGCCACGAAGATCAGTAATGGCAACAACGCCATCCAATCTATATCTCCGGCTGATTTCAAAAGGTGTTTATACATGATCTAGTTAGTCGTCACCGGCTTTCGCGACTTTTTAATATCAGTCCCTAATCTCTGCAAATAGGCGATAAGCGCGACGATCTCCTTTCGTTCTAAATTTTCTGTTTCGATACCATCTTCCCTGAGGCTCGCAGCGACCATTTCGGCCTGTTTCATCAGATCCTCATTGGCGATGAGTTCATAATTATATTGGTAAGGTGTACCCAATTGTCGTAACACCCTGATCTTTGCTGCAGTCGTGGTTGTGTCCAGGTCATCAGTGATCAACCATGGGTAAGGCGGCATTATGGACCCGGGAGACATACTTTCGGGATCATACATATGATTATAATGCCAGCTATCCGGATATTTTCCGCCTACCCTGTGAAGGTCAGGACCTGTACGTTTAGATCCCCAGAGGAACGGCCTGTCATAAACGAACTCCCCTGATTTGGAGAATTCACCGTATCTCTCCGTTTCAAACCTGAATGGTCTTATCATTTGTGAATGACATCCAACACAGCCTTCCCTGATATAGATATCCCGTCCCTGTAATTCGAGTGGTGTATAAGGTTGGACAGTAGCGATCTTCGGTACCTGGCTGTCCAGCATCATCATCGGTGCGATCTCGATCACCCCACCAATGATCACGGCGACAATCGCCACTCCCGTAAAGAGTGTAGCTCTTCTCTCGATCCATCTGTGCCAGTATTCTCCTTTATGTCCTTTAGGACTTTCTTCGAGTGGTGGAACTTCAACCGTCTCGTACTTTTCAAGGGATCCGGCATTCATGGTCTTGACCAGATTATAGAGCATGACAAAGATACCCGTTAGGAACATCAGACCACCAAAAGCCCTGATGGCATACATCGGTATGATCTGGGTGACGGTCTCGAGGAAATTGCCATACTGCAGGAAGCCATCCGGTGTAAACTCACGCCACATGAGGAACTGTGTCACTCCAGCCCAGTACAACGGTATGGCATAGAATATAATGGCCAGCGTGCCCAGCCAGAAATGGAGATTGGCCAGCTTCACTGAGTACAATTTGGTCTTGAAAATCCTCGGTATCAACCAGTAAAGAACACCGAAGGTCAACATACCATTCCATCCCAGAGCGCCAACGTGCACGTGGCCTATCGTCCAATCTGTATAATGGGTAACCGCATTAAATGCCTTCACTGACATCATAGGACCTTCAAAGGTGGACATACCATAGGCGGTCACAGCGACTACCATGAATTTCAAAATGGGGTCGTTCCTCACACGGTCCCAGGCGCCCCTCAGGGTCAGCAGTCCGTTGAGCATACCTCCCCAGGAAGGAGCGATCAGCATTAAAGAGAAGATCATTCCGAGGGTTTGTGCCCAATCAGGAAGAGAAGTGTAAAGCAAGTGGTGCGGACCTGCCCATATGTAGATAAATATCAATGCCCAGAAATGGATGATCGAAAGGCGGTAAGAATAAATGGGCCTGTTGGCCGCCTTGGGCAGATAGTAGTACATCAGCCCCAAATAGGGCGTAGTTAAAAAGAAGGCCACAGCATTGTGACCATACCACCACTGAACCAGTGCGTCCTGAACACCGGCAAATACCGGATAGCTGTAGGTCAGGCTAACAGGTATTTCCAGGTTCTTGACTACGTGTAACAAAGTCACTGTAACCCAGGTAGCGATGTAGAACCAGATAGCGACGTACATGTGTCTTTCACGTCGTTTGAGTATGGTTCCGAACATGTTGATACCAAAAATGATCCAGACAACAGCTATTGCTATATCTATTGGCCATTCCAGTTCAGCGTATTCCGCACTACTCGTAATTCCTAAAGGCAAGGTGATAGCAGCTGCCAGAATAATGGCTTGCCATCCCCAGAAATGAAGATTACTGAGAACTCGGGAATACATCGGTGTTTTAAGCAGTCTTTGCATAGAATGGTACACACCCATGAAGATGCCATTCCCAACGAATGCAAAGATGACCGCATTGGTGTGTAATGGTCTAAGCCTGCCAAAGGTGGTGTATTCCAGATTAAAGTTGAGCACAGGAAATACCAGTTGAAGGGCGATCAACAGGCCAACTGTCATGCCTATTATTCCGAAAATGATGGTCGCCCAGGCAAATTTCCTTACTATCTCATTATCATATTGTATCCGATCCAGTTTGGACATAGCTCCAGTTTTATTTTATACACAAATGTCTCAAGGCAAAGGCTGTCTCCGCCTGACTTATATCACACATCTTAATGATGTTTGTCATTAAGAACCGATCAGCAGAAAACCTATATTTGATCTGAAATATATGGAAGCATGACGAGTCCTACAATTGTTGCGAAGCTGCCATTTGAAAATAGGTTGATCAGATTTTTGCTTTTTGATTTGCTGATCGGGCTGGAACTCAGTGGCATTGAAGTTTGGGAACCACTTGCAATAGTCCTGGGAATAGTTGCTTTCTACCTGCTCATCACAAGTCTTATCGGATATTGTGTCCTTCACAATCCAGTGTTGACCCTATACGGGCGTCTTTCCGGTAATGATGACCAGAAGTAAAGTTGCTCGCAAATCTTATAGTCCACCTGATCTTTGGATCAATTGGCGTCAACAAAGCCCCTTATTGTCCGTTTTACTACACAGATGTATAGTTTTGGTCTGAAAATTGCCTTTTTTACCGTGATATGAGTGATTTATGAAGTATTGAGGCAGCGAATAACCAAAGTATCGTATCTTGATATTAGAATGATTATGGAGAACCCCAACCTTTAGAATTGATGACGAAAGGATTCTACACGCGCATTCTTTCCCTGGGCATGATATTATTCATGTGGAGTCAGGTCTATGCCCAGCCCGTTTGTGACCTTGTTCCTTCATTCACCTATATCTGTGATGACAATGACACGCCGTGTGATCCCAATGATGATTTTTACGAAGTAAGGATAACTGCCTCTAATGATGGTCAGCAGGGAAGCTTCATGGTAGAATCTCCTAATGGTCTATTTGGCCCTGGATTTTATGACGGTCTTCCAATATCACTTGGTTTTTTTGATGCAGGTATGATGGGCCCTACATACTGTGGCCGATTGTATGATACTCAGGCGGACGACTGCGAAATAGACTGGTGTACGGATATGTTATTTCCATGCAGCGATACATTCCCCATCCTTGAGGTTCGGGAGGTTATTTGTAATGATAACAGGACTGCCAATGATGTATCGGATGATTTTTACACGGTCAGCGTTTTTGCCAGACCTCCGGTAACGGGGTGGCCTCATACTTATGAGCTGGATGCCGACGGGCAGATCTTCAGCGGGTTGACCTACAATAAACTGGAACGTATCATTGTTCCTGCAAGCGGCAAGAGATATAACCTGATCCTGGAAGATCTCTTTGATTCTTTTTGTGGCTGGTATGTGCCGATAGGTCCGTTGGAGCCTTGTTCGACTCCGTGCAATATGATGCCCCAGGTTCTGGATTACGTGTGTAACGACAATGGCACACCAGATCCTTCTGATGATTTCTATATTGTTACCTTGACAGCCACGGCTGTAGAACCCAGCTTTCAGAACCGATATACTGTAAAGAGTGGTCTGCTCCCTCCGATTCCTCTGACTTTTGGAGATATCCATCAGGTCGTCATTCCAGCGAGAGGTCAGACAGAATTTCTGGTCTTTTCTGATAGCTACTATACAGATTGTAATGCGACTATAGAAATAGGTCCCCTCGACCATTGTTCGGTATTTTGTGAGACCGAGGTGGATTCGCTTTCATTCATTTGTGACAATAATGGTACGGATGATACCCCGAATGATGACTTTTATGAAATCTGTATGATCGTTTCCGATACGATGGGAGGTTCGGGTTATACAATACAGATCGGTGGAGACAGATATGGACCGTTCGATTACGATGTAGTGGAATGTTTTGAACTTCCTGCTGATGGTAGTGAGCCAAGGTTGAATATCAGAGATACTGACTTTCCTCAGTTTTGTAGCACTTTTCGAATAATTGGTCCACTGGACCCCTGCTCATTCCCTTGTGATCTTGTTGTCAATTCACTCGTGCCTAATTGTAATGATAATGGTACAACAGATCCGAGCGACGACTTTTATGAGATCACTGTCAATGTAGATCATCTTCAGGGTACATCGACGGATAGCTTTACCGTAAACCTGGACGGGACGATCTTCGGCAATTTCCCATATAATGAGGACAATACTTTTACCTGGCCTGCAGATGGCCAGATATATGAAATATATATTGAGGATATTCTCAACAGTCAGAATTGTAATCTTCTTGACACTATCGGACCTTTGGACCCTTGTTCATCCGTCTGTGAACTTGACATTCAGGTGACGAACATTGAATGTGATAATAACGGAACCGGTCTGGATCCGGGTGATGATACGTATACATTTGATCTGACGGTCAACGGCACGAATGTGGGTACTCAATGGCGGGCTGATGATCCAGGCATGACAACGGCCCCTTATGGTGCTACAAGGTCATTTGGACCATATCCTATCTCGGGAGGTAATCAGGCGTTGACCATAACTGATGTTCTGGATCCATTTTGCAGAGAGACCATTGAAATATCTCCACCATCTACTTGTTCTGACAGTTGTGTAGTAGAAATCCTGGACTTTGAAATTGGACCTTGTGATGACAATAACACCGGTCCTGATAAAACCGATGATTTTTTCTTCGTTGACCTACTTGTGGATGGACAGAATGTTAGTGGTGTAGGAACTTATTATGTCATTGAAGGGGGCAATCAATTGGGGCCTTATGTTTATGGAGTAACCGAATCAGTAGGTCCACTGCCAGCAACTGGTAATAATATCGTCATCATAATAAGAGATACTGAGTTCGGATATTGCGAAACCAGTCTGGTAGTATCCCAGGACCCTTGTTCTGATTGCTTCGATACGGCGGACGCCGGAAGCGATCAGGTGATCACATGTAAGGATAATCAGGTAGTTCTAAATGGCTCGGCATCTTCACCAGGAACCTATAACTGGGAGGGTCCCGGAGGTCGTAACTACTCTGGACAGAATCCGATCGTCGGTGAACCGGGTACTTATATTCTGACAGTTACTTTTGCCAAAGGGTGCACTGCAACCGATAGGGTGGAAGTGACACGCGATACTCAGTTGCCTGTTGCTGACCCAGGTGCCAACCAGGAATTAACCTGCGTTGTGGACTCCGTTACTCTTGGTGGCTCCAGCACATCTACAGGACCGAATATTTTATACGAATGGCGTGATGTCAACAATAATATTATCTCGGATCAATTACAGATCACAGTAGGCCTTCCGGGAACTTATTGTTTGCAGGCCATAGACACCTTATTGGAGTGCGAGTCTGCGGTCAACTGTGTAACAGTAACGGAAAACAGGGAAGCACCACAAGCCAATATCCTGGTCAACCCTGATGATGCTTTTGATTGCCGTGTAGACTCAATTCTCCTGAGCCTGGACGACCCAACCAATGCCCAATGGTATTGGGAGAAGAATACGATCGTATATAGCTCTGACACTTTATGGGTGACGGATACCGGACGTGTATTTGTGACCCTTACTGATACTATCACTGGCTGTACTACGACACTGGATATTGTGATCAATTCCCTGGTGGATTATCCTGTGATCAACCTGGCGAGGCCGGATACCATAACCTGTATGCAGGAGACGGTGACAATTGACGGTCGAAACTCTCAAACCGGACCATCGATTTTCTATCAGTGGTATGACCTAAACCTGAATCCGATATCAGGTGCTACCGGAAGGCAACTGAATGTCAATGATCCCGGGACGTACATCTTTGAAGCACGTGATACTTCTACGGGCTGTGTCAATCTGGATACGATAACTGTAGGAGAGAACAGATTCTATCATACTGCGGATGCTGGTCCCGATAAGATAATTAAATGCGATTCTACAACCATTGTCCTGAATGCAGGTAACTCCACCCAGAAGAATGATATTTCTTATACCTGGCGTGGTCTCGGTGTGGGTGGTGTTATCGACGGACAGGGTACGCTCTTTCCCGAGGTGGATGGAAAAGGTCAATATGTTCTGACTGTCAGAGATGATATTTCAGGCTGTGAATCCTACGATACTGTATTTGTGGATCGCGCTTTCCCTCCGTCACTTGATTTTGTATCTGTTAAAAACGAGACCTGTGGTGGTGATGAACTAGGCGCTATCAACGTGGCGGGTATAAGTGGTATTAGACCATTTACTTATGAGCTCAACGGCTATCCGGTAACTGAGACAAGGTTTGACAGCCTGAAACCAGGGTTGTTCTTTTTCCGTGTGACAGACAGTCTGGGATGTCAGACAGATACATTATTGGAGGTCAAGGAAGGTAATTACCTCAATAGATATAATATTGAAGGGGACACATTTATATACAGAGGCGACAGTACAACCCTCAAAGTTGATATTGACCTTCCGGAAGATCAGGTTGATCAGGTCTATTGGAGTGAAGAAGGTTCTGTTTTCTGCTTCCGATGTTATGAGATCACAGTGAAACCTGATACAACTACTGTATACAATTTCAGATTGATCGATATAAATGGCTGCGAGATAGCTTTTGACTTTGTCGTGAAGGTTCAGGATAAGAACGAGGTCTTTGTTCCGAACATCTTTACTCCCAACGAGGACACAGAGAATGAGGTTTTACATGTTTTCGGAAAACATCTCGTACGAATTGATCGCATGATGATCTTCAATCGTTGGGGTGAAAAGGTCTTCCAGGGTTTCAATCTGCCACCCGGTCCTGTGTGGGACGGAAAATGGAACGGAGAATATCATGTTCCGGCAGTTCTGGCTTGGGTGATCGATGCGACTTTCGAAGACGGTACCCAGAAACAATTCACCGGCTCGGTAACTCTACTTCGATAGCGTTTCTTATATCGAGTCAATTTGAACTATCGCTGAAATTTCTACAGCCCTGTTTCCCGGTAGTGAGTTATGACCAAGGGCCACTCTGGCGTGCTTGCCCTTATCGCCGAAGACTTCCACCATCAGATCGGAAAACCCGTTGATCACTTTGGAATGGTCTGTAAAATCTGAAGTGCAGTTGACCATGCCTTCCACTTTGACGAATTGCTCTATGCGATCCAGGTCACCAAGCGCATGTTTTAGGGTGGAGAGCATCTGAATTCCGGTTTGTCGTGCGGCTCTATAACCCTCCTCGACCGTAAGTTCTCGGCCTAAAGTGCCTGTGACCTCCGGTACGTGTCCGGCGAGATAGCACAGATCCCCAACAATTCTGTATTTCACGTAATTGGCAAGAGGAGGCTCTGTTTCCGGTAAGTGTATTCCTAGTTCGGATAATCTGTCTTCGACAATTCCTGACTGTCCCAGCGCCATAAAGCATATTCCTGAAAAGAAGATAAAAAGGTAGTGTCTAATACTTTTCATTTTGCATATTCTATTAAATATTCCCGGCCGGTATTGGTTTTCTGGTGCACTGGCAATCCCAGGGAATTGTACTTGTATTTGTTCAAACAGACGTAGCAGACATAATCAATATATCCGGGAGTTTTAACTCTGGTCAGACGCACCATGTTATTTGAGGATTTGTATATTTCGTCGTAACCAAAGAGTGGTAATCTTCGCCTGAAATTAATTTTATTATCATATTCGAATTCAGTAATTCCGATCAGGGTGCTGTTCGGATCATATTTCTCTTCTCGTATCATATTTCCGTCTTCCCATTCATACTCCAATCGATAATAGTACGAACTGTCATCCCAGGGCCCGTGAATAGTTTCTTTTACCTGTCCTGATGTGTGATATTCGTATCTAATGAAATTGCTGGGAACTTGATCATTCTTATAGGATGAGAACTTTATGATTTCTATAATTTGCTCATCCTGATTATAGATGAAAGAGTCTCTGCGAGTCAAAGAACCATCCCTTGTGTTGAGATCCAGGGCTTCGATCAATTGGCCTTGGTTGTCATACACATAACGAAACTCAATTTTTTGTCTGTCATTTCTCACGGCCACCAACTGGCTGTCCCGGTTGTACTCCATGTAAAAGGATGTGGTATCACTGGTTATAATTTTAAATGCCGATACCTGGGTGGAAGTACCTATAGGTATGTCAAGGTCATCATCCGACTGGCATGAGAGTATCAATGCACCTGGAATCAAAATGATGAGGAATTGTAAGAGCTTCATTACAGATATTGCGGATGTTCTTTTCAAGATAACGAAAATATAATCTAGTTTCTCAACCAGCCCGCGATACTCAGCCTCGGCCGGGTAGGGGATGCCCTGACCTCATGCTCCACGGCATCACTTCTAAAGAAAACAGCACGGCCACCTTTAGGGTAAATGACCTTTTCGCCGTCGGGATGGTATAGAACCAGAGCACCTTCGTCCTCATTGGTCCAGTTGTCATTAAGATAGATGACAAGTGAGAACTTCCTTCCTTTATCCGATCTGAACTGGTCAAGGTGCCTCGTGTAAAAACTACCCACTTGATAATAGGCATAGTGACATTCGTATTCTCTGATCCCGGTATAACAGCTTTGATTTAGGTAGGTGATAAAGCCATCCACTCTGTCCAGTAAAGCTCTTTCAAGTTCATCGGCGCTTGATGGATCCAACCAGGAAATAACATCACCTCTGATCTCGGCATTTTTCTGGTAATCAAACTTTCTTCCTACTCCAGCCGTATGCATCTGATCATTGTCATATAATTTGAGCAACTTCATTCTGAGGATATGGGTTTCCTGAGAGGATAGAAATTCATTACAAATACCAAACTCTCTATCGATAAGGCCGTCGATCATTTGTTCGTAACATACCCGCATTTGATCGTTAATAATATTTTCCTGTCTGCTTTTCATGTTTGAAAGTTACTCTCTTTAATCTGAAAGCAACCGTTGTTCGATGGTGTGGAGCTCTTATTGCTCAGGAGAATTTTCCATTACAGTATCTTTTCGCAGGCCTTTTGTAAATAACCAAACGGGCAATATGATCTCGAACAAGCCTCCTATAAGAGACATTGCAAGCCCTCCTCCCAGACCTAGGATCTCTGTTAAGGCGCCTGAAGCTAACATGATATATCCCAGAGCACCCCAGACAGCAAGCCATCTTGGTACCCAGCGTGTTCTATACAATCCATAGCACAGGAATAGACTTCCAAACCCTAGCAAGATCATGGCTATCTGGTAGGCAAAGAAATTGGCGCGCGCAAGGATGTCCGTCATAATAGCGAAAGGTGTTGATTGCAGAACATCCCATTTAAAGCTTTCCCAGCTTAGCGGTATGAGTAGAAGCAGGCTCAAAATGCCGATAAGAAGCAGAACAGCCTCAAGTACGCGTGTTATCAGATACCCAAATGCCGTAAGCCGGTCAAAACCGCTGAGAATGGGGAGGAAGAGTATACCTATCATACTGACTGCCATAGAATTGGTGATCATTAACAAGGCACCCATGGCGAATTGGATCCTGTTCTGTCTTAAAAGGTCAAGAGGGTCTGGTGCCTGAAGCATACGCTCGATAATGCCATTTCCAATCCCGTAAGTCAGCATGGCGACGAGGAACAGGATGCCGATAATGATCTCATTGCGTCTACGAGCAACCATTCAATGTTAGTTTTATTATTTTATCCAAGTCTGAAGTTTTTTTTTGAATGTTATCTGAATAAGCTACTTGGGCGGTAAAGACCTGACATATTCAAAACTCTCATTGAGCAAAGCTGCTATTAGGTCGTGATCCCTTAGAAGCTCCTCAGGGATCTTAATGTATCCCCTCATTTCCGCGCCATAAGACCTGAATTTCGATGTATTGAACTTATCTAGGTATTCTTTTTGAATATTTTTTGAAAAGCGGATCCCCAATTCTCCGTCCTTGTTTAGCAAGGAAAACATATGACCATTGGCTGAGGTATATGGCATGGTTTTACCCTTTCTTTCAAATCCTGGACATTGATCAACGATCTTGTCGTAAGTAGCCAGGTTTTTCTCCCATTTCGTCATCTATAATATTTTGTCCTGTTTATGTGCACCCAGCCGCTCTGACATGATGCGACACAGGTCAGGGTTTTTGGATCCCTTGATTTGATCTCTGTCAATATTGTATACGGTTTTTGGAAAGTTAAGTGCTTTCTGTACCTCCCATATATCATCATGCGCATTAGGCGGAAATAACTTCATCGGGTTGCCAACTGCTATCCATCCTATAGGCACTGTTGACCTTTCAGGTACCTGGGTATTAAGGTGTACAATACCGTTGATCCTCACTTCGGCCCCTTCCAATATGTGTGCTCCGTGAAATACGGAAACACCAGTGGCGAGAAAGACATTGTCTTCGATCGTACATCCGGCAAGGTGAGCATGGGGACCGATCAGGCAATTATTTCCGATAGCGACCGGATGATCCTGGGTGCCACGAACAACAGCATTCTCGAGTATTATGCAATTATTTCCAATTCGAACAGGTGCATTTTCGGCAATGATCTGGACCCCGAACATAATTCTGGCACCTTTACCGATTTTAACATTTCCACATATTACGCTGTTTGGCGCGATATAGGCAGAGGGATGGATGTCAGGTTGGTATCCTTGATGCTCGATCAACATAAACTTTTGTTGTTCTATAAAAATACATTATAACTTTTCACCTATGGCTATCAGGTCCTCAAAGTGACTTTGATCCGAACGAAGTACGTTAACATTTGAGAATCCCGAATTTTCCAGGAGGTCACCGATCTCATCTTTTGTATAGGTATTCCTGAAAACTTCAGGACTGGAAGTTACCGGTGGCATTTTCATCATTTCTTCATGGGACCGGATGGCACAAAAAAACCGACCACCGGATCTAAGCACTCGAAGGACTTCTTCCAGATCGGAAGGCGGATTTTTCCAGAAGTAAATGGTATTGGCGGTCCAGACAAGGTCAAAAGAAGAGTCGGGAAAGGGAATGTCCGAAACGGAAGCCACTTGTAGTTCGAGACGACCCTTATCGATCAAACCCCTATTTTTTTGACGGGCTACCCGTACCATATCCCTGGAGATATCAATACCGGCAAGATGCCCCTTTTCAATGGTGGTTCCCATTTTTTCGAGTAGTCGCCCATTGCCAAAACCGATTTCAAGAAAATCTGTGGAGTTATCAGGATCCATCAAGTCGAATCCCCAATCTTCGAGTTTACTGTTTGTAACACCGAAAAGTCTGGCCGTAATGTTTCTACCGAACCAGCCTTTCGGGTGACTTGCCTGTCTCGCCAGGAATTTTTTTATGCCCATATTGGAATGATCTGAAGAACCGCCAATCTCAATAGGCGGCCATGTGTAATCTTGAAATATTTTATAAAGTACAAACAAAAAAGAACCCTTGAAATTATGGTTGTCAATAACTTCAAGGGCTTTATTATTTAAAGTACAATGGAGCAGAATTTCCTTTAGTGGTCCATTATTGGCGTATCAATTGCAGAAGTACCATGCTCGGAAAAACGATAGGAAACGCCCACATTAATGAGGTAATCCGCAAATGCAGCATCTCCATGTCGATATCTCCCGGTCTGCTGCGTTCTTTGAATGTCCTGATAGCTTCTTGTGCGGTTGCGGTAAAGCGCTACAGGAACGCTTGCAAAAAAGGAAAAGCCTCCGATTGCGTACCCCAATCCTGGTTCGGCGGATATCGCGAAGCCTGGACGCCTGTATCCAGCATTGCCACCTATAAGGTCTTCGGAGGGCACCCCTTCTATTCTGGCTCCCAGATATGCATTAAATCCACCCGGAATGTTGTAAAGACCTCCAATTCTCGCAGCATATTGATCGGCACATGAAAATTCACTTGTTCCTCTTCTTGTCGCAACACCATTAGTCTCCCAGAAATTGATCAGGTAGTACAAACTTGTGCTTACGCCCAAATGTGATGATATCGGATGGTAACCTTGAAGATCAAGGGCTATTCCGAGTCCACCATCTCCTGGTTGAATCGATTGATCCACTACAGATTCTACATTCTGATCTCTGTTGTCACCCTGATTATAGAAAGTATCGGTATAGTCATACTTGCCCGTAGGCAACTTTAATCCAATACCCAGAGCATAGTTAAATGAGTGTTTTTGGGGGTCAAAAAGCCAGTAACCAGCCCCTATTCTGATATCAGAAAGACCATAAGATGAAGTTGTGTGCCTTTCTCCCAGACCATTTGGGGGGTTGCCGCCATGTTCATACATGGAAGACCTTGTATGATAAACAAAGGGAATGATAGCATTGAGGTACCACCTGTCAGTAAGGCCATAGTTCACCGAAAAATCAAGAAAGCTGGATCTATTGATCACTTCTGTGCCTTCATCCAGGCGGTGCGTCTCTTCATGATCACCTCGGAAGTGGCGAAATGATTTAAAATAACGGTAACCCGTCTGTACACTAAGGTCGCCTTTCATCAAATTCAGGGAACTCCCTACGTTAGTACCACACCCGGTATTTCCCCGGATCGCCACACATCCCTGTGAAGAGGCTTGATGTGACATACATACCAGCAATCCTGCTGATAATAGAATTGAACTAATAATTTTCATTTGGTCGATTGGTTTTTTATTGCTTTTTTTCTTCTAAATGCACAGCAAAAATGCTGTCAGATCGTCTTTTTCCTGGGCGGTCAACTCCAATTCAAGGACAAGATTGAAGAACTCCACAGCATCATCCAGGGTCGGTAATCTGTCGTCATGGAGATAGGGTGGAGAATCTTTTATTCCTCTTAAGGGGAAATTCTTGATAGGCCCTTCAGGCCTTCCTTTGTAAAACCTCTCTACCTGGAGATCGTACATCTGGTCATCCACGAAAGCAGGGCCATAGTGGCAATTTCCACATTTCCCCTTGCCCCAGAAGATGGCCTCTCCTCTGAGCTCCTGCTCACTAGCTTTTGAGGCGATTAACTTACCCATGGGATCCAGTTTGGGTGCGGGAGGAAAGTCAATAATGGCATTGAAATCTCCCATCCGGTTGGTTACTTCTCTCTTTGCAGCCCTCGGTCCAATATGTTGCTGCATCCCTGGATCGCCGTCAAAATACTCTTCTATCTCAGAAAAGTGATCCATACTTCTTATGGACCTTTTTGATGAAAGCTGCATAAGGTTGTAGTTTCCTCGCATGGTTGGGGTTCCCATCCTCAATCTTGCCATATGAGGTCGACTGTCAGGGGCCAATTCAAATGCGCCGTTTGTATGACCATTGACATGGCAGGAAAAGCAAGATACACCTGCATTAGGCTCTATGGTGACGCGGTGTTCTGTGTGATTAAACCAGGTAGTCGGGGTCGGACGTACGAGTTCCTTGATCCCTTCCATTTGTTCTGGAGTCAGCAGACCATTGAAGATCTCGTAGTAATTGCTGAAAGTAATCTCACGTCCATCCGTAACATCTCCCAGTTCTTTGTGAGTGGTCAGAAATAGGGGAGGAGGAAACTCTGGCAGGTATTCATCTGGTATGTCGTGATCCACATCAATACGTCTGTGTTCAGGGTGCACTTCATTCCAGTTTTCAGGAAATACCATATGTGCGGTGGACTGTAATGGATGAGCTAGGGGTTTATATGGGAAAAGATCTTTTCTTTTTATCTCCTCTGGTGATAGCTGAGCCAGTGCTTCAAATGACTCTATACCGTCAGGCAATCGGGCGATAGGTCCTTTCATGACCTTTTTACGTCCGCCTGACATAAAGTGGCCTTCATGAGCCTCTCCATTAAAATCGAACCTGGCATTCATGTATTCCCGTACATCCTCCATCAGTTCCGGCTTCTGTTTTTCGTGAAAAGCCACCCATTCTTCCCACGACATGGGAAGATTCGGATTCATGAACGATGATTTGCCCTTACCTCCATAGCGCCATAGGTCAAAGGGCGTTCGCTCACCTTTTTTGATATCAGGATATGGAAGGAGCGAATCAACATGTCCGGAGCCCAATCCGTAGTCGGGCTCCTGATAATCTTCAATTTCTGCGCCTGGTGATTGCAGCAGGTGAAGGCCACCATGTTCTGCAAGCTGAAAGCCGACAAGAATAACGCCGGCAATAATGGCTGTAATGATGTACTTTTTCTTCATCGTCAATCCAACTTTAGGGACGCCAAGTTAGTGATAATTAGGATATTTTGTAATGGTAACTTACTGATAGCGTGTTGTTTAACGAGATTAGCACATGAAGGGTCAGACACATTAGAGAAGGGTGTAATTTATAAGTGCCAATGGATCATGCTCTTGGTGTGTCATCCACTGGACAATCCTGAGAATGGGATACTCTGATCAGTAAAAAGACTTCAATTAGTGCATAAACCGGGCAGTATGATCATTCCATTACTTCCCTGGCACGTTTTTGTGCAATATCCTCCTTGATGCCTTTCCAACGTGAACCCAGAACCTTGTTCATGCCCTTGTCTATGACAAAGTGCCGTGTCACATTCCACAAGCCTCTGACCTTCGTGGTGATCTTGTCGTTGGCACGTAAACTCATCGAATAACCGCCTTCGGTATAATGGATGTAATGCCAGTAGAGTGGAGGTATAAAAACCGTTTCCCCGTCTTCGATGATAGCCTCGTAACCTTCAGCATATTTGAAAGCAGGGTACTTTTCGTAATCGGGATTCAGGACATCAACATGGGCCTGAACGGTGAATGGATGATTATACAGGTACTTGTACTGATCAGGAGGAAAGAGTATCACCCGTTTCTTGTTTCTGAACTGTGTGAGAAATACGGCGGAGCAATCGATGTCATAATGGAGATTGACATAAGACCCTTCTCCTCCGAAGAACATAAAAGGATGTGTTTTTATCCAACCGTCCATGATGGTGGGCATAGAGAAATCATCCAAAAGCTCCGGAGCATGTTTGAATATATTGAATAAGAACATCCGTAGATCTGTAGGTTCACGTTCTATCAGTTCAAGATATTCCCTAAAAGACATTTTCGTCGTAGGAGTCATATAGCCTTTGCCTGCATTGTGAAAGGCCTTGGTATCGTAAAGAGGTACTTCTATATCCCCATAATTTTCCTTAAAGAAGTCAAAAGTCCATTTTTTGGTGGCTGGCCAGGAGGCTGCCAGATCGGTAAAAACTACCGGTTTTCTTGGATCCAGATATTCACTCTGAAACTCTTCCCTGGTAAGGCCAGTTCGTCTTTCTATAGGTTGTAATCTCATGCTTTTCAGATTGACTAGCTTATCTGCCAGAATATTTCATTATTAGATGGCTAAGATAGTTCCTTCTGTAGAAAGAATGAATGATGCTTATCAATGAACTTTTTTCACACCATATCTCTGGTCAGATCTGCATATCATTAACTGAAAGCGTATCACCTTCTACAGTTATGGAAAGACCTACCTGTACATGATAGTATGAAGGACCAAATTCTCTTTCAAACATCTCGATAACCTCATCGCTGCTGTCATGTCCACCAACACCGACAATGCTAGGATCCTGATCGGCTATGAGATTCATTTCATGTTTAATTTCTTTCATCTGCAGAGGGGCGAATGGCCCATCCCCGGAAGCCAGATATCTCTGTACATTTATTCCGGCTAGTTTCATGCGTCCCTCAGGAACGGGATAGTGCAGTCCACCAATGATTCCATAGATGTTTTTATCAAAAACTTCTTGTGTCCTCTGAACTATACGAGAGACTGTTGGATGGCTGCATCCTACAATGATCACAAGCCCACGCCCACGTACATTGATAATAAGTGATTGTTCATCGATATCACCGATGAACAAGGCCCTTGGTATTGTTCCTGTTGTTGCCACACCGGAAGCCAATACAGTTGGGTCACGGGTCGTTTTCGTTGAAGCACCGGGGTAGGACATATCGATCGGCGTATAGATCTTCTTATCTGAAAGGTCAGCATGTTGTCCAGGATTTATCCCGAAGGTAGCTTGCTTCATAAATGGCGTGCCTCCTACGTGATCAAAGTGATTATGAGAAATGAAAATAATATCAATATCATCAAGATCGATATCCATTTTCGCCATGTTTCTCGAAAGCGGAGAGACTGAATCGTTTTCAGCATTATAGCCTAAATCAAAGAGAATATTTACACTGTCTGTTTCTATGAAATAGGAAACGCCCATTTCCGTTTCAAGCGAATCATCCGACGTATGCCAATCTATTAGGGGGGTGATCCTAAACAGAGAAGTCGCTCCCATGCTGTCGATCTGTTGAGGCTCATAGGACTTCCATTTGTTGTTGGCCTGTTCGATGCGATCTTGAAGTAGATCATTAGAACGCCATAAAAGAAACGCAATAATGAGGAGTAAGGCTCCTAACGTGATCAGAGTGTATTTGATAATCTTTCTTCCCATGGTCGAATTATTTTGATCCATAAGAAGATAAAAAACTCATAGCACCTTGTCAATACTGCAACTGAATATCAAGGCTGATATCTACAGCTTTCAAGGCCTTTGATACAGGGCATCCTGACTTCGCATCCTTGGCCATAGACTCGAACTTTTCTTTGGATATCCCTTCCACCTCTCCTTTCAGGTCCAGATGAATGTGGCTGATCTCGAAGCCATTCTCCACCTTGTCAAGAGAGACTGTAGCGGTCACATCCAGTTTATCTGACGTAAACCCTTCTTTATTCAGACTAAAGCTGAGGGCCATCGCGTAGCATCCTGCATGGGCGGCTGCTATTAACTCCTCGGGGTTAGTACCCGCCTTTCCGTCTTCATTGCCAAACCTCATTTCACCACTGTAAGGAACATTTTCCAATACTCCGCTTGTGGTATTCAAAACACCTGATCCTTCACTTCCGGGACCTTTCCATATTGCTGTAGCTATTCTTTTCATGTAATGATTTTAATTTAATGCTTTAAAATAATGACAGGACGTGATTTTCTTTAGTTCATCTGATAAGCAGTTAATCTAGGCATCGAGATGTTCTTCAATTCAATTAAGAGCGGCATAACCACCCAGGTCTGCAATGGCCCTTAAAACCGGGGATTCTATGGTTCCTGGATCTACCCATGTGTCAAAACGGTGGTATATTTTATCCTCTTACCGAATGTCTTGAT
>JAWVZH010000044.1:0-19442 GCA_033722295.1 Saprospiraceae bacterium
GGATATGTTTGGCAGGATATATAAGGAAGAATGGGTTTCTACCGGCATTAGTAAAGGCGGTACGACCACAATGATGTATAAGGCGCTATATCCCGGGGACGTGGACGCCAGTGTCAATTATGTCGGCCCGCTGCCCCTGGCACAGGAAGATCGCAGAATGGATGCACATATATTGAGTATTGGCGACGAGGCATGCAGGAAGAAACTACATAACTTTCAAGTCGAGGCTTTGGAAAGAAGGGACGACCTTCTTCCTAAGATCGATTCACTGGCTGAGGCAGAAAATATGTCATTCTCAATAGGCTCAGGAGCGGCTCTTGAATTTGCAGTCCTTGAGTATACTTTTTCATTTTGGCAATATGCCCATGATTGTGATGAAGTGCCTGACACGACAGCGAGCGATCAGGAGATCTTTAAGAGTTTGAATGATATAGTAGGATATGATTTTTACAGTGATGCGACATACGAATATTATCGCCCTGCATTTTATCAGTTTATGTCGGAAAACGGATATTATGGCTTTATCCACGACCATGTCAGCCACCTTCTGGAGAATCTGGATTATCCGAGCAACCTGACCTTTGCCCCGCGTGAGATAGAAATTACCTATGACAGTACTTTCATGCACTATGTCAATCAAACGCTTCGGAATGTAGGCGACAAAATGATCCATATTCACGGAGAATATGATCCCTGGGGTGCAGTGGGGTTTTTTCCGGAAGAGGATCAGGATGCCCTTCTAGTAGTAAAGCTCAAGGGTGACCACAAAACGCGTATCAAGGATCTGGATGAAGGAGACAAGGAATTAGTTTACAACAAGTTGTCAGAATGGTTGGAAGCGGAAGTACATCCTCTGGGTGATGTCAAGGCAAGTCAACCCTGAGTCGTTAGAGGAGGTTATCAATTGTCTGAAGGATGGATCTTGATGCCACAATTATGGCAATATCTGGCATCTTCGAAATGATGTGAATTACCGCAATTCCGACAGACCTCTCTGTTGAAAGTGCTCACGTCCAAAACGCGATTGCTGATTTCCGCTGTCACGATACCGGTAGGTACGGCAAGTACACCATAACCAAGTATCATGACCACGGTCGACAACATCCGGCCTACGGTAGTTACGGGGATAACATCTCCGTATCCGACGGTTGTAATGGTTACAATGGCCCAATAAATGCCGCTGGCTATACTTTTGAAAAGTGGATTATGGGCGTGCTCTACCATATACATCATGGAGCCTACAAGCGTGGCCATCAGAAGTATGAAGGAGAGAAAGACATATATCTTGACACGGCTGGCGCGTAAGGCATCTACCACAATACCTCCTTCGCTCACAAAATGGCCCAATTTGAATATTCTGAATATCCGGAAGAGCCTGAGTATTCTTATGATCAACAAATGCTGAGTGCCAAAGAAGAAAATACTGATGTAGGTTGGCAGGAAAGAAAGCAGGTCTACGATCCCATAAAAACTGAATATGTATCGGCCGGGATTTCGTTCCACATAGATACGTAATACATATTCTATCGTAAAAAGTATCGTAATCAACCATTCTATTCCGTAGAGGACCCAAATGACGGTCTTCGGAAGATTGGGCATCGTCTCGACGATCACGATCAATACACTGATTACGATCAAAGCCACGATGAACTTGTCGAAACGATGTCCGGCCGGCGTATCCGTATAGAGGATAATATGTCGCAGTTGACGCTTTCGCTTCGGGCCGATCAACTTGTCCAGGGTCCAGCGGAAAAAGCGATAAAACCGGTCGCGAAAAGTTTTTTTATGATGATCTTGATCTGCCAAACAGCGATTTGAATGAGTTAATACAGATCTATCACAAGATTTGGACCATTTTTATTCAATTATCGACAAATAACAGACCCATCATGATCTTCGATAGTTGTTATGTTTTTAAAGACATCTATTTTTGCGCGACATGCAAGCACCACCCATTTCAGAGATCAGGCATCTGACACTTCCCCCGGTCAGAAAATTTTCATTACCAAACGACATATCCGTCACAAGTCTTCACGATCCGTTGGCGGAATACGTACGTTTCGAGATCGTCTTCGAGGCCGGCCGATATCAGGAATCCCAGAAGCTGATCTCAAAAGCTGCGGCACTATTGATGAAAGAGGGAACCGTAAACCTGAGTCGCAAGCAGATCTCGGAGATCTTTGACTCCAAAGGTGCGACCTTACAGGTGAGGAATTCGCTTGATTATACTTTTCTGAGCTTTGTTTGTCTCAGCGAGTATGCCACGGAGTTATTGGAGGTTGCGGCCTCGATGTGCATTGAGCCGGCATATGAGGAGGTGGAGGTCGCAAAATATCGCAAGCTACAGGCGCGCAAGCTTGAGATCGAACTCCGTAAAACCGAAGTCGTCGCTTACAGAGAGATGACCAGTCTGGTATTTGGTGAAAACAGTCCTTACGGTTATAATTCCGAAGTTGCCGATTATGCGGAACTCCAACGAGATGATATCATCCGTTTTCATAATAAGCATATCCTTAAGGGTAAGAAACACATCTTTGTCACAGGATTCATAGGCAGCGGATTTTTGGATAAGGTATCTGATCTCTTCGGGATCGATCAACTGGAATGTCGGTACTCAAATGGAGAATTCAATGTGGAGATACAGCGATCCAGTATTTCCGCGCATTTCGAAATGCCGACTGCCGTTCAAAGCAGTGTGAGATTGTTCCGACCGCTTTTTAACCGGCGCCATGACGATTACGCAAGGGCTTTCCTGCTCAATATTGTCCTCGGTGGTTATTTCGGTTCGCGCCTGATGAAGAATATCAGGGAGGACCAGGGTCTGACCTATGGTATTTATTCAAGTCTTGACACTTTAAAGCATTCAGGATATTTGTATATCAGTACCGAGACCAGGCATGAAAATGTAAAAAAGGTGTTGAATCTGGTGAATATGGAGATGCAGACACTTTGCGAGACACCCTGCAGGAATGATGAATTACTGATGGTCAAGCGGTATATCGCCGGTCAGTTTTTACGAATGATCGATGGACCTTTGAATGTAATGAAGGTATATCGTACTTTAGCGCTGGATCGTTTACCATCTCAGCACTACGACGAACTATTGGAAAAAATATGGCGTTGTAGTCCTCATGATTTACTACATATTGCCCAGAGCTATCTGAAACCCGACCAATTTTCGCTTATTACCGTTGGAAAGATCGATGAACAGACGACATAACGGTAATTGAAATGAAATTGGTTTGCTTTTTGTTATTAATACCATTTAGAGAAATATTAGAGGCTTAATGAGGTTGTTTAACTTATTTTCCCAGGAGTTGGCCATAGATCTAGGAACGGCCAATACTCTCATCATCCAGGATGGAAAGATCGTCGTGGATGAACCTTCTATTGTTGCCATAGACAAGCATACCAAGCAAACTATAGCCGTGGGTCACAAGGCCATGCAGATGCATGAAAAGACGCACAAGAATATAGAGACCATTCGTCCGTTGAAGGATGGTGTGATCGCTGACTTTCAAGCGGCGGAAAGCATGATCCAGGGTATGATCCAGATGATTGATCAGAAACGCAAATTCTTCAGTCACCTGAAAATGGTCATCTGTATCCCTTCGGGAATTACCGAAGTCGAAAAGCGGGCGGTTTTTGACTCAGCGGATCATGTAGATTCCAAAGAAACTTATCTCATCCATGAGCCTATGGCTGCTGCCCTTGGCATAGGCCTTAATGTGGAAGAGCCCGTGGGTAATATGATCATCGACATCGGAGGAGGAACGACCGAGATCGCCGTTATCGCTCTGAGTGGCATTGTTGCTGATAATTCTATCCGCACAGCAGGTGATGAATTTACTGCGGACATTATCGATTATATGAAGCGCGAGCATAACCTCCTGATCGGTGAAAGAACAGCGGAGCAGATCAAGATCCGCGTAGGATCGGCAACCAAGACCCTTGCAGATCCACCGGAACCTCTACCCATCAATGGCCGGGACCTTATGACGGGTATTCCGAAACAGATCGTCGTGCGTTTCGAAGAGACAGCAGAAGCTCTGGACAAGTCTATCGCCAAGGTTGAAGATGCGATCTTGAAATCTCTCGAGGCGACGCCTCCTGAACTGTCTTCTGATATCTACAAGACCGGGCTTTACCTGACCGGTGGTGGAGCTCTTCTGAGAGGCCTCGATGAGAGAATAGCACTTAAGACCAAACTGGATGTTCACATTGCAGATGATCCATTGCGAGCGGTGGTGAAAGGCACGGGACTTGCACTTAAAGGAACCGACAGGTATTCCTTTTTGATTGATAGAAAGTCTATGTAATTTGCATACCTAAGCGGCGAGTATGCAGAACCTGCTACGATTTATTTTCAGGTACAGCCATTTCTTTACTTTTGTCATCCTTGAGGCTATTTGTATATACTTCCTGGTATCATATAACACATCTCAAAAGGAGATCTTTATTTACTCTTCCAATCTGGTCACGGGCAAGATCTACAATACAGTGGATGAGATAAGGGATTATGCGCAATTGGAGCGTGTGAATGACAGTATCATCCGTGAAAATGCCAGGCTCAAAGCTGCTCTCCTGACGTTGTCGGCAGATTCCACATTACCTGACCTCAGCATTACGAATTACAAGGTCATTCCCTCCCGGGTCATCAATAATAATATCCTTGGCCGGAACAACATGATGACGATCGACCAGGGCTCAGATGCCGGCATTCAGCCTTCGATGGGTTTGATAGAGGATGGCGGGATAGTTGGTATTGTGAAGGACGTTAGCCAAAACTACGCCACGGCATATTCTATTCTGAATGCGAGCCTCATGATAAGTGCCAAGATTGACAGAAACGATCATTTCGGGTCATTGATCTGGCCGGCGGAGGACATCAGATATATGGAACTGACCTCGGTACCGAAGCATGCTGAGGTTAGATTGGGCGATACCGTTACCACAACGGCCTATTCGGCTGTCTTCCCTCCGGATATTCCGATAGGGATCATTGAAGAGGTCGATCTCGAACCCGGCAGGAGCGATTTCTCGATTCGCGTGAAATTATTCAATGATCTATCCAGGATCGACGTGGTCTATGCCGTTCGAGCCGAAACTACGCCGGAAAGAACAGAGATCGAAAACAGGATGGAGGATGAGTAGTCTGATAGTAAAAAATGTTTTCAGGATAATCCTGCTGATCCTGGTCCAGGTCCTGATCTTCAAGCAAGTCAACCTGGGGGGGCCGGATTTCAATTACTTCCAGATCATGATCTACCCTTTAGCCATCCTTTTGCTCCCCATTGATGTACCAAAACCTTTGGTCTTGCTGATCGCATTCGCCATAGGTATGATCGTCGATATATTTTATGATTCTCCCGGATTGCACGCCGCATCTTTGGTGTTTATGGCATTTTTACGCCCGGTGGTTTTGAGGATGTTGATGCCTGATACAGGTTATGTTAAAAACTCCTATCCCGTGGCCTCGATGTTTGGACTCGTTTGGTACCTCCAATATTCTGGTATTTTATTGCTGGCATTTTTCCTGGCCTATTTTTCTCTTGAAGCCTTCACCCCGATCTATTTCGGAAGTATTTTGTTGAAGACTTTGCTGAGTTTTCTCGTATCTTTTGTCACCATCATTCTGCATCAGATCATTATTAATCCTAAAAGCTGACATTGGAGCAATTTGGAGATAAATACAGGATCATTCAATTCGTCATTATCCTTGGCGCGGCTGTTCTGCTCTTCCAGGTAGCGTCCCTGCAGATATTCAATCCCGACTATCGTCAAAAGGCAGAAAGTACCACTGTAAGTAAAGAAACTCTTTATCCATCGCGCGGACTGATCTTCGATCGAAACGGTTCGGCACTCGTGGTCAATTCGCCGAGGTATGAATTACATGTCGTTTACAACAAGGTCTCTCCTGATATCGATACGACCAAGTTGTGCCGGTTGCTCGGCATTACAGAAGAAGAATTTGTCCGTCGACTCAACAAGGACTGGCGAAAGCCCATGTTTTCAAAGTCTGTACCTTTTCCATTTATCAAGAATATCAACGCCCGTCATTTTGCCATGCTCCAGGAGTATCTTCATGAATTTCAGGGCTTTTTTCCTGTAAAAAGAAATGTCAGGGGATATCCTCATTCAAGCGCGTGTCATGCGCTCGGTTATATAAGCGAGGTGGATAAGGATATACTGGCTGATTCTGCGGGTTCTTATACCCTCGGGGATTATATAGGGGTAGCTGGATTGGAAAAACAATACGAATCTGACCTTAGAGGTAAGAAGGGCGTAAGGTTGACACTAAAAGATAATCTCGGCAGGACGATCGGTCCTTTCAAGGAAGGAGAGTTGGATATTATACCAGAGAGCGGAAAAGACCTGATCGTTTCACTTGATCTCGATCTACAGAGTTACTGTGAAAAATTGCTGGCCAATAAAAAGGGAAGCATCGTTGCCATAGAACCATCATCGGGCGAGATCCTTGCATATGTATCGGCGCCATATTATGACCCCAACCTCATGTCCTCGAGCCTGGAAAGAGAGGATCAGCTAGAATCGCTCCTGTTGGATACTCTCAATCCTTTTTTCGACAGATGTATCATGGCAAAATATCCGCCTGCTTCCATCTTTAAACCTGTCATGGCCCTTATCGCCATGGAAGAAGGGGTGGCCAACACCCAGACATCGATCTATTGTCCGGGCTTCTATAAATTCGAGAACTACACTTATGGCTGCCGCCAGCATCCTTATCCGTACAATATGAAGGTGGCCTTGCAATATAGCTGCAACTCTTATTTCTTCCAGATCTTCAGAAATACCATCGAGCATTATGGGTATAAAAATCACGACAAGGGACTGGACATCATGGTCGACTACCTCTCTGATTTTGGATTAGGGGCGGAATTGGGGATCGATCACCCGAATGAATCAACCGGCTTTGTTCCAACCAGCCAGTTCTATGATGCGCTCTATCCGGAGTATGAATGGAAGTCCACCTATATCATGAGCATCGGTATCGGACAGGGTGAGCTTCAATTGACTACATTGCAAATGGCCAATCTTGCCGCGGCCATCGCCAATCGGGGATACTACATCACTCCTCATTTCCTGAAAGGCTACATGGATGTGAACAAATCTGTGAATGAAGCACTTCTTGAAAAGCACGAGATCAATATAGACACTTCTTTTTACCCAACGATCGTAGAAGGCATGGAGCGCACGGTACGGGCTGGAACAGCCTGGAGGGCCTACAATAGGGATGTAGTGCTTTGTGGCAAAACAGGTACTTCCCAGAATCCTGCTGGAGAAGACCACTCTGTATTCTTCGGTTTTGCGCCGATGAACGACCCACAGATCGCCGTTGCCGTCTACATTGAAAATGCAGGATCAGGAGGTGCTGTAGCTGCACCTGTGGGTAGCCTGGTTGTTGAAAAATACCTTCAGGATTCGATACACAGAACCTATCTTGAAAAGCAAATGCTGGAAGTGGATCTGATTAACAAGAATCGATCATGAAAATACATGCCATAGTAGCGGCTGCCAAAAATGGTGTAATCGGAAAGGACAATGATATTCCGTGGTATCTTCCTGCCGACCTCAAATACTTCAAGAAAGTAACGACGGGCAGTCCGATCATAATGGGAAGGAAGTGCTTCCTTTCTATTGGTCGGCCACTTCCCAAACGGACCAACATAATTGTGACCAGAAATCCATTCTATGCAGTATCCAATGCCTTCGTCGTACACAGCCTGGTGGAAGCTTTCGACCTGGCGGCAATGGAAGGAGCCAATGAGGCATTTGTTATTGGAGGAGGTGAAATATACACGCAGGCTTTGCCGTTCTTGGATAAGATTTATTATACAGAAATAGATCTGGAGGTAGAAGGGGACACTTTTTTTCCAGAACTACCGGAGGATGATTGGAAATTGATCTCTGAAGATCCGCATCCGCCGGATGAGAAAAATCCTTACGCCTATAATTTCAAGATTTATGAACACCAATAGAATACACCATGAGAGAGCACTTTTTATCCTTTGTGTGGCAGCACAAACTGTTTGCCCATGACGAATTGAAAACCACCGAGGGTCAGTTCCTCAGCATCATACATTCGGGTTATTTGAATCACGATGCGGGTCCCGATTTCAGAGAGGCCAGGGTCAAACTGGATGATATACTATGGAGTGGAAATGTGGAGATCCATGTTAGATCATCTGATTGGCAACTTCACGGGCACGAGTCGGATCCGGCCTATGATAACGTAATTTTACATGTCGTTTACGAGGATGACCGTCCGGTCATTGGCAAAGCGGGATCTCCGGTGCCTTGCCTCGAATTGAAGAGGCGCCTGATGCATAAGTACATCCGCAACTGGAAAAGACTGGAGACACGCAGATCGTGGTTGCCCTGCGGCTCAGGATTTGCTGATGTGAAACCTGCTACACGAGCCAATACTATGGAACGTATGACTATTGAACGGCTTGAGAGCAGGACCTTCGAACTTTTACACAGGCTGGAACAAGTAAAGGGTGACTGGACACAATTGATCTTTGAAAGATTATCCAGAGGTATGGGGTTTGGAAAGAACGGTGAGGCATTCGAGCAAATGGCCAGATCCATTCCTTCGAGGATCTTGATGAAAGCTTCTGATTCTCATTTGACGATCGAGGCGATATTATTCGGCCAGCAAGGATTGCTCAAAGACCCTGTCGATAATTATCAAATGGAGTTACGGTCCACCTATGATTTTCTCAGACAAAAGTATGGTATCGAGCCATTAGGTCCGGGACGATTGAAGTTCTTAAGAACGAGACCATCCAATTTCCCCACTGTCCGGTTGTCTCAATTGGCAGCGTTGATATCGCGCGGTAGTGAAGACTTCTCTCACTTTTTGGAAGTAACTGACTGGAATGAGGTCAGGGCAGCGCTTCAATGTCAGGTATCTCCTTATTGGCAGCGGCATTATGATTTTGGAAAATCATGCAAGCAGACGGTGCGAGCGCTTTCATTACAAAGCCAGCAGTTGTTGACCATAAATGTACTGGTCCCTCTGCAGTTTGCTTATGCTACATATCTTGGTTCAGAAGTGCGTAAAGCCAATGCATTGAGTCTGCTGGGCGGTGTCAGTGCGGAAAATAACAAGATCATCAGAAAATGGCGGGGGTTCGGTGCAAAACCAAAGAACGGACTGGATACCCAGGGACTTTTGCATCTACACGGGGCATATTGCAGCAAACATCGCTGCCTGGCCTGTCCCGTCGGGAGTGAATTGATCAGAAAAATGGATTAATTCAGATATCGCTCTTTTAATATGCGGATATGATGATTTTCATGGCCCGCGATGATCCAGGCCAGGGCACGACATGATACTGAATGATCATTGGCAATTCCAAAATTCGTCAGGGCAGAAGAAGGTATGTTCTCGAAGAGACTGTAAGTAGAAAGCCGTACTGTCTTGTACTCTTCGATCAGAGAGATCGGAGATCTGTCATCGGCTCCGCAAGTTTTGATGTATTCTTCATGATCGAAACCCTGTATAGGGTTGTCATCGCCACGTCCGATCCTGAGGGCCCTGTATGCGAAAACCCTTTCAGCATCGATAAGATGCAAGAGTACCTGCTTTATGCTCCACTTGTCCTGCTGATAGCGGTAGGACCACTTCTTTTCGGGTATGCTCTTAAAAAAATTTAAGGCGCTGAAGTACTGATTCTGAAGAGCTTGCATACCATCATTGCCCTCCACTTCTTCTATATATTTGAAATAATATGCCGCGGCTTCTTCAGTTTTCGGTCTGGGAATGACCCGCACAGCAGAAAGGCTATCCGTAGAGTTCATACTTTACCTGGGTTTTATCATAACCCAAGTTAATAATTAAGTTGGCAACAGCTTCATCGATCATGTCAGACCATCCACAAATGAGAAACAACCTGTTCGGATCTACATCCTTGTATTTTTCCATGTATATAGGGTGGATATAACCTTTAGAATGATGAGGTGACTTGATCTTGTCCTCCCGGGACAAGGTCACATCATAAATGAACTTCTTGTCCATCCTTGCCATTTCCAGGAATTCTTCCTCATACAGAATGCCCGTATTGTATCTCGTTCCGTAGATCAAATGCATGTTTTGATGAGGCAGATGATGTTTGTAGATGTGTTTGAGCATACTTCGGAACGGAGCCACGCCAGTTCCTGTACATAGAAATACGATCTCCCTTTCCAGGTCCTTTGGGAGGACAAACATGCCATCGGGACCTTTGAACTTCAATTTATCGCCTTCCCCTATCTCGTTGAACAAATAATCCGTTCCGCTACCACCTTCGAGTTTCACAATACACAACTCCAGTATGTTATTGTCTCCCGGTTCATTCGCGATGGAATAACTGCGCCAGCGACCCAACCGTTTTTCACTGATCGGCAAGTCTATGGTGATGAATTGTCCCGGTTTGAAATCAAACTCATCGACATCTTCTACTTCCAGGAAAAAGCGTCTCACGGTCGGACTGGCGTCCTCCATAGAAATGATCTTTCCTTCGTACCATTTGGTCGGCATAGTCAAGGGTTTACACTACAAACCAAATTAGAAAGGTACTGTTTTGATGCGTCCTTATTTTATCGCGGGTGCAGAGCGATACTATAAATCCAGAGTTAATGATATTTTATCAGATATATGCCTTCTGGCCAGGATGAAATATCTATGTCTGATTGATCTTCAGTAAATTTCAGTGAGTATCTAAGCTTACCCAGAAGATCATAAATTGCCATACCACTGAATTTGTCAAGTGTCGATGGCAGTATCTTTAGAACCCGGTCGGAAGGACGGATGTGGAGACGACGAAAGCTGAGACTGTGACTATGGTCAACAGGATTTACGGATCGATATTCAACCTTATTTTGAACCGGAAGGTAATTCTTTGAAGAATTCACACCATTGATCAATGAGGTATTGCCCAGGATACCGATCATTCCAAGGATACAAAAAAGTGTTCTCATAGTATTTGGTTATGAGTTGGTTAATCAAATCTGTTCTCAACCGGGAATCACTTATGAGTATCACTTTTGCCTAATAGTACCGGGAAGATGACGATGGTAACCGCCGCGCTCCATATTTTTTAAAGTGAAGTGATAAAGAGAGTTTATCAAAGTCCCTATTAAAGGAGGACCATGTCTTTGAATGGCGTCATGTAGGTAATGCCCTTGTCTTTGAAATAGTTCTTTGTCTCCTCGGGGTCACGCCTGGATGTGACCAATGCCATATCGCCTCCCCACGCCCCCAGAGATTTGATCTTTCCCCAGTAATCAGAGAACCGCTCGCACATCAGTGACGATTGACCTATCCATTCGGACATTTTCTGTTCGTGTTCGTTGATGATCTCATCGCACGTTTCTATATCATGAGCGGAAATAAAGTTTTCCGTCAATGTGGTGGCCTCGCATATGTCAGCCTTCCTGATCTTCTTCTTTAAAAAATCCTTGAGTGAAAGTGCGGAATCCTGCTTTTGTCCCAAGAAAATGAGATAAAGGTTGTCGAGATATTTAGGAGCCCAGTCTACGGATTCGAAATGGATGCTCTCACCATTGAATTCGTATAAAAGCGGCCCATCGGCATCCGCGCAAGCGATGTCATATGCTGAACCGTCAAAGACATCGAAATAGACAAGAAAAGGATTGGCCTCTGCCCAGGTCGACAATAGGTAGATCAGTGTCGAACTCGTGCCCAGGCCCCATTCTCTGGGGAAATCCAGTCTTGTGGTCACTTTGTACTTTTTCCATTTGGAAAGGAAATCGGAATTGTCATTACAAACCGCACGTAAGATCTTTCTCAAGCGCTCTGCGATCTCTTCATCGCTCGTTTTCATGCAATCGAAACCCAGGAGATCGAACTTCGCCGAAAACCATTCCTTGCCCTCATGGTCCAAACTCTTCCAGTTCAACTCCGAACCAGTAGATTCTTTGACTTCAAGATGTTGGCCGACCCTGGTGGGGATGGCGAGGGCTTTAGCCCCTTTGACTACGAGGTATTCTGCGGTAAGAAGAAGCTTTCCGTGGGCAAATAGTTTCAAGCGTAAATAGGTTGATCGTCCTAAGTCTTCGTAAAAATACCTTTTTCATTCCTGATCGCCTCAAGATATTCCCGAACAGCACTGAAAGAAACCACTTTTTCTTCAAAATGACGTTCTACTTTTTTGGTTTCTTTCTCTGTTGCGCCCAACTGGATCAGGATATTCTGAAGGTGCATTTTCATATGTCCCTTTTGTATGCCTGTTGTGATCAGTGATCTGACGGCAGCAAAGTTCTGTGCCAGACCAACGGCGGCTATGATCTGCATGAGTTCCCTGGCATCGGGATCACCCAGTAATTCCAGGGAACGCTTGGCGATGGGGTGCAAGGCTGTCAACCCACCGATGGTGCCTACTGCCAGCGGCACTTTGATCCAGAACCGGAATCTTCCTTCTTTGATCTCCGCAAAGCTCAGACTGCGGTACTGCCCATCCTTGGAGGCATAGGCATGTCCGCAGGCTTCAACGGCCCGAAAATCATTGCCCGTAGCCAACACCACGGCATCGATGCCATTGTAGATGCCTTTATTATGAGTCGTGGCCCGATACGGATCGTGATAGGCAATATCAAGCGCCATCTTGAATTGATCAGCAAAGGTCTGTGCATCTATATCACCGGCAAAAGTGCCGAGATCCTCTACTGGGCATTCGACACTTGCCTCTACCAGACAGGTGGGCGTGTAATTGCTCAGAATGCACATAATGATAACTATGTCGCGGTACTTTTCCTTCCAGTCGCTTTGTTGTGTGACAAACTTCTCCAGGGTTTTGGCAAAGCTTTCCAAACAGGAGTTTATGAAGTTGGCACCCATAGAGTCGCACGTTTGAAAAGAAGCGCGCAACTGGAAGTAATCCGGATCGATCTCAGGCATGTGAAGCCACTCGAAAGATTCAATCCCTCCCCCGCGTTTTTTCATATTCCTCGTTATGTCTTCCGCATCTTCCAGGAGCCGCGATTCCAATTCTTCTTTGATCTGTTCGAGACGCTCGAGATCTCCTTTCCATTTGAAATGAACTTGCCCGACCTTAGTTGTGCCGATGATCCGCGTTTTAAATCCTCCTCGGGACATCCAGAACTTGGCCGCCGAGGAAGCAGCCGCCACGACAGAACTCTCCTCGATCACCATGGGGATGACATATGTCTGGTCGTTGATCAGGAAGTTGGGCGCCACGCCATAAGGCATCGGAAAATTGCTGATCGTATTCTCGCTAAATCCGTCGAGTACTTTTTGTTGCTCTTCGCTGGTGTGCCAGTAACTCATGAGTTCTCTCATGACAGTTTCGGGATCCTTGAAGAAGTTTTCAACGATCCATTTGATCTTACCCGTTTTTGAGAGTTTGGAAAAACCGCTTATCGTTTTCTTTTTATCGTCAGACACCGCTTATCGCTTTAGTGTAAGAAACTGGTAGGCCATTTGAAGACCGGATTTCTGTACATCAAGATACGTATTAACTTCGTCAAGTCCGATCAATGCCCGCTTCAGTAATGCAGAAGCCTGAGCGTATATGGCCGGCATGTTAAGTTTTTGCATGCAATAATAACCATCTAAAAAGTTCCTGACTCCCCCGGAAACGATGGCCAGATCGCATTTTCTTCTGTCACCCAGTTCCCGGATGATCTCATTGAGCAGATCTACCATTTCATAGATCGTGTGACCGACATTGGCCAGGGGCATCATACCCTTCATTCGTTCCGGTTCCGATCTCAGGGCTTCGAGTAAACTGAAATTCGTGCCACCCGCCGCGCCGAAATCTATGGCCTCCAGTGGAAGTTGCATCAGGGCTTTCAGGCTCTTGGGCCCCATCCCCTGACCGACTTCCTTCACGATGAGGGGATAGGAAGCTTTTTCAGTCATAAACTCTATCGTATCAAGGGCTTTTCGGCTGAAATCATCTCCTTCTGGCTGAAACCATTCCTGAAGGGGATTGACGTGAATGATCAGTCCGTCAGCCTGCAGTTTTTGAATCATGTCATCAAGGACACCCAGAGATTTATCGTCGATAAGTTTTTCGATCTGTGCGATACCCATGTTGGCAAAAAAAGGCAGGTCCTGTCCGATGAGGTGTCGCACATCAAAATCGGGGAGGTATTTATCGTCTTCAAGAAGGATCCTGCATGAACCAAGCCCCATGCCCATGCCAAAGGCCTGACAGGCTTGCGCCAGGTTGGCATTGATTGTGGAAGCGTGCTTTGCGCCACCCGTCATCGACGATACCCAAAGCGGAAAGCCGATCGTTTTGCCGGCGATCTTGATCTCTGGAAAAAGATCTGCCGAAGATCCGGGGTGTACACCCATCAGGGGTTCATAGTAGAACCGGTCATCCAGCTTGTCACCGGCCAACTGAGCTTCGAAGGCCAGGTCGATATGATCCTGTTTCCGCTGTTCTGCGGTAATATCCTTTTCAGACATGATGTAAAAGTAAGACACTCGCGTAACAAACGGATAAGAGGGGAGGTTTAGATGGTGTATGGTGTATGGAAAGTTTATTGATTATGGTTTAATGATTATGGATGAGAAGAAGTGATGTGAAGTTTTCGCTGTCTTTATGCGTAAGCTAATTTGCTGGTGTATAGCCTTTCGTCAGAATCAATTACGCCCTGTAGGGACGGGATCCGGGTAACTCTTTGGCGAAAGACGTGGCTTCACCACAGGTTAAATCTCTGCTCGAAGATAGCTGAAAACCTGATGTGCCATCGCACCAAAACACCGTGACGCCAATTCACCGACGGGCGCCTTTTTCAGATCCTGTGCGAAATTTGGACTGTTTTTCAGTGAGTTATAAAAATTTAGTCTAAAAAATCTTGCAATTTGACACGGGAAGGTTTTACATTTGCACTCGCTTTGAAAAAAGCCATTTTGAATCACGTTAAATACAAGAGTTGTGAATTCATTGAATTATAGAACGAAGTTCGCTAAGAATGAGGAGGTTGAACGAAAATGGCACCTCATCGATGCGGAGAATATGGTGGTTGGAAGAGTATGCTCGCAGATAGCTACTTTGCTGCGTGGCAAGCATAAACCTTCTTATACCCCCAACGTCGATACAGGTGATTATGTCGTTGTCATCAATGCGGATCTGGTGAGATTCACTGGAGACAAGATGAAACAGAAAGAGTACATTACCTATTCCGGATATCCAGGTGGACAAAAGTCCAAAAAGGCCGAAGAGGTAATGGCTAAATTTCCTGAAAGGATCATAGAAAATGCCGTTCGCGGCATGTTGCCCAAGAATCGACTGGGAAGACAGATGTTCAATAAATTATTCGTTTACACCGGGGGTGAGCACCCTCATCAGGCACAAAAACCTGAGCCATATAAAATCTAATCTATGGAATCAGTTAATGCAATAGGAAGAAGGAAGGCATCCGTAGCACGGGTCTATCTCGTGAAGGGGAAGGGCAAGATCTCCATCAATGGAAAGGACATGAAAAACTACTTTCCCCAGCCCAACATTCAGCTCAAGGTTATGGCTCCTCTGGAAGCTGTAGATGTAGCCAAGGAATATGACATTCAGGTGAATGTGGACGGTGGTGGCTTCAAAGGACAGTCCGAAGCAATAAGAATGGCCATTGCCAGAGCGCTGGTCGAGATCAATGAGGACTATCGAAAGCCTCTGAAGGACAGGGTATTTCTCAGAAGAGATGCACGCGTGGTGGAAAGAAAGAAATACGGGAAGCCTAAGGCGAGAAAGAGCTTCCAGTTCAGCAAGCGTTAATTTTTGTGACTTCCATTTAAACTGAAGAATATTATGCAAACTCCAACATATAAAGAGCTACTAAACGCAGGTGTCCACTTTGGCCATATGCGTAGTAAGTGGAACCCCAAGATGAGACCCTACATCTTCATGGAGAAAAAGGGTATCCATATCATCGATCTTAACAGGACCGTTGAATGCCTTGAAAGAGCGGCAGAAGCTATGAAGAGAATGGCAAAGTCAGGCAAGAAGATCATGTATGTGTCCACCAAGAAGCAGGCTAAACACCTGATGGCCGATCAGGCGAGGGCGGTTAGTATGCCTCATGTTACCGAAAGGTGGCTGGGAGGTATGATGACCAACTTCTCTACGATCCGTCGTTCTGTAAAGAAGATGAAGAACATCGACAGGATGCTCAATGACGGCACATTGGCCAACGTGACCAAAAAGGAAAGACTGACACTCACAAGAGAAAGGGACAAGCTTGAAAGAGTACTGGGTGGTATCTCTTCCCTGAACCGTCTCCCACATGCGATATTTGTGGTTGACACTGAGCATGAACATCTTGCCATTGCAGAGGCGAAAAAACTTGGTATCAAGACGTTTGCGGTCGTGGACACGAATTCCAATCCGGGAGACGTGGACTATCCGATTCCTGCTAATGACGATGCTACACGTTCAGTAAAAGTGGTCACCGAGTATCTCACTGATGCCATAAAGCAAGGACTTGCGGAAAGAGAGAAAGGCAATAGTGAAGATCAAAAAGATTCAACCGATTCATAAATTATATCAACTGTATTAATAAATGAGCAATACTATTTCTGCATCAGACGTAAAGAAACTCAGGGACCAGACGGGTGCCGGTATGATGGACTGCAAAAAAGCTTTGGCAGAGGCTGAGGGTGATTTTGAAAAGGCCATCGAGATCTTGCGTAAAAAAGGTCAGAAACTTTCCGCCAAGCGGGCTGACAGAGAAGCCAAGGAAGGTGTGGTTCTTGCAAAAATATCAGACGACGGTAAAAAAGGTGTTGTTGTAAGATTGAGCTGCGAGACAGACTTCGTTTCCAAGAATGAAGAGTTTGTGGAATTGACACAATCATTTGCTGACATAGCATTGGATGCCTTTCCTGAAAGTCTCGATGAATTATTGAAACAATCCTACAACGGAATTACAGTTGAGGAAAAAGTCACAGAACAAGTCGGCGTCATCGGTGAAAAGATCGAGTTGGCAGATTACGGAAGGATAGAAGCCCCGGCAGTAGTTTGCTATATTCATATGGGCAACAAAGCCGGCGTGATCGTTGGACTGAATGAAGATACTGAAGAAGCCAGAGAAGCCGGAAGAGATGTTGCCATGCAAGTGGCAGCTATGAAACCTATAGCTGTAGACAAGGAAGGTGTAGATCAGTCGATCATCGAAAAAGAGATCGAGATCGGTAAAGAGCAAGCTCTCCAGGAAGGCAAGCCTGAGAACATCGTTGAAAAGATCGCGATGGGTAAGCTCAACAAGTTCTTTAAGGAGAACACCTTGCTGAATCAGCAATTCGTAAAAGACAGTAAGCAAACCGTTGAGGAATACCTGAAATCGGTAAGTCCGAATCTGACGGTCACCGATTTTCGACACATCGAACTCGGATAAAAAATTCAGGAGCGGTTGAATATTCAACCGCTCTTTTTATTTTAGGGTCAGCCAATACGTCCTGATGATCAAATACAAACGCGTTCTTCTCAAACTAAGTGGTGAATCTTTATTAGGTGATCGAGAATTCGGTCTGGATCCCCTCATGCTTCAGCACTACTCTGCACAGATCAAAATCATCGTTGATATGGGCGTTGAGGTAGCTATAGTTATTGGCGGTGGAAATATATTTCGTGGTCAGATGGCCATGGAATCGGGTATAGAGAGAGTACAGGGTGATTACATGGGAATGCTCGCAACATGCATTAACGGCATGGCGCTCCAGAGCGCATTGGAAAATCTGGGAGTTTATACCAGGTTGATCTCAGCCGTGGAGATGAAACAGATCGCAGAGCCCTACATTCGCAGAAGGGCCATCCGTCACCTTGAGAAAGGCCGCACGCTGATCTTCTCCGCGGGCACGGGAAGCCCATATTTCACCACTGATTCTGCCGCGGCCCTCAGGGCCAATGAGATAAATGCGGATGTTATCCTCAAGGGCACCAGAGTGGATGGCGTTTACTCTTCAGATCCTGAGAAGGATACAACCGCCAAGATGTTCAATAAGGTGTCGTTCGCGAAGGTTTTGAGCCTGGGTCTGAATGTGATGGACACTACGGCTTTCACCATGTGCCAGGAAAATGACCTTCCGATCATTGTCTTCAATATCGGCCGGGAGAGCAATCTCGAAAGGATCATAAGAGGAGAGGAAGTGGGAACGCTAGTCAGCAATTAGTTGGACCCGGAATAGCCATCAGTGGATTTCATTTCATTTTGAATTACAGGTTTCAAGACCTCCCAGACATTTCTGAAAAGTATTTTTTGACCTTCGGCATTAGGATGTATGCGGTCTTCCATGTTCAGTTCAGGAACACCTCCGACATCCTTGAGAAATCTTGGAATTAATTCAGTATCATATTTTTCTGCCAGCTCGGGATAAATGGATTCGAAAGCTTGCACATAATCAGGCCCCATATTGGGAGGAGCTTCCATACCTGCAATAACGATACGCGTATCCGGTGATTTTTGCCTTACCTTTTTGATAATGGCTTCGAGGTTTTGTCGGACATTTGTCACATCCAGCCCTCGGAGAGCGTCATTGCCACCCAGTTCAAGTACAAAAATATCTATGGGTTGACGCAGCACCCAGTCGATCCTGTTCTTGCCATTAGACGTGGTCTCACCGCTGAGACCCGCATTGATGATCTCTACAGGCCAGCCTAAGCTGTCTGTTCGCTCCTGGACCAGGGCAGTGAAAGATTCAGATTCTTCCAAGCCGTAGCCTGCCGTCAGGCTGTTACCAAAGAAAACGACATAGATCCTATCCTTTTTATTCCTGGAATCGGTAGAAGGATCCGGGTTCTCTACTTCTTGTTTTGGGTTGGCTCTTTGATCTGAGTTTTCTGCAGGCTGACAACCTGCAAGCAGAGCTGTTATCAAAAATATACACCACCTGGAATATCCTGGAATATTATTCATCTGTCGCTTATTTCTTCGATTTGGTATAGTAAATCAAACGTTATGATTGCATTATCGTTGTATGTTCTGTTGTTTCAAACACGAACATGGATAAACCTGTCATTCTAAAAGTTAAAGATCTTGCCAAGACATTCATGAGTGCCAGCCGGTCGCTGACCGTCCTTGAAGACATTTCCTTTGAGGTTCATGAGGGAGAAAGTATAGCTGTCGTGGGAACATCTGGAAGTGGAAAGACAACCTTGCTAGGGTTAAGTGCCGGCCTCGACCAACCCACAAGCGGATATGTCGAACTGTGCGGAAATAACCTGACCAAATTGGATGAAGATGAAAGAGCACGCGTGAGAAATGAAAATGTGGGATTCATCTTTCAGGATTTTCAATTGATACCGACATTGACGGCCTTGGAAAATGTCACCATCCCTCTCGAATTGCGCGGCAATTCAGAGAGCACTGAAGTGTCCATTGATTTATTGGAGCGCGTAGGACTAAAAGACAGGTTGAACCACTATCCGAATCAACTTTCCGGTGGCGAGCAA
>JAWVZH010000045.1:0-19397 GCA_033722295.1 Saprospiraceae bacterium
GACCAAAGTACGTGAGATAATGGGAGAACCCTTTCCCGAGGTTCAGCCCGGAATCAATTTTCGGCAACTATCCAAGTTCATCGACCGTAAGAATCCTGCGGTTGTAAGTAAAATGCAGGATGGCACATGGCATATCATTACCAAGTACGACATCATCCAGGCCCTGTAGGTCTTCATGAATGCTGGAAAAAATCCGGAAATAGTAAAATAGATTAAGTCCCGCGTCGGGGTCTTATAAAACATGTACTGACCAACAAATATGATGACTAGTCCTCGTCGTCATCGATATCGGCAATCTGATCCAGGTCAATTTCATCGTCATATTTCTCCTCATATTCACTCTGGATGTCATCCCGAAGGATACCGTCATCATCGTAGTCGTCATCCTTTTCGATGATCTGCTTAGCTTCTGTAACGCTCATTCTAACCATATAGTAATGGTCTTCGGTCTCGAATGGTAAGGCACTCACCTTTCTGCCATCCGCCATCGAAAAGTTGATCAGGTGTCTATGAAAACCTCTGGGATACTCAAGTTTGATCCTCTCCTGAATATCTCCATCCAACTTTTCAAAATCCTTGATTACCCTGGGTTTAGAGGGTGTCGACATAGATCACGATTTATGAAGTGACACAATTCACAAAAAACTAGTTTCTCTTAGAGGGGTCAATATATTCAATTTATTCTTCCTCATCGTATGTAAAAGCATCTAACCCGTCGTTGTACTCCTTCCAGAACTTTTGTGATCTGTGATTGACGTGTTTTTTCCTGTAAGGTTTTAATCGTCCCTTCTTGCGCCCTCGGACTTGTTTAGTATCCTCCTGAGGTTTAGGGTTCTTTTTGCCATCACGGCCCATGATAATTACTTTTTTCAGGCTAAGAATCCAACCGCCTGTATAATTGTATTTTAATAATTCTAAATCTAAAATAAGTGATTCGACAATTACTAGCAATACAATTCAATGCACTTATTCATTACTTACCTTCTTAAAATGCATGGCCTGTACAGAATACAAATACATCATCCTGAACAACACCCTCAGCCATATGATGAACTGCTGGACGATAGCTGTTAAGATAATGAGCGTGGGTGTAGTCAAACCCAAGGATCTGACAAAGACATTATAAATTGTCAGAATGACCATCAGAGCCAGGAAGAAAAACAGGAAAATACCGGACAATTTGACCATCCTCCTCAGGCTGTATCCAAGTCCATGTCCAAATGCGTAAAGGTTGGAAATATCCTTCTCAATGAGCTGGCATTTACTCACTGCCGACGCATTGATCAAGTACATGAGACCGAATAAATAGATCGGGATCATTATGATCAGAGTCGAGAACAAACACGCTTCACATCCGACAGTTTCGAGATAATATGGCACCAGCCATATCATTGGCCCCACCCAAAGCAAGCTCCATATCAGGAAAAGAAAAGAATAGAGTATGAAGTTGACCAGAAGCCCGAAGAAATGGATGGATCCCCCTTTCCAGAAATCCCGCCACCTGGAAGAGTTTATTTTGCCACAGTATAGTATTCCAGCGGTCGTGAAGATGTTTACAATAAAGAAGATCGGGATGAATAGCTTCAACTGGAAGATCAGTAGGTCAAACACATCTCCATGCAAAACCAAAAAATCATGATAAGTCGAATAATCGAAGGAATCCATAAACCTCTCAATGTCCATAGACCCACTGATCCCGTCCTCGATAGCGGACATAACTTGCAACCCAATAAATAAAGCCATTACCAGCTCTACGATGTAAAGCACCAGGCTCAATTTCCACAATCTCCAACCCTTTAATATGCCGGTCCTGATCATACGAGAAATGCTAGTGATTGTAAGAGGTTCAGAATCCAGTAGATGGACCTGACTCCCATCTTTCGTACCGGCCATTTGTTATCCTCAAGGGTCAGGCTGTTATTTAAAAAATCGATATCGATCATCAATTTTCTTTCGGGGTCAATGTGGCACGATCTCACACTTTTTTCAAATTCGAACCGATAATATGAATCCACACCATCCCAACTGATCATTTCGGAAGATCCATCTTCATATTGGACCATGATATCTACAGGAAGGATCACTTCTCCCAGACGCCTCACTGTGACCACACCTCTCCATTCCTCACCGGGACGACCCTCCTCAAATCTAAAATTTTGATATTCACCAAATAAGCCAGCATCCGTCCAAACCCGTTCATTCTCTATCTCCTCAACCATGTAATCGCATACTCCAGTGCCATATATCAACTGGTCAAAAAAACGATCAACCCCTCCGAGAAGAGCCTCCTTCCCATCACGACTCAACACCTCGCTGACTACACGCTTAAAATCGTGTCCCTTGGGATGCCTGAACTTCCATCGCTCATAATATCGCTGAATGATCGTGTCCATAGTGGCTGACCCCACAAGATTCTCCATAGTTTTCAACACGGTTGCTGTCTTGCTATAAAAAAGCCCCTTACTGGAGTTTTGCAGTTCCCAGGCGGGCACCGCCAGAGGACTGAACGAAGGGTCAGGAAGGTCGGTATACTCACTCCTGGTGAAAGCACTGTTGCTGATCTTATATCCTAAGAAATCTATAAGTGAAGCCTCCTGCCCATATGTGGCTTCCATGATCCTATCCTCGAAATAAGTCACAAACCCTTCATCGAGCCACGGTTCCTCCTTTTCATTTGTAGCAACAACCGCCATGAAGTACTGATGTGTGAATTCATGCATGACCAGTGACTCTATTGTTCTCAAGCCCCTGGGGAAGTAACGAAAGGAACCTAATGTAATATAGGCGGGGTATTCCATAAAGCCTGAACTTAGCGCATGAACGGGTGGGTCCATCATGGTTATGGAGGCGTAAGGATAGGGACCAATATATGCTTCGAGATAGCTCAGGGCCGACTTCACGGCATGTAAAAATCTGGGTACCAGATTCAAATGTTCTTCAGGTGTCAGCAAGCGGATCTGAACTCCATTCCAGTCATCCTCGATACGATGGAAGTAAGGATAAGCCACCCACGCAAAGTCGATAACATCTTCCGCGCGGTAATGCAATTTCTGCCATCCGGATCTTGTCGAAGTAGAATCCATACGACATCCCGTTCCATCTATTACAAGGTTGTCCGGCGCTTCTATCACCACATCGTAATTTCCAAAATCCGCGTAGAACTCTGTGAGCCGGTAAAATTGATGGCAATTCCATCCCCATTTTCCCAGAGTATCCTTTTCATAAACTCCTATTTGTGGGAACCAGTGTGTTACATGATAGAAGTGATCTCGACTATAACCCGTCCTTACCAGGAGTTTGGGCAACTTGGTTATGAAATCCATGATCAGGTCAATACTGTCATATGGCATGACCGGCTTTTCCAGAGTTACACTCATCACAGTCTGGTCAAAGGAATTGTCATTATCCGGCTGGATATATTTTATACTGTCCGTCAATTCTGAGGCGTCCCTCGTAATCTTGTTTACCGTAATGTATCCCCACTCCTGTCGTTCTCTATCCTTATAATGTCTTCCGAATATTTCTCTGGTTCCATTCAAGAATGTCGATCTGGAATTCTTGAAAGCATTGACATACATATAAAATCTCAATTCTCGAATGGTATCAGGGGAAGGATTGACCCAGGTAAGGGTTTGCGATCCAGTAACGGATTTCTGCATCGTATCCAGCGTAACGGCCATTTTATAATTGGCCACTCTCTGACTTTTAGGTGGGTCCATATGCGGATCACACTGCGCTGCAGTCCAGACCGGTATGATACTGCATAGGATCGTTATAAGATTCAATATTCGAACAGCCATGATGCAAAGTTAAGATAACCGGGTTGTTCTCCACTTTTTCACTGACATCTGTCCTGGGCACTATTGCGCACGCCTCATCAGATCAGTGATATTTGACTGCAGGGCCTCCAGAATGCCGTGGACTTCTATCTTTGCAACCTAATAGATAATCATGTACAAGATCTGGACAAAGAAATCATCCGAAGAGATCAAAACGATCGTTTTTGAGGCTCTTGATGATAATGTGGATTACAATGATCAACACGTTTTAGGCGTACCGGCATCCTATCTTGATGATGAGGTATTCAACCAGGACGCCTCGTTTCTCAAGGATGCACCTTTCATATCAACATTGATCCATAATCCCAATCACATCGGGTGTCACACCCTGGGCAAATCCGAGCCGTTCTTTAGGGGGACACAAGGGATCGAAGTTGAACTTATCGATATATGCGCCATCGATATTCTGAAAGGCGAGAAAGGAGCACATGACGGTTATGTTGCTGCCGGAGGCACGGAGGCCAATATGCAGGCCATTTGGATTTACCGTAACTATTTCATTCATCAGAAAAAAGCAAAACCCGATGACATAGCCATCATTT
Organism: Saprospiraceae bacterium; assembly: GCA_033722295.1. GTDB lineage: Bacteria > Bacteroidota > Bacteroidia > Chitinophagales > Saprospiraceae > JAWVZH01. The sequence continues at coordinate 4,382 of JAWVZH010000045.1, forward strand.
GTAGTGAGGATAGCCATTATTCGATGGATAAAGCAGCCAATGTTATGATGCTGGATCTGTTGCGCATACCCGTCAACGAGGGTGACCGGTCTTTAAGTCGGGAAAATGTTTCAGAGTGCATCGGCCAGGCCAGGAAAGAGGGTAAAAAACACTTTATAGTAATTTGTAATATGATGACGACAATGTTCGGCTCGGTCGATGATCCTGATGTCTTCGTCGCTGCGCTGCAGGAGGCTGGTGTCGATTTCAAAATTCATGTGGATGGCGCCTATGGTGGTTTTTATTATCCTTTTACTTCAGCCCAAAGCAAATTGACATTTAAGAATGATAACATCACCTCCTTCACGCTGGATGCTCACAAAATGGCACAGGCACCCTATGGAACCGGTATCTTCCTTATCAGGAAAAATTATATGCACTTGTCAAACACCAAAGAAGCCAGCTATGTAGAAGGCCAGGACTTTACCTTGATCGGCAGCAGGTCAGGTGCCAATGCTATTGCTGTCTGGATGATCCTCGTCAATAAAGGACCGTATGGGTGGAAGGAAAAGACCATTATTCTGCAAGAGCGCTCTTTATGGCTTTGTCGCCAACTTGATGAAAGGAAGATCGAATATTATCGCCACCCTTATTCCAATATTGTCACTATACGAAGCCAATACGTATCCAAGGGCATTGCTCATGAATTTGGTTTGGTGCCTGACAAACATGGGAATGCCCGGTGGTATAAGATCGTAGTGATGGAGCACGTTACAATTGAAAAGCTTCTGTTATTCCTCAAAAGTTTGGATGCCGAAAAGACATCTTGAGGTCAGAACTGGAGTTAATCGATCTGAGCCCTCAAATCATTCAGTTCAAGCCTCATATGATACAGGTCAATGCCCTGCGCCCAATAATCATTTCTTATTAAAATGGTCCTGAACCCCATCTTGTAGTAAAATTTATAGACCAGTTGAGAAGTGCGCACATCCACCCGTTGGATGTCACTCTTCTTCTCTAACCGCTTTAGTCTGTAACTCGTCAGCAGGGTACCTACACCCCTACCCTGATGATCAGGGTCGACCATATCCCATGAAAGTCTTGCCAGTGACCTTTCAGAAAAAAGGTTGATGCCACCACCACCTATTACCCTCGACCCCTCCTCTATAACATAGTATTCCTCAATCTCATGGTCGATGTAGTTCTTAAAATCTTCAATCTCACATTGTCGAAAAAATCGAGGAGTGTTCGATTTAATGAGTTGAACAAGTGGCTCCCTATCTCCTGACCTGTATGTCCTTATATTCACTTCAGTGTGACTTACCTTAATACCTTAATTATCATGACTGATCGAAAGATAGGTTTTCTCTTTAAAAGAAACATCGGGTATCACAGGCTTCGGTGATCAGGAAAACAGTGTTGTCATACATTCAGTCATGAACCAACTGTATCATTACCGACAGCAGATGACAGATAAAAGGAATAATTTTGAGAAGACTCTTATGCGAACTGGACTGCTCATATCTTTCTTTCTATTCCTCTTGATATCACACGGCTGGAGCCAGCTCCACTTGAAGGATATCGTCATTGCCGATGACAGCACAAGGACTGCGATCAGTGGTGCTCACATATTTGTAAGAAACTCTACCATCGGTGCATATTCAGGAGATGCAGGGCACTTCGATCTCGAAATTCCAGAAGCGGTCTCCAATGACCTGGTCATCAGCCATATTGGCTATGAGACGAAATTGGTATCACCTTGGGCTTTTCATGGCCTCGATTTTCGGGACACTATCTTTCTAAAAGTAAAGGAAATAAAGTTGGATGAGATCGTCATCGAGAGCTCCAGGGATCGCAAATGGAAAAGGAGATTGAGAAAATTCGAGGAAGCCTTTCTGGGCACAGGACGTGCCGCCAGCTACTGTACGATCGAAAATCCGGAAATTTTAATGTTTTCAGAAGAGGACGATAAGCTATATGCTTATGCACAGGAACAACTTATGATCACCAATAAATATCTTGGATATTACATTCAGTTCGAGCTGGTCGATTTTATCCTGGATAAGAATGGTTTTTTAAAATACAGCGGTAATGCCAGCTTCAGCTCTTTCGACCCTGAACAACTGAATGATTCACACCTCGACAACAGAGAAAGAGCATACAGGAACAGCCTGAACCATTTTCTCATTTCCCTGATAAAGAATGATCTTGACGATCAATATCAAGTGCGCAACACAACGTATGATGAAGGTATATTTTCTCAGGTGCAACTACCTGACAGATCGGAATTGATACGGTTTGATTCAACCCTCGGCTTATTTCAACTGAGGTTCCCCTACTTTCTTGAAGTCTCCCATCTCAATCAAAAAAGGCTGAAAAGATCATCATTAGGCGGATTTACCAGTCAGCAGGGAAGCCCTGGTTATAATACGAATCAAAGTCTGGAGGCAAGTTCTCACGAATATGAGGTGTCAATGCTATACAAGGTTTCTTCTTCGCTTTGGATCGATCGAACGGGACAAATTGTCAATAAAGATGATTTCAGGGAATATGGATTTTGGGCCAGGCAACGTATGGCCCTACAGCTTCCCCTCGATTATAAATTGGTAGATCTTTCTCCGGAAACAGTAATTGATCCTAATGGAAACTTTGATCTGACCTCTTATGAACTCGTAAGGAAGTTGATCACATCTCCACCTCATATGATCAATGATATTCTATCCCGGGTGAACGTGAGGTGGAAGGACTCATACTTGCCAGCACTTCTGGAACTGGTGAGAATGGGAAGCGAACCGGAGTTAACAGCCGGAATTCTTCAGATGTTACAAAACAAATATGGCCAAAAAAACATGTCTGGCTACTTTGAAGGTCTTCAGTGGTTATGGGATCAGCCACCACTCTATGACTCCACCTTTGCAGAGGTCAAAGCCGAGATTTATCGTTATGTCGATCCAAGCTTTAAAGACTATTTCTCAGGACATCAAAAACAAGCCAACATCAGGTTGGATGAGATCATCTGGGGTGGAGTCAGACAAAATGGAATTCCTCCGCTTCATCTTCCTTCGCTGGTCCCAGGCAAGGAGGCAAAATACCTGAAAGAAGATGACATGATCTTTGGTGTGGTCATCAATGGCCAGCCCCGGGCATATCCCCAACGGATCCTTGGATGGCATGAACTGGCTCTGGATACGTTGGGCGGAAGAGAGATCGCTGTGGTTTATTGTACGCTGTGCGGTACCGTGATCCCTTACGATCTCCAATATGGGGATAAGATCTATCGGTTGGGGACCAGTGGGTTTTTGTACAGGTCCAATAAATTGATGTTTGATCATAGCACTCAGTCACTTTGGTCGACGATGACAGGGCAACCTGTACTCGGCCCGCTGACCCAGAAGGACGTTTCTCTTGATGTATACGGAGTGGAAACGACAACCTGGAAAGACTGGCAAAGCTCCTATCCCGAGTCTACAGTACTGGACATCCATACCGGATTTGAAAGGGACTACAGCGAAGGTGCTGCCTATCGAGAATACTTTGCAACAGACCGATTGATGTTTCCAGTAAACCAAAGAAATGAGGTACTTCCAAACAAACAGCAAGTTCTTATCGTTAGAGTACCGAACTGGCAAAGCGATCCTACAGCGATTGACCTGGATCACTTGAAACGGAAAACAAAGTTAGATCTCGAGATTGCTGGTCAAGAGGTGAGGATCAGATATTCAGAAAAGGAAGGTATAGAAGTGTATTCCGGATCAGTGAAAAAGGGAACGAGAAAACATATACCGGCACATCATACGTTTTGGTTTGCCTGGTACGCACAGTTCCCTGACACACGCCTTATTACGGACTAATGCCGGGCGCCGACAGTCTTTCATGAATATTTGAATTGATACTTTTGAATTACGGATTGTTTATGTAATGAGTTATCTTCAATTTTAGCAAATAAAAGAATAGTATGTCTACAGTAAGAATTTTTATGATCCTGGGAATCTTTGGATTGATCTCATGTGGTGGTGACAAGAAGAATCCCGATCTGCCACCAATGGATCCAAATACGACTACCCAAATACAGCAGCAACCAATGAACAATAATACAGCTCAAACGCCACCGCCTTCTACTCAGGAGGCTGCACAAAATGCTGATGGCGTATGGCATTATATATGTCCTGAGGGCTGTGAAGGTGGTGCCGGAGCTGCGGGTCCATGTCCCAATTGTGGTGCACAGTTGGTCCATAATAGTGCGTTCCATGCTGCTGCAAATACACAGGTTCAGGGTCAGCAAAACATTCAAAACCCTCAACTTCAACAAACGGCCCCACCACAAACTCAAGCTCCTGCTCAAAACGCCCAGGGTGAATATCATTATGTATGCCCAAAGGGTTGTGCAGGTGGAGCTGCAGGTGCCGGAGTATGCTCGGTTTGCGGTGCACAACTCCAACATAACACAGCTTACCACCAGTAGTAGATCTGGTTTAGGCCTGCTTCAGCGTTTATACTATCAGTAAAAATGAAATGACATTCATTTCACCTGATAGGTAATGTCCAAACGGAAACTTTCCTGCACTCGCCGTAACATCGCCTACAGTCTTAAATTGGTTCAAAACTCCTTGTAAAACCTTGGCAGTACCCAGTTATACCTTACGGCCATGACGCGCAGTAATATGACCAGGGTACTCGTCACTATGTAAGTGATGTCTGTCGGAATTGAGGATTGAGCGAGCAATAGATATATCACTCCTCCCAGAATACTCAGTGATGCGTAGATCTCGCGGTGAAAGATCAGCGGAACAGTTCCACATAATATATCCCTGATCACGCCTCCAAAGGCTGCGCTCAGCGTACCCAACAGAACGCAGATAATGGGATGGAGTTCGATGCTGAGGCCGATCTCTACGCCTATGATGGTAAATAGTCCCAGTCCCATAGCATCGAAGAGGAACATGGTCTTTCTGAAATACGTCAGTTTGGTTCTGAAGAACATGGCGAGGAAGAAGGCACTTAGAATGCCATAGGAATAGGTCATATCCTGCATCCACCCCACCGGTGTTCGACCGATCATGATATCCCTGAGCGTACCCCCTCCTACTGACGTGACGAGTGCAATGATAAGGACACCGAAGGGGTCGAATTTCTTGTTCATTGCAGCAAGGGCCCCTGAAATGGCAAAGACCAATGTACCCGCGTAGTCAAGGATTTGAAATACTTCCATGGAGCAAATGTACCTCTAATGTATAATCAATCTAATAAAACGACTACAACTCTCAATTGACTGGCATTACACTGTTTCCAATCGTTTCAAAAGCAAGGTCATTTCTATATCTTACTCCATAATTCTTTCCAATTGCAACCGGCTCTGTGAGTTAACTTATCCGGCCCCTCTTCAAGCCAGCTTTCCAGAATATTATTGAAAAAGGCATTGTAGAAAAGATAGAGTTTACCATCCCGGATCTCATAGGTCTCAGGATCTATATCGACCTTGCTATTGTTCTCGGCGATCGCGTAGGTGCAGAACCTGTTAAAGTGACCCCGGGGGTCGTTTTAACACTTTTTAACACTTTCTGCAAGAATATAAATTTTTACTTCAAATATTAACAACCTGATTCTCAACATAATACGACATAAAATGTCCCTTCAGTGACACAACTGAAGAAATCAACCCCGGGGGTCATTTTACTTGGGGGTCATTTTACTTACGACAATCATGATCCCTATGGATCTACCACACTTCCAACACATAAATGAAAAGCTACTCCTCTCTGGCCTTTAGACGTACCCAATTACTATCCGCTCTGGGAATCAAACGATCCGGCCCCTCTTCGAGCCAGCTTTCCAGAGTATTATTGAAAAAGGCATTGTAGAAAAGATAGAGTTTACCATCCCGGATCTCATAAGTCTCAGGATCTATATCGACCTTGCTGTTGTTCTCAGCGATTGCGTAGGCGCACCAACCCCCGTATTCCGGGATGTACTTTTCCGGGTTATTCAGAAAGGCATTCTTGTTCTCCTCATTTGAAAATCTGAATCTGACACCGTCATATTCAACTATGTGATCGTCGCTTCCCTTTGCGGGTCCATCATTAAAATAAGACACTACATCATAGCCCTCGGCAACAAAACCTTTCTTGAGATTGTAATCTGTGCTTTGAGCGATCGAAGCACTGGTGACTGATAAACAAAAGAACAATAGAATTGAATTCTTGTACAGGATCATAATTTCTCTCCGATTATCGGTATATTTTTTCTTTCAATAAAAAGTAGTGAAACAGTCATTATCCAGGTAAAAATTGCCGTATAAAAAAGCAATCCCCCATCACCCTTTACATCAATTCCAAGAATGGTCAGATGGATGACAATAGCTCCGCTTAATACCCCCAATGCCAAAATTGCTCCCATCCAGGTGGTTCTGGGTATCAATATCAGAATACCAGCGATCAATTCTATCACTCCGATCAGTATCCTGCCCAATGGTTCCATCCCTATGCGAGTGAAAATATAAACACTGTCCGGATGGGCAGTAAACTTGAATCTGAGTGTCTGCAGTAGTATGATCGCAACTACGATTCGCAAAGCCCACTTGACGTAACTATTCATCTTCATTCATCTTGTCTTTATTCCTGAGCCACCAGATCTATCTCATCATTCCTACAAGGCGACGGGTCAAGTCAACCTGGATGGCTCACTTTCTAATGGAGCACTCCAAACTTACCTTGATTAAAATCCCTCATCGCTTCTGCCAGTTCCTCTCTTGTATTCATTACAAAAGGCCCCTGTGCCGCGATAGACTCTCCTATTGGCTTTCCGCTTAAAATCAGGACCACAGCATCCTCGTTTGCCTCCAAATTGAACTCTTCTCCGCTATTCTTGAATAGAACGAAATGGTCCGTAGGCGCAGTTTCATCATCGTTGACCTTCACCTCCCCTTCAATGACCACCATGCAGGTGTTGTACTCAGAAGGAAATGAGAAGGACGCCTTGCCCCCTTTCTTGATCCGGGCGTTGTACATATGCATAGGCGTAAAGGTCTCCGCAGTTCCCTGGATATCCTGATATTGACCGGCGATCACCTCGATCTCACCTTGTTCACCTGGAAGTTGATGTCGAGGAATATCTTTATTCTGAATAGCCTGATACTTCGGTGGTGACATTTTTTCACTTGCAGGCAGGTTGACCCACAACTGAACCATTTGAAAGGTTCCGCCCTTCCTGCTCCACTCTTCTTCATGAAATTCCTTGTGGAGAATGCCTGATGCCGCTGTCATCCATTGAACATCCCCCTCTCTGATGACACCTCCACCTCCACTGCTGTCCTCGTGCGCTATCCTCCCGTGATAGGCGATCGTTACCGTTTCGAATCCACGGTGTGGATGTACCCCGACACCACGTGGACGATCTTTTGGCGGAAAGTTGAATTTTGAATTATAATCCAGCAGAATGAAAGGGTCCATGCGTTGCATGGATAAACCTGGTCCACTAGGAATAAAATTATGCACCCGAAAGCCATCCCCGACATAATGCGGCTCCCTGGGCTGCAGCACCATTTCTACATTTTTCCTGGACATATAAGTTGATTGATGAATTTCAAAAATTGACTTATTCACATAGTACAACAGTAAAGCCCCTAAAAAGTGCACTGGCATGACTTACATCAGAGATAGGGTTGACGCAGATCATTGACAACAGCCAAGCGAAAATCGACATTAACCCACGAACGATATTGTTAATCAAATTAATCAACCATGTCACTTATTCGAACCAACTTACCAAAGTGGCCTGTCATGTCCGATCCTTTCGACAATGATTGGTTCATGAACAGGTTCGTTACACCCGACTGGGCACCTGCAATCAATGTTGTGGATAATGAATCTAGTTACGAAATTGAAGTAGCCGCGCCAGGGATCAAAAAAGAGGATTTTAACGTGGCTGTGAACAATGGTATGCTGAACATTTCAGGAAAAGGCGAGAAGGAAGAAGAAGAAAAAACCAAGAATTATGCAAGGAAAGAATTTAGTTCACAATCGTTTACTAAAACCTTCACTCTTCCTGACAATGTAGATGAAGACAGCATTCAGGCCAGGTATGAAGATGGAGTTTTGAGGATCAACCTCAAAAAAACCAAAAAAGAGCTTCCTCCCAAAAAGGAAGTTGCCATCCAGTAATACTTAGCCAGAGATCCAATTCGTCTGCACTAGGTGCAGGCAAAAGTTGAAGTCAAGCTAGAGAATGGATTGGATCGATGCAAAACCCTTAAGAGAGCCGTCCTGGCTCTCTTTTTTTTGAATCACTCTTGATCTGCACGACTCATCCTGTCTACCATTCATGCGATCCTCTTAACCAGTGAGTCACTTACTCTTTTAGTTTGGAGTTCCTATATTGCTTGTGATGAAAGAGTTGTCAAAAGAGATAAGGTCATGTACGGAGTGCGCGGCTCACCTCGAACATGGACCACGCCCAATTTTTGCAGCACATCCGGAAAGCAGGATCATAATCATAGGACAGGCACCAGGCAGGCGGGTACATGAAACCGGTGTTCCATGGGATGACAAAAGCGGTGAGAATCTCAGGGCATGGATGGGTATCGATGAAACTACATTTTATGAGCCACGTAAAGTTGCCATCATTCCTATGGGCTTCTGCTATCCGGGTAAAGGCAAAAGCGGGGATCTGCCCCCAAGGCCTGAATGCGCCCCCCTCTGGCATGAGCGCCTCCTTAATCAAATGACGAATATCAAATTACGGTTGATCATCGGCCGCTATGCACAGGAATATTACCTGACTCACCCTTATAAAACGCTGACGGAGACCGTCCGAAACTATCGTGACTTCCTGCCAGATACCTTCGTATTACCACACCCCTCTCCGAGAAACAATATCTGGCGAGCTAAAAATCCCTGGTTTGATACAGAGGTTATTCCTCAACTCCAAGCTGCCGTATCGATTGCCCTCGGTTAATTTTCTAATGGTGACTCATCCAGGCTCCTAATCGCCGTAGTCCAAGTATGTAATAGGCCTTAGCTATTTTCCCGAGTCGAAATCTGCAAGAACCATATATGAATCCAGCTTGCCCTTGCGATCATAGGTCTCTGATCGCACCATGCCTACATCGGGAGCATAGTACTCGACATAATCATATTCCTTGTTGAGAAATCCGGCCTCTATCTTCTGGGTACTTTTGATCTCATAGGCTTCAAATGTGCCTGCAGGTACTTCAACGTCCCCCTTGTCGACCACCTTCCGGTCGGTTACCTGCACATCTGTAGACATGATATTTATACCGGCAGAAGAGACCTTCATAGTTGTTGTCGCATCCGGCAATGTCATGCCCACAGAGAGATCCGAAGGCAAGATCAATGGGTCCCCTTCGATCTCCATGTTCATATCTTCGAATCCCTCCATAATGTCGGCCCCTAACACTGAACTAAGATCTACAGAATATACACCATCTTCACAATGCATCCAGTAGTCCATGTCCATTAGAACCTTGTCTTTCTTGTCATACACCGTTGAGGATACATGTGCAGATAACTTCCCACCTGATCGTTCCACCTCTATGATCTTATAAGCCATTTTGGATTCAAGCTTATCGCGTTTATTGAAGCTGTGCATTTCCCATTGAGTACCTTCCTTGAAAGTGAAAAATGGTGTGCATTCACCGCTTTGAGCTATAAGGTTTGAGGACAAACATCCCGACAACAGGATCATTACAAACTGAAGAAATGGCTTTTTTAACATAAATGGCATTTTTTAGTGGTTTAGGAGATGATATGAAAAATAGTTGATATTCAATAAGTTGACACCATCGAACAATCCTGGTATCGTAAGCTCTCATATAAGTAAATAAAAAATAAGAAATATGGATAATTCAAAATTGATAGAAGCATTAAATGATTTACTTGAAAAGACTTATGACGCTGAAAAAGGCTACATGGAAAGTCGTGAGAATACGAACAGTTCTACTCTGAAAGTTCTGTTCAACCAAAAGGTCGCACAACGCTATCATTTTGGCCATGAGATCAAGGATCTTATAAGAGATCTTGGAGGCAAGCCTGAAAAAGGTGGCAGCGTCGAAGGATTTCTACACCGTACATGGCTCGACTTCAAATCAATGATGAGCATGAGTAACGATGAGGAGATACTTGAGGAGATCCAGAAAGGAGAAGAAGCTGCCCTCGAGGAGTATAATGAGTTCTTGAAAGAACATGATATGCCCAAAAATGTACGGTCTGTAATTTCCAAACAAAGAGACCAGATCGCAAGAGCACACGATCGGGCAGAGATATTAGAAGAAGTATACGAAGATTAATCTCTATTTAAATTAAGCTCAACAACAAAGAGGAGGAATATTTTCCTCCTCTTTGTATTTCAAGCATGCATAGTGATTCGGAGACTATAAATTCTCAATTAGTGACCCTCAGTCATGCGAACGAATTGCGCTTTTATGCAGTCATATTTAATGTAAAAAACGGATTAGAAATGATAAATAAGGATACCTACTCTAAACTTAGACAGCACAAGGAAGAACATCTCGTAAGTATATATATTCCCACCGCAATTGCAGGAGAATATGAAAAGAACAAGATAAAGTGGAAGAATGCCGTACAACAGGCCGAGCACATGCTTTCGAATCAAAATGTAGATCATCGCGTTGTGGAAGAAATACTCGAGCCGGCCAGGGAAAAATACGATGCAACACGTTTTTGGGAACATCAATCCTCAGGACTTGCCGGCTTTTTTGGTAAGGATATGAACGCATTTGTCAATCTGGCATTCCGGCCCGATGAACGTGTGGTGGTCTCTGACCAGTTTCTTACCTATCCTCTTTTACCCACTCTACTGGATGATCAAAGGGTCTTCATACTTGCGCTGGGCACCAACCTCGTAAAGTTCTATGAGGCTCACCCTCATGCCATCTTCCCATTGGAGATCGAAGACCTCGTACCTTCTGGCCTCGATGATCTCGAAAGACAGGAATTCAAAAAATCTCTTCAGTGGCACTCTTCAATTCCTCGGCAAAAGAAGGCGCAATTTCACGGACAGGCGGCCAGCGATGAGAAAGAAGACGTCAGACTGGAGCAGTTCTTCAGGTTCGTAGATAAAGGTCTTCAACCTATATTCAGGGACGAGAAAGTTCCCCTGATCATTGCCGGACTGAAAGAAAATCAATCGGTATATCGTCGAATTAGTAACTATAAGTACATCAGTGATTATAGTATCGATATCAACCCTGCAGATGCGGACGCCGTGGCTCTTCATACCGATATTCAGCCGTTTATGGAAGAGATCAGACAAAGAGATATCAAACAAGTCATGGATCAGATACAGTTCAAATCATCGCGGGATCTGACCTTCTCAGGCTTCAATGAAGCCAACGAGGCTCTAAAAATGAAGAACATAGATACTTTGGTGGTCTATGATTCTCAGTCCACCGATACAGAAACGGAGATGAAAAAGAACACGATCGTACATGACGCTCTTGATCAAAATGCCGAGATCTACTTCTCAAATGAGAGTCATGATGATCATATTGTTGGAACCAAGCGATTCAAGATAGAAGAAGGCGTTACGGGATAGGGAGCATCGACCTATCTGCCTCAGTCAAACATATATCCTGCAGTTGCCTGAAGACTGAAAGTTTTCAGGCCATGCTCTTCTATTTCCAATCCATCAAGTATGCGAGATCTATCGATCGGCAGCCAGTCAAAAGCCACCCTTATCTCAATGATCACTTTATCCAGCTGAAAGCCAATCGCTGTAAATCCCCCTACATTTATTCGGTGATAATCTGCAGGATCATTATCCTTCTCGAATTGAAAATTTCGTTTGTGCTGATAATTGTAAAACGAGTAATATCTGGTCTCTATATCGACCAGAATTGATAATTGTGTCCCAAAGGAAAAGCAGAAAGGCTTGAAATTACTGATATGCAATCCTACAGGCAAGTCTATATAGGATAGATCCATCTCAACGGAAAGAAAATTACTATAATATTCTCCACCTTTTTGAGAATAGTTGAGTTCAGGTCTTAATGAGAAAGTCTGGTCAAGGGGAATGTCATAGAAAACCCCCACAGTAAATCCGTGCCCGGCATCTCCACTTTGTAGATGATATGAACGTGCGTAAATATTGGACAGGGAGTATCCAGCTCTGAATCCAGGAGACTGAGCCAGGAGAATGCTGGTATAAAGCAGCATTGGAACCAAAATGTAAATGCTCCTTTTCAAAAAAAAAGATTGTGGAATTGTAACACGACTTCCACAATCAATATAGGTACTTATCACATGGTCACATAATCACCTTCAATCTGGCCACTCAATCCTTATGGGCCAATACAACTACCTTGCGAATAACTATTCAAAAAGTCTTAATCCCAAAGTCAGTTGAAAGTTAATGTTCTTGAGATTTTTCGCTTCCCTTTCTATTCCATCTATGGTGCGATCCTTGTCAAAATCTATCGCTCCCAAAGCTAATCTGGCATCGATAAAAGCATTGTTGAAATTGATCCCGGCACCCACTGCGCCACCAACGTCCATACGATTATAATCGTCCGGATCATCCTCATCTTCAAATTGGATCTGGCCATTACTATTATACGTAGTTTCCACGTCTACGAGGTAGGATAACTGAGGACCGGCATATAAATAGAATGGATCGAGCAGTGTCAGTTGAAAGAGCACCGGCAATTCGATATAAGCTGATCGTGTCTCTATCTCTACGCCGAGAACATCATACCGTGCGCCTTTCTGCGTGTACAACACTTCAGGCTGCAGAGCGAAGGCATTTCCAAGGGGTGTATTGTAAAAGAGCCCTCCAGTAAATCCGTACTTCACATTCCTGTCCTCTACTTCGCCGTCATTGGTAGCCAGGTTAGCCACGGACAGGCCTCCCTTAAGTCCCAGAGATTGTGAATATACTGTGGATAGACTGCATGTCAGAATCAATATTATATTAAAGATCCATTTCATAGTAAGATAAATTTTATGGTGATTTATGATGCTTTAATGACATCAAGATGTGTGTTGAATTATTTTCTGTTATCCGGCTACCGCCCAATAAGTCGCATCAGCAATGATATGACCAGCAATACCAGAAATATATAGAAGACGATCTGCGCAATGCCTGCTGCTGCACCTGCTATTCCACCGAAGCCCAGAATTCCAGCTATTAAGGCAATGATCAAAAAAAGTAATGCAAAACGTAACATATCGCAGTTATTTAAAGGTTATCTATTATTGAGCAGGATCACTTTTCGATCCCATATTTTGCCAGGTAGTTTCGAGCCGCCTCATAGATGGTATCTGCACTCTCATATTCCTTGGCAAAATCACTTGGATTTACATTCCTGAGTCGCGCTATTTGCTCTTCCATTCTTTGCTTGTGTGCGGACAGTTCCTCCCAGAATTCCTCATTGAGCTCATGGGCCACTTCCTGACCCCTTCCACCGCTCTCGATCATATTCTGAATATCCTCGACCAGAACACTGTAGGTGTGATTCTTTCTATCGTATTCTCTTTGTAATTTTTTGTCTATTCCGTCAACGTTCATTCTTATAATCTTTTGTCTGATTATAAGAAACCACCAATTCTCAACATGTTCGCCGCTAGACAGTACCTTTCAAAATCAAATAGGTTCTCATTTATCTATTGGTATATTCCTCCGTAACGAATTCCTATCAAGCCTCAAGACCAGTGGACGCATGTAGTCCAGGCTCCATTATCCATTATCCATCTTCCCATAATCAATGTACCCCTGAGGACCTGCTTTATAAAATGTTTTGGGATCCGGCACATTCAAAATGGCATTCTTGTGCATTCTTTCTACCAGGTCCGGATTGGATATATAGGGACGTCCATATGCTACGAGGTCTCCAAGCCCCGACTCGAGGTCCTTTTCCGCCCTGAACCGGTCATAGGCACCACAAAGTATGATCGGCCCTTTGAATAGTTTACCCAATTTCTCTTTAAAAGACCTGGGAAATGGCGGGTTACCCCATTTTTCGTGATCCACCAGGTGAAGGTATACCAAACCGAGGTCGGCAAGTTCTTCTGCCAGCCGGTAATAGGTAGCTTCCATCGCCGGATACACGTCCATTTCATTGAATATGCTCAAAGGTGAGATCCTCATTCCAACTCTATCCGCACCGATAACGTCACATATCTCTCGTGCCACTTCCACTGCGAACCGGATACGATTATCCACACTGCCACCATAATAATCCGTCCTTTTATTCGTGACCGGACTGATAAACTGTTCTACGAGGTATCCATTCGCACCATGGATCTCTATGCCGTCCATACCCGAGGCCACAGCGTTTTGCGCAGCTTTTCCAAATTCGCTGATCGTGGCCTCTATATCCTGTTCCGACATTTCACCTGGAGGAGGGAGATCACAGGGCCCCTTGCCATCCACGAACAGCTTCTTTTTCTTCACAGGCACGACAGAAGGCGCAAGGATTCTACTTCCCTGGGGCATATTGTCAGGGTGGCTCATTCTGCCCGTATGCATCAATTGCATAAAGATCCGGCCATCAAGTTCGTGTACGCGGTCTGCGATCGGTTTCCAGGCGTCTAATTGCTCTTTGCTGTAAATGCCAGGAATTCGAGCATATCCGATACCATTGGGCGAAGGAGCAGTTCCCTCAGAGATGATCAAACCTGCCGTCGCCCTTTGTGCATAGTATTCTGCCATCAATTCATTAGGCACATGATCCATCGCCCGGCACCTGGTCAAAGGAGCCATGACAATGCGTTTGTCCAACATGATGGAGCCAAGTCTGAACGACTCGAATAATATGGACTGGGAGACCTCTTCTACCATATGACTATAGGAGCATTTTCGCCCAAAAAAGAAACATTATTTTTCATATATGAAAATTGAAAATATTAGAAAGTACTGGAAGGTGATGATTCTCCACACTGAACATTTATGAATTTTCTCACCATATCGAACCTTTTTACATTTGACCCTATCATAATATACACTACAGGGTACAAAACCTCAATTTATGTCGTTGGACCCAAAATCTTCTCCATTATCCCATAAC
>JAWVZH010000046.1:0-19335 GCA_033722295.1 Saprospiraceae bacterium
ATGGAAGATGGAAGATGGAAGATGGAAGATGGAAGATGGAAGATGGAAGATGGAAGATGGAAGATGGAAGATGGAAGATGGAAGATGGAAGATGGAAGATGGACAATGGAAAATGGACAATGGAAAATGGACAATGGAAAATGGAAAATGGAAGACGGTGTCCTCCGAATCACGAAAGCAAAGGAGGATGGAAGACGACTAAAGCATCCCTGGGTCAATTAACCAAAGCATGCGGCCAGTTTTATCCACGGTGGGTTTAGACAAAAAGCATTAACGAAGATGAAATACTCCAACACCTATTTTCCATCAAAACAGCCCAAATTTCTGATAGCCTGAATACCTGATAACCCGACAGCCCTTAAAGCCGAACACCCGATCTCCAACTACTGACCCATGCCGCCCATACCGGTCATATTCTCAATGAAGTCGGTAAAGGACATAGGTTCATAGCCTTCTGGCTGTTCGAAGGTGCCCTGAGGAACACTCTTCTCAAACTTTTGTGCGCTGTAGGTAAGGTTGAACTGTGGATTCTGTACGGTATATTCCAGAGGAAAGCCGCCAAGATCGACCTGGCCTGCATTCTGCACGACAGATTCCGGGCTCTGAACTTCTTTGGTAACATAGGCGACCAGAACAAAGCCATTATCTCCTTCGAATGTACATGTCACTTTGTGACAATTGAAGCCACTGATCTCTTTAGTGTCCTCAAGATCTGAAACGATCTTGGGTTTGGGGTTATCAGATTTATTGTTGGACTGGAATTCTTCGAGTTCTTTGTCGTCCATGTTGACCCGTATCTTCCGGCCCATCATATCCATGAACATTGCATTCGGCGCCAGGGAGTCTTCCAAATTCATAAAGGTCTTCATCGTCATCATCCCTCCCATCATATCCATGTCCATACGTTGCTTCTGATCTTTGAAATAGATATCGATCGTACTTCCCTTCATCATTTGCAACATGGATTCTGTCTGTGGGTCGTCGCTGCTCACATCAGTGATCTCATATTGAACATATGCCTCATTAATAATATCCTGGCCGAAGAGCTGAAGTGTGAACCCCAGGAAGAACAATAAAATTAGATTCTTATGCATTTGTTGTGATTTTGTATCCAATAAGTAAATTACTCTAACGGTATGGCTCATTGTATGTTTTAATCATCAGGCTCAATCTAGTAATCCCATTCATCAATATATCTGCAAAAGAGCTTGGCCAGATTATAAGCATCGTCCAAAGCTCTGTGGTGTTGACCCTCAAGTTCAATATCTTCCTTTTTCAACGCCGTGCGTAATCCATAAGGTTTGCCCGATCGTCGTTTTTTTCTGTTGTACGCCTTTTTCACATCAAAATGTCTATTCTTCCATGACCAATCGAGATCATGATAGTGGCAATCATGTTCTAGAAGATCAAGGTCGCCACTCCCCCATGAGCAATATACCAGATCAGGCTTATCCAGTTCCTCGGCCCAATCTTCCCATTGCTTGAAAGCCCTGTCGAATGTCGGAGCATCATCGACCTCTTCCTGGGCTATGGTAGTAAGTTGCCTGCAGAATGGAGAAAGGTAAGGGTGGATGACTGGTCTGACCATACTGTGAAATCGATCCTGGATCTGAGCGTAAGGGTCTACATAGAAGGCGCCGATCTCTATGATCTCCTGTTCGAGCAATGGACTCTCTTCAGTCCAGCACGTGGCCTCAAGATCGAAAATTATAAAATGCATAGTCTAATGATTTCCCTTGCTGAATACAGCTCTCCAGTCGATCGCATGTTCCAGTTCGTAACCGGTCAGCCGGTTGTGATAGTAAAAGAGGGTCTTAAAACTTTCAGAGACGATCTTCTTGTCCTGATTTACCTTTAGTGGTTTCAGGGCGTGATAAACGCCAAGATTATCCAAACCAGCCTGCAAGACCTCTACATCTGTTCTTTCCGTACCAAATGAACTCCTGATCTGACCTTCCTGTTTCAATTCTTCGATAGCCTTTCTCAATTGCCTAATAATTTCAAGCATTCTCTCCCTGTTAAAAATGAAATCGTCTTCAGGAAGTTTAATAAGTGAGAAGATATCATCGTCCTCATGACATTTTCTCAGGTAATTGAAAGCTGCAAAGGCAACCATATGACTACTCAACACTATGTTGTAACGCTGGTAGGATTTGACGACGGCTTCTGCCAGTTGCCGGGTATATACCTTCTCTCTTTGTTCATTCGGTGTGACGACATTGTTGGTTTTAAAGTAGGCCTTGAGGTCCACAACGTTTCCCTGGTGGTCGATGCTCCTGCAGTCGTCATCCAGGGTGTTACCCATAACATCCATAGGTTGGGCCACACTGAGGTAGATCTCCGACTGTTGTGAAAAGAACCTCCAGAGAAATCGGAGGATCTTGGAATAACTCTGAAAGTCGTCCTTGACGCGAACGAAGCTATCCTTACCCAAGATATTGAGATGCTGAGTGATAAGGTGATCAGCTTCAAGTACAACGTGATAATTGATCACGATCGGGACTACTATGACCTTGAGGTCGTCATTTCTTTCATATATCGTGCGCTGTGCTTCTACCAACGAATTGAGCAGACCCTGTTTCAACTCCTCTTCTATCGCTCCAGAGCGCGAGCGCGTGCCTCCTGGAAAGAACAGTCCGTTGACACCCTTTTGGAGACTGAGACTTGACATGGACTTGAGGGTCTCTATGTAAATGGGATTCTTTTTTCGCCGATCCACTCTGTAGGCGCCCAGGCGATTCATGAAGTAACCAAAGATCTCGGAATCATAAAGATTGAGTCCTGCCCCATAAGTGAAAGCCGGTAATCCCATGATCACATCAAAGGCATAGCCGATCATGATCGAATCGAGATTGCTGAAATGAGTCGGAAGAGCTACGACAACACCCTTTTTGAACAAGTGTCTTACCTTCTCTATTTCTCCTTCGACTATAAGTTTTTCATACAATCGGCGCCGACTGCCGAAGATGCGTCCTTTGGCGGCATTAAGCATTCGTCCGAAGAAGGCTGTAAGAAATTTACGGGCGAAATAGAAAGTGCCTGTCTTGAAATTACCTACTATCTCCTCACTATACCGGTGAACTATACGATCCAGTAATTCAATGGCCTGTTCATTAGGCATCGGTTCATCAGGGATATCGGGAACAGAGCTCTGGACCTTCTTCCAGAAAGCCGCCTCACTTGGTGGGTCTGCCTTCCAGGGTCGGTTTTTTATCCGTGCGCGTTCCTGATAGGCCGTTCTCCTAAGGACGTGTTTAAGTCTGTCTCCGTATCTTTCCAGAAGTATCTCGTTGGTATAGGCTCTAAGTTCTTCTACATACAGCGACCTCTGCTTCCCAAACTGGTAAATGGGCCATTTCTCTATTTCCGGAATAATATGTGGGTAGAGTTTGTTGCTCAAGAACGCTGATTATACCAAATTGAGTTTAGGTCCGCAATATACGACAGGACTTCGTCTCTGCCCTGTCCTGTTTTGGAAGATGTGATAAACATTTTGGGTAATTCCGACCAAGTCTCCGATAGTGCTTTTTCAAAATCACCCCTGTGCTCATTGATTTTTCGGTCCTTGACCTTGTCGGTCTTCGTGAACAGTATGACAAAGGGTATCTCCTGTGCACCCAATTGATCAATGAAATCAAGATCTATCTCTTGAGGCGGTATTCTGAGGTCTATCAGAATAAAAGTGACCATCAGATCTTCTCTTGACAATAAATAATCCCGGATCATTTTGAGCCATTGTTTTCTCGAGGATTTGGAAACTTTGGCATATCCGTATCCCGGTAGATCCGCGATAGTCCAACGTCCATCTACATCGAAAAGATTGATGGTTTGTGTCTTACCCGGAGTGGCGCTGACCTTGGCGATCTGCCTTCTTTCCATCATGGCATTTATCCAGGATGACTTGCCGACATTAGACCTCCCGATAAAGGCATATTCGGGTTTTTTAAGATCAGGGCATTGCCTGACAGACGGGAAACTACCGATAAATTTTACGTTATGAGACACGTTATATTACAAATTTATCTAATATGACGTATATTAGTTTTTCCAAAAATAGCGTTCTAAATAGAACTTACTAAAAATCGATGGTCATGCGGTGGTATTCAACCTTGTTCTTCTTTCTTTCTTGTGTTTCGGTATTCGGTCAGGTTTCCTTCGGTGTGACGGGTGGTCTGAGCACGTCCGATCTAGATAAAGATGCGGCCAGGGTCGTCTTCAATGATGTTGAACAATTCAAGATCTCTGCCACCGAAGCAAGATATGGTATACATGCCGGAGTATTCAGCATCATACAAATGGAAAAATTCTACCTGATGCCTGAAGTTATTTTCAACTCCAATAAAGTTGAGTATGAGATCACCGAACTGGATCAGGCCGGTGAGGTCTTTCAGATCTATCGTCAGGAAGAACTTCAAAAGCTGGACCTTGGACTCATGATGGGTATGAAGCTGGGTGCACTGAGAGCTGGAATAGGTCCTGTCGGGCACGTTCACATCGATAATGTTTCGCAATTATGGGATGTAGAAGGCTATGATCAAAATTTTCAGGGATTGACGTGGGGCTGGCAGGGAGGCCTTGGTCTGGACCTTTGGTTTCTGCACTTCGATGTGCGATATGAGGGGAATCTTTCACAATTCGGAGATCATATCACATTCTTTGGAGAAAAGTTTCACTTCGATAAAAGAATCCATCGCTGGATCGCTCGTGTAGGTGTGTCATTCTAGTTCAGTTCTCACATCGAGTGCTCTGTAGATCAGATCTGTAATAATATTGACCAGGACGTAAAGGCCGCTAATGGTCACAATAGCTCCTATAAGTACAGGTACGTCAAACATCAGTAACGCATTGACCGTCACTTTGCCTATCCCATTATAGTTGAATATGCTTTCCACAAAGAAAGAACCGGCAATGAGCGCGGCAAACCATCCGGAAACAGCCGTAATAATGGGATTTCCTGCATTGCGAAAAACGTGCTTTCTCAAAACAGACCACTCCCCCATGCCTTTGGCCCTCGCCATTGTGACATAGTTGAGCTTTATTTCACCAAGTACCGCACTGCGAGTGATCTGCATGATGACTGCCACAGGCCTTATGCCCAGAGCCAGGGCTGGTAAAATGAGGTGTGTCCAATTCCAGGATGTTTGTCCCAGGTGATCTGATTCTATCAAACTGCCCTGAACTGGTAACCCAGTCCATTGTCCGAGAAGATAACCGAATACTATGGCAAATACCAGTGCAGAAACGTACGAAGGCACACTATAGCCCAGGACGCTTATACTTATCAGAATATTATCGACGACTGTATGAACATGCCTGGCTGAGACGAAACCCAGAATAATACCGATAGGTGTTGCCAATAATAAAGCAGCAAACGCAAGAATGATGGTCTGAGGCAGTGCTTCAGACAGTATTGACCAAACGGATCGACCGGTTTGATAGGACTGCCTCAAATAAGGCCATTTGATGATAAGAGTTTTCGTCCCTAGTGAAAGAGAAGCCAATTTCTGATATTCATCGATCATGGCATGGTCGTTTCTTAGTATGTTGACCGGTGAAAGATCTCTCAGATATAGTGATAGCTGTACCGGAAGGGGTTGGTCAAGTCCATACCTCGCCCGGGTATTTTCCAGTGTTTTACTTTCAAGCCGTTGACCAAAGGTCATCCTGGCAGGATCGACAGGAACAAGAAATATAAGTGTAGCGATCAGAGTAGATGCAAAAAAGATGGCAACCAGACCGCCTATCAGACGTTTGCTAGTATATAGCAAAGTTGAGATCAACTTATATTAAATTTATTGCTAATACATCAAAGCTATTTAAAAAATTGACAAAATTCAGGACTGCCAGCTTAGAATATGACTCGATCGAACAATTCTCCAGGTTTGATAAGGGTTTTCAGAACAGGGATGATGGATTATTACAATTCGTCGGGCAATGGCCTACCCTCGACAATTTGATCAGTATGCTTGAGGCGAAAAACTTTGACAACCAGCGCCGTAAAACGCTGGTAGAGGTACTTTCTGATCAATATCGAAACCTGGGACATTATAATGATCATTCCAGCAAGATCGAAAAGCTGAGAGACGATAACACCTTCACTATCACAACAGCTCACCAACCCGTTCTTTTAGGGGGACCGCTTTATGTGCCTTATAAGATCGCTTCGGCCATTCAACTGTGTCGGATGGTAAATGAAAGATCGTCTGAGAAAGAGGTGATCCCCATTTTTATTGTAGGTGGAGAGGATCATGATTTTGATGAGATCAATCACTGCCATTTATTCGGTAATCGCATCGAGTGGCAGCACGAGTCGGGTGGTCCTGTTGGCAGGTTTGACCTGGAGGGGCTTCAAACGGCGATTGATGAGGCCATCGAAATATTGGGCAATGGAGATGAAGTAATGGATGTTAAGGCTTTGTTGTCCGAGAGTTTTTCACAGAAGGATAATTATGCCCAGGCATACCAGGACTATATTATCCGCCTGTTTGGAAAGTATGGATGTCTTGTGCTCAATATGGATGAGGTGAGGTTGAAATCCGGATTCATGCCATTGATGAAAGCTGAAGTGGAATCAGGTATCTCCCAGCCACTGGTGGAAAAAGTGCAGAAGAAGAAAGAAGAGGCCGGCTATGGAGCTCAAACTTATGTAAGACAGATCAACCTGTTCTACCTCGACGAAAACGTCCGGTCGGTCATTCTCAAACTGGACAATGGAAGTTTCAGGGTGAGAGACCTGGATCTTGAATGGGATGAAAAGCAACTGATCAGTAAATTGGAACAACATCCCGAGAACTTTAGTCCCAATGTTGTAATGAGACCGATCTATCAGGAATTCACTTTGCCCAATATCGCCTATATTGGTGGTGGTGGAGAATTGTCATACTGGAGTGAACGACAGGATCAATTCAAGGCTTTCGATGTAGACTTTCCGATACTTGTCAGGAGGAAGAGTGTGATCCATATCGAATCTTTCATATACAGGAGAATGGTGTCTCTTGGACTGGATATCGATGAGTTGGTTATTGACAAACATGAGGTAATAAAGAAGTTGGTCAGTCAGGATACTACTCTGGATGACAAGCTCAAGGATAAATCAAAAGATGTCCTGCATCACTTTTCGAAACTGGTTGAGCTGCTCGAAGATCAGGCAGAATCGCTCGGCAAGTACGCGAAATCAGAGGAAAGAAAGCTGGAAAAAACACTCGAGAATTTCCAGGACAAAAGCTTTAGAGAGATTAAGAAAGAGGCTGACGTGAAGGTGGGGAAGATAGAAAAGGTGTATGACCATATTTTTCCGGAGAACGGATTACAGGAAAGGTACGTCAACGTCTTGCAACTTCTCAACAGGCATGGTCGTAAATATCTGGATTTCCTGGTCAGTAAGCTCAACCCCCTTGAAACGGACGTTACCGTAATTATTGAAGATTAGGCAGCTTTACTGAAAATGGTCAGTAGATCCGCCAGGGTCGTCTTCAGATCTGATCTGTCGACTATAAAATCGAGAAAACCATTTTCGAGCAGGAACTCAGATCTCTGGAAACCCTCTGGTAGGTCCCGTTTTATTGTTTCCTTAATTACCCGAGGTCCTGCAAAGCCGATAAGTGCACCTGGCTCTGCAAAATTGATATCACCCAACATGGCGAAGGAGGCTGTGACACCACCAGTTGTCGGATCCGTAAGAAATGAGATATAAGGAATACCTGCTTTTGCAAGCAAGGTCAGCTTGGCCGATGTTTTTGCCATCTGCATAAGGCTGAAGGCTGACTCCATCATCCTGGCTCCACCGGATTTGGAAATGATCATCAGTGGATACTTTTTCTTCAGGCAATAATCTATGGCTCTGGAGATCTTTTCTCCCATGACAGAGCCCATAGAGCCCCCGATGAAGGTAAAGTCCATGGCAGCGATGACAAGAGGCTTGCGGTTCACCTTGCCGACAGCCACTGTCATTGCTTCGTTAAGCTGAGTTTTTTTCTTTGCAGCTTCCAGTCGCTCTGTGTAAGGCTTTAGATCTTCGAAGTTGAGCTTGTCAACCGATTCCAACTCATCAAACAAAGTTTTATACTTACCGTCATAGATGAGTTCGAAGTATTTGTGAGAACCGATACGGGTATGATGGTTACATTTTACACATTTGTAAAAATTTTCTCTGTGGTCCTTTGTTGTGGAGGTATCACCACAATTTTTACATTTAAACCATAATCCGTCAGGTGTCTCCTTCTTGTACTTCGTTGCAGTCTGAACACCGTCTTTTAGTCTTTTAAACCACCCCATAACTCTCTGGTTTTCAATGAAAGTGTTGGTAAATGGTTCATGGGATCCGCCGCCAAGATATAAATTTTATACTGACTTGCGGTCATGATGGTGACATAGTGATGAAAGACTTATATTGCTGATTTGATCTAATTAACTGATATACAAAATGATAACTACGTACCTTCTGGGATATGGCAGAATGGGAAAAAGAATATCCGAATTGGCGGAGAATAACGGGCTCAGGATCACCGGGTATAACAAGGGTGAAACACCCTTTGAGAATGATAAAGCTTTTGCTGAGTCGGAGGTGGTCATTGAGTTTTCCCATCCTTCTGCTGCCTTTGATAACATTAGCGGGGTCCTCTCTTCTGGCAAGCCAGTGGTGAGCGGGACAACAGGATGGTTGGACAGATGGGACGAGTTAGAATCATTATGTCAAAGATCGAAAGGCCGGTTTTTTTATGCTTCAAATTTCAGCTTTGGGGCCAATGTGCTGTTTCACATGAATGAAGTATTGTCCAGGATGATGTCAGGAAGCAAGGATTATGAGCCCAGGATAGAGGAAATTCATCATACAGGCAAGAAGGACAAGCCCTCGGGGACAGCCGCGACATTGGCAGATACCCTTGTTGAGAATTTGACCAGTTATAAGAAGTGGTCCATTGATGGATCTGCCGAGGGGCAGATCAGGATCGATTGTATTCGGGAAGGCGATGTCAAAGGTATACATGAAGTGAAGTTCAGCTCGGCCATAGATGAGATATCCATAAGACATGAAGCTTACTCCAGGGACGGATTCGCTCTTGGTGCCATAGAAGCTGCCAAGTGGTTACTTCACCAGGGTCCGGGAATTTATGGAATGAAAGATGTGTTGGGTTTAAAATAAAAAACCTCGACACCTGAGAAGATGCCGAGGCTGAACACACTATGAGAACACCCTAAAAATCTATCTTTACTATACAAATATGGTTAAAAAGATCATTTTTCAAAAAAAGTTAACGGTGAATTTCACAACAATGACTAGAATATTGTTGAGAATAAGGGCGAATCAGCGAAATATATGATTTCTCAGCGGACGATAGACGAAATATTCAATACGGCTCAGATCGAAGATTTGGTAGGAGATTTTGTTGACCTAAAGAAAAGAGGAAGCAATTATGTGGGACTCTGCCCTTTTCATGATGAGAAGACGCCGTCGTTCAGTGTATCACCCAGCAAGAACATCTATAAATGCTTCGGATGTGATAGAGGAGGCAATCCGGTCAACTTCATAATGGAGCACGAACAGATGAATTATCCGGAGGCATTACGATATATCGCTGCCAAATACGGGATAGAGATCGAGGAAGAACAGCTGGATCCTGAGGCACAGGAAAAAAAGGAAACCAGGGAGAGTCTTTATATAGTCAATAAACTAGTTTCCGAATACTACCAGGATCAACTGTTCAATACTGATCATGGCAGAAGTGTGGGATTGAGCTACTTCAAACAAAGGGCTTATCCCGAACACATCATAAGGAAATTCGAACTTGGTTTTGCTCCATCTACGGGCACGGCTTTAAAGCAATATGCAGAGCAAAAGGGTGTGAAGCAGGAACATCTCGAGGCGCTTGGCCTTGTCACCGATAAGGGCTATGATTTCTTCAGGAGCAGGGTGATATTTCCGATCCACAATGTTACAGGCAAGGTGATCGCTTTTGCTGGCAGATCATTGACAAAGGATAAGAAGAGTCCGAAGTATATCAACAGTCGAGAATCAGAGATCTACAACAAGAGCTGGGTGCTCTATGGTCTTCATCTTGCCAAGAAAGAGATCTCAAGCGCCGACGAATGTCTGCTTGTTGAAGGATATACCGATGTGATCAGCTTACATATGCAGGGTGTCGAGAACGTTGTCGCTTCATCAGGCACGGCTCTTACCGCAGGGCAGATCAAGCTCATCAAGCGTTATACGCCTAACATCCTCATTCTTTATGATGGGGACGAAGCTGGTATCAAGGCTGCACTTCGGGGTGTCGACCTCATTCTGGAACAGGATATGAACGTGAGAATTGCACTACTGCCTGAAGGCCAGGATCCGGACTCTTTTGTGAAGTCTGAGGGTATGAACGGTTTCAAGAAGTTCATCGAAGAAAATGCCCGGGATTTTATATTGTTCAAATCTGCCCTGTTGCTGGAGGAAGCGCAAGGCGATCCTGTCAAGACCACAGTACTTATCAAGGACATTGTGGAATCTATCGCGGTCATACCGGATGCTCTGAAGCGATCATTGTATGTCAAGCAATGTGCTGAAAAATTTGATCTCAGTGAAGAGGTGTTATTAGGTGCGCTTAACCAGGCCCTGAGGAAGAGAGCAAAGAAAGAGAACAGATTTAGGCAAAAAAGTCAATCCGATTACTCCCCTCCTCCTCTCTCTCCGGTACCGAAGAAAGAACAGCCCATTGCTCCTTCGAATGATGAAGTACAAGAAAGAGATATAGTCAGGATACTCCTAAAATCAGGAGACCAGCCTTTTCCGGGACAGGAGGGCGTTTCTGTGGCAGAATATCTGATCGCCAATCTGACTGACATCATCGACAACTTTGATAACGAACATTACAAAAAGATCATCATAGAATATGCACAGTTGCTGGACGAGGGTAAGTCTGTGGATTGGAGTTATTTTACCAATCACGCGGATGAGGCCACTGCAAAACTGGCGGTTGATCTTCTGAGTGACAAGTATATCTATAGCGAGAACTGGTTTGATTTTCATCAGATCATACTCAGCTCACAAAAGGATCCTGATAAGAATTATGAAAAGGAATGTCAGCAAGGGTTATTAAGGCTGAAATTCCGTAAGATCAACAAACTTATTTCCGAGAACAGCCAGGCCATAAAAGATCTTCAGGAGCGAAATGAGGAAGAGAAGCTTGTTAATGCCCTGCAAATACATGAGCGCCTGGTTAATCAGAGAAACGAGATCGCCAGCCTGATGAGTCAGGTAGTGATCTGAAGATATTAAAAGGGATAAGACCAGTTAGAGCCAGGATGAGGATTGTCTCAGAGAACTTCGCCTACTGGCAATCTGTATATCTGCTATGTATTTCTGTTCATGCAGTTAAGGTCATCAAATGCCGTTTTCAGACGTTCTACGAAATACTCTTCTGCCTGCCGCAACCATTTTCTCGGGTCGTATTTCTTCTTATTCGGAACATCTTCACCCTCCGGATTACCGATCTGTGTTTGAAGGTAGGCTTCATTTTCCTTATAATACTCTCTTACACCAGACCAGAACGCCCATTGCATGTCGGTATCGATATTCATTTTGACAGCACCATAATCAATGGCTTTTCTGATATCCTCTCTTGAAGAGCCGGATCCACCATGGAACACAAAGTTGATCGGATTGTCACCGGTATTGAATTTCTCTTTAACGTATTCCTGGCTGTTCTTGAGAATGTCCGGTCTTAATTCAACATTCCCGGGTTTATATACACCGTGCACGTTACCAAAAGCGGCAGCGATGGTAAATCGATCACTGATAGCAGAAAGCTTTTCATAGGCGGCGGCTACTTCCTCCGGTTGGGTATAAAGCCGTGCGTTGTCGATATCCGTATTATCAACGCCGTCCTCTTCTCCACCTGTAACGCCGAGCTCCATCTCTATGGTCATACCGATCCTGGACATGCGTTCCATGTATTCAGCGGATATATTGATGTTATCTTCCAGAGTCTCCTCTGACAGGTCTAGCATGTGAGAACTATAGAGTGGATACCCGCGACTCTTGTAGAACTTTTCTCCGGCTTCAAGAAGACCGTCGATCCATGGCAATAACTTTTTGGCACAATGGTCAGTATGCAGGATCACAGGTACACCATATTGTGTGGCCATCGTATGAATATGCATGGCACCGGAGATGCCTCCGTAAATTGATCCTTTCTGTTCTGAATTGTCTATTCCCTTTCCTGCGAAAAAGGCAGCACCGCCATTGGAAAATTGAATTATGACAGGTGAGTTCACTTCCCTGGCCGTCTCAAGGACGGCATTCACTGAATTTGTTCCGACAACATTGACCGCTGGCAGAGCAAATGAATTCTCGTTAGCATAATTGAGCAGTTCCGTTACTTCATCACCGTGCAGTACACCACTTCTGAATCTTCCTTTTGCCATGATCGATTTCTATTCTATAAATTAAATAATCTCTTTTTCCGTTAAATATTTCTCTGCATCCAAGGCAGCCATGCATCCTGTCCCTGCTGCTGTCACAGCTTGTCTGTAGACATTATCGGATGCATCACCACTTACAAATACGCCTTCCACATTAGTGTGGGTCGATCCGGGCTTATGTATCAAATATCCCGCTTCATCCATATCCAACCACTCCTTGAAGACATCTGTATTGGGTTTATGACCTATGGCCACAAAAAAGCCCTTTATTGGAATCTCCGATTCCTTGCCGGACTCGTTGTTCTTTACACGGACTCCATCAACCTGTTCATCGCCGAGGATCTCCACTGTTTCCGTATTCCAATGCACCTCAATATTCTTGGTTTTAAATACCCTTTCCTGCATGATATGAGAAGCCCTCATCTCATCTCGGCGGATGAACATATGCACCTTCGGGCAGAGCTTTGCAAGATAAGTCGCCTCTTCAGCGGCTGTATCGCCACCGCCAACCACTGCTACCTCCTGGCCCCTGAAGAAGAATCCGTCGCACACTGCACAGGCAGACACACCTTTGTTGGCAAGGCGCTTTTCAGACTCCAAACCCAGCCACTTGGCGCTAGCCCCGGTGGAAATGATCACGCTATGGGCTTTGATCTCGTTTCCACCTTCTGAATATAAGGTATGAACATTACCTGAAAAATCCACCTTTTCGATCTTTTCATAGATCACTTCAGTGCCAAACCTTTCAGCTTGTTTTCTGAAGTCCTCCATCATTTGGGGACCCATTACTCCGTCCGGATAGCCGGGATAATTTTCAACATCCGTGGTGATCATCAACTGACCACCAGGTTCAGGGCCGGTATATACTATCGGATCCATGCTTGCCCGGGCGGCATAGATCGCAGCCGTATAGCCTGCCGGACCTGATCCAATGATTACACAATTCTTTATATCGCTCATTATTACTTAAGTGCAAATTTTAATATGTGAACAAAAATAACGATTTGAACCTCATTTCCAACTGGTTGAAAAAGGACTCCATGAAAACAAGATGAGCACTGAAAATGATCTGTTATTTTCGGCCTTTTGATAAAATCCTGACAAAAAACGAGGAAAGAGAATATTTGCCATAATTGGTAACAGGTAACTACCTTTGCAAAAATTTGAACAACCATGCGTTTAATTGTTCTGTCGGGTCTGATGTTATCTGTCTTATTCACTTCATGTGATCAGAGGTCAGGTGAAATGGATAACGCCAGTGATCATCCTATGAAGGATGGCTTTTACTCAAAATTGAAGAACAAAACGGATCTGGATAAACCCCTGGAGGAAACAGGACTTGGAAGGATCATATGGGATAAGGAGGAACATGATTTTGGTGAGATCATTGAAGGAGACATCGCTACTTACACTTTTTCTTTTACCAATACGGGTGGAGGGCCACTGAAAATACTTGAAACAGAGTCTCGATGTGGTTGTACCGTAGCGAACTATTCCGAAGAACCTGTAATGCCCGGAGAGAGTGGAGAGCTTACAGTGGTTTTTAACTCCACGCAACGCCTCAATGAGCAATCCAAGGCCATAATCGTTCACTCTAATGGCACCCCGAGAAAAACTGCCCTTGTCATCAGGGCATTTGTTAAACCTAAAAAATAGTATAAAATGGATTCCGGAATGATAAATCTTCTATTTCTAGGCTTGTTCCTGGCGATATTTTATCTGTTCTTCATGAGACCTAACATCAGGAAGCAAAAGGCCCAGGATCAGTTCATCAAAGATCTGTCAAAAGGAGATCAGGTAGTGACGAGCAGTGGGATTATCGGTAAGATCACCAAGGTTGAAGATAATAGTATAGAATTGCAGGTGGACAACAAGTCCTTTATCAAGGTTTTGAAAAGCGCAGTTTCCAGAGAGAACACTGAAGCCATATTCAGCTCAAAAGATGATTAGAGCAGAATCCTTACAGGATAAGGCTGATGTTGCCCTCTTTTACATAATCTTCCCCGTCAATACACTTGTACTTCAGGATATAGCCATAGACATCCGGAGGTAATTTCTTGTTATTGAAGGTACCATCCCAGGGTATGGACTGATCATTGGATTCAAACACCTTCTCTCCCCATCGATTGAATATCATCAACTCCATGTCCTGAACGAAGACGCTCCTTACGTACAGCAGGTCATTAAAGCCGTCATTATTGGGACTGAAGGCATTAGGTAAGAAAACCCCATCTATACAATCAGGCTCCCTGACCATTACACTTACCGTATCGGTCGCCATACATCCAAATTCGTCGGTAACCTTGATATGATAAATATAAGTACCTGGAGTATCTAGGGTCGCTATGGGAGATTTTATATTCGGATCGTCCAGACCCTCCCCTGTCCACATATATGTGACACCTACTGAAACATTGACATCGAGCTGAACACTTTCTCCCGGGTTAATCTTGGGAGGATCTGCAGTAGCGTCCACCTCAAAGTTGAAGCCACCAACATCTATAGTGATCATTGCCTCTTCCATGCAGCCCACTTCGTTGGTCACTTTCACGGAATAGGTTGTTGTCGTGTCCGGCGCCACTTTAATGACCGGGCCATTGTTAGGTCCGATGATCTCATCCTCCGGCTGCCATTCGATCACTAATGAATCTGTACCGTTATATATCAGCATGATCATAGCCGTATCACCAGCACATATAGTGTCTGGCGCCTGTAAGGATATATCGATATCGTAGAAGTCGATGCGCATGGTGTCGGTTTTTACGCAACCAAGAGTGTCTTCTATTTTGACCACTATGAACTCCAATAAAGAGTCAGGGAGAACCTTTATACTATGACCAATACCAATTATTTGTCCATCTTGATCACACCATTCGATTTTACAAGAAGGAATATCTTGAACTGTTAAGCATATGGAATCCTTTTCACATATGACTGTATCTTCAGGCAATCCGTAGATATCAAACTCTTTTCCGACCAAGACTAGAACCATTTGCGTATCCGGGCATTCTGTATATTTTGGATTTGTTATTACTACTGTAAATTTGGTAGTTCTATCTAATGTTGCCTTTGGATTGGCCGATGTTGAATCATCTAATACATCTCCTGGAGACCAGTTATAATCAAGAGTAGTATCACCGTTAGGATTAAGTTGTACCATTCCAGAACCAAAACAAATGACATGACTTGTGGGTATATTTTCGTTGACAGGATCGAAATACACAACCCTGTGTGAATCGATACCGGGACACAGAGTGTCACCACCAACTCTCGCATAGAAAATCGTCGTAGAATTGATCGTGGTATCCAGTTTGGGACCTGTAGCAATTATATCCGTGAAACTCAAGTCCAATGACCACTCGATCGGTAAAACGGTGTCCGGCATAGCCATGAGAGTTACCATTCCTGTACAGGTAGAATCCGGACCGCTTATATCTACTTCCAATGAATCGGTAACTTCAATATAAATGCAACCTGAATCACTGCAGATCCCGTTGGTAACCGTAACACAATATGTCGTACTTGAATCCGGGCAGACCAGAGGATCATGAGGTGGATCAAACTTCAGGCCATCCATGGGTTCCCATGTATAGGTCCAGTCCGGATCACCACCCTTGAGGATACGAATTTCTTCGCCATTGCAAATGCTAAAGGAATCCTGTATGAATTCAATATCCACGTTTTCAAGGTCTACAGTGTCTTCAGTGGATGCTGTACATCCATTTATATCCGTGATAGTAAGACGGATTATCACCTTGCCGTCTTCTGTAAAACAAAATACTGGATCTACATCATTTGATACCTGGATATCGCCATTGGCATCCACTACCTCCCAATCAAACAGTACCAGTGAATCCTTGCCTGATGAGCGATTGATCAATCTTAACTTGAGAGAGTCGTTGCACTCGACCTCTGTTTCGAATGCAGCTACCAGCATAGGGTTCAATACTTCAATGACCTTAGAGGCTGTATCTCTGCAGCCCAGTTCGCTCTCGGCGATGAGGACTACGGTATATGTGCCGCTTGAATCATAGGTATGCATGGGCGACTCTTCCATCGATGAAGGCTGCAGGTTCGGATAATCGAAATACCAGATATAATCGGTAGCTCCCACCGAGGTATTCTCGAAAATTTGTTTTAAACCGTCGCATTTCCCTGTGAGCACGTTGAACCCTGCTTCGGGCTTTTCACCACAGGCCCTGACATTAAATTCGAAATCCCGTTTATTTCGTCCTATCAGTTCTCCATTCCTGTACTCTTCTACCACGATTCCGATAACGAATTGCCCGATCATATCGGGCGTCGCTGTAATGATACCTGTTTGAGGATCAATTCGAAGTGGGACTCCTCCCATCATATCGGTTCTGTTGTATGGGCTTTTCCAGTCAACAGAGTCGAAAGGCGGGGATGAGCTTTTTCCCGGGGCAGGCTCGTCTATAGTTGCGCCCTTGAGTGGTGTGCAAAGCTTATATACCAGAGAATCACCGTCAGGATCTGTAGCGCTATGATCATAGACAAGATCATCATTGGCACAAATATAGATCGGTGGCCAGGTGTTGAATACCGGATTGCTGTTGCATACATCCTGTGCCTCAGGAGTGATCTCTACCATCCATGTACCTCCGGTCTCCAGGGGCATTTCTATGTTATTCAGGGTTTCGTTCCGACAACACCTTTGATAGCTGATGATGTATCCGGTCTCTTCCTTAGGCAGGCAAACCATGCCGCGGTAAGTGGCTTCTGACACGCATACAGAATCCTGATTTACATTGCAAAAGTCATCCAGATCGGCATCGAGGGTATCAATGGATAGAAGATCGAGCTTGACAAACCCGTTATCGCCTCTACGCGCAAAGAATTGTCCCAGACCATCGAAGATGGTGAGCAATACCTGAGGGCCATCATGGGGAGCATCGTCTGCACCATACAGACAGTCTCTCCGAATTTTCATAGTGATCTCGTACATGTCATTTCCCAGGCACTTGTAATACATGTTGCCTCCAACAATATGGGTAGCGTTCAATTGAATATTAGGTAAGAGCATAAAGATGGCTAATACGGTTATTACAAGCCATCTCAGTTGCAGCAGATATTTCAGGTGTCTTGTTTTCATGGCTTGACCTTTTTAACATCAATGATCTCCACTCTCCTTTCCCTGGATGCTGCGGGACTATATACAGAGTTGACCAGATCATCCAAATCATCACTTACATCCGGCGGTGCCAGGGCTTCGCCTATAGACTGTTCAGAAATTCTCAATGTGTTATTATCAATATATTTTTTCAAACTTCCATTATTAAATCTCAAGAAGGCGTTCCTTACACAATCTATCCTTCTTGCACCCAATACTTTATTGTAGGCTGATGAGGCTCTCGGTGAGGCAAATCCCTTGAGAATAATATGATAATCACGTCCCGCAGCCAGCTCTTTTTCCAATAATTCTAGGAAAACAAGGAATCTTTCGTACTCTGCCTTAACCCGGTTGTCGAAGAAATTGGTCATTTCCACATCTGCCCTGGTACCTGCGACATCTTCGTATGCCTCGGCGTACTTCCTTACAAAAATGTCCTTCTTCGGAAAATAGTCTTCATATGTTGAAGAATAGTCCGTTTGGGTTGACCTTTTCCAGGTGTTGGGATCCGGATAATCATTATCAAAATACAGCATGATCGGCAGCATATCCAGAATGGCTGGCGTAAGGAATAACTCTTTTTGAATAAGTGTATCTCCGTCGTTCTCCGACGGCACTTCGAAGATCTCCTGTCCCTGAGAATATCCGGGTTTGGTTGCTATAACTTCATATCTGTGGCCTCTGGTGACTGTAAAGTCAAATGTGTTGCCATCTGTGTTTGGGGGCGTAGTGACTACATCGCCGGTGGTAAGATCGAACAACCTTACTGAACATCCGTCCAGAGGTAATTGTGACAAGCGGTCAAAGGTCGATACTTCAAGTCTGACTGTCGCCGGCGTGAGATAAAGCAGTTTTTCGATCTTTTCAACACTTCCATAGGGAGGTGCGAGAAAAGATATTTCTGCAGGTTCATAACCTGGCTTTGTGGCTATTATCTTATACTCTGTTTCAAATTCTATTGGTACTGTGAAGTGACTGGAAGTCAACTTTTCCTCATCATATATCGTTGTCTCTCCCTTACGGAGATCAATGACTCTAACAGTGACCCCTCGCAAGGAATCCAGGGTCCTGGAGTCGAAGGTGAAAGCATGAAGATCGAGGTGGCTCGGCAGGATTGTGGCCGTGTAAATGTCGTAGCAGCAAGCCTCATGTTGATCATCGATATAAAATGATCCCTTCCTGTTGGAGGAAAAATGTGCTGTTTCGTTGTCATCTCCCAGGGTAAAGTAGACGTCATGATAACTGGAATTGAGAGGAACTCCCATATTAACAACATCGCCCCAGCCCTGGCCACCCATAAATACCTTGTAAATATCGTAACCGCCCATTCCGAGATATCCGTCAGAGCTGAAATAAAGTGTGCTTGTCGAATCATGGAAGAATGGCGTATACTCACTTCGTGGGGTATTAATGCCTGACAGGTTCATAGGTTGTGAAAAGTTGCCGCTTGCGTCGATAACGCTGTACCAGATGTCGGTTTCTCCTTTTCCTTCTGGTCTGTCGGACACGAAATAGAGGACTTCCCGATCTATATCGTCATTAAATCCAATATTCGGTTGGGTATTGGTAAAGCCTGGCACATTGATGTGCTCGGGCAGTTTCTTGGCCTCACCCCATGTGCCATTGCGATTTCTGTCACGCATGTATATATCACATCGAATATCCTTGTCATTCAGATAATCGCATAAAGTAAAGTACATCCTTGTTTCGTCACCGTTAAAGGCGGTATGAGCGATGTGTTGAGTGTCTGCCGCTTCGATCGTCGTATCTATATTGATACCATTGAAATCCTTTATCAG
>JAWVZH010000047.1:0-18722 GCA_033722295.1 Saprospiraceae bacterium
TCAAGCTCGAAACTCCTTTATTGAACCTGTCCTCATCGCAACGGAAAGAGAAGCCCGTGCGAGAGAAAGAAAACACCTTAATGGAGTGAAAACCTGGCATTTCAAGGCCGATCGAGTAAGGGATTTCGCATTTGCGAGCTCGAGGAAGTTCATATGGGACGCAATGGCCGTAAAACAGAATGACGGCAGTACCGTCATGGCCATGTCTATGTATCCCAGGGAAGGGAACCCCCTTTGGGAAAAATATAGTACCAAGGTTGTCGCCCATACTTTAAAATGGTACAGTCACTATACCTTTGACTATCCCTATCCTGTTGCCTGGAGCATTAATGCCGCTAACATTGGCATGGAATACCCAATGATAAGTTTCAATTTCGGTCGTCCCAATGCCGATAATACCTACTCCAAGCGTACCAAATACAGTATGATAAGCGTGATCATACATGAGGTAGGTCACAATTACTTTCCCATGATCGTCAATTCGGATGAAAGACAGTGGACCTGGATGGACGAAGGCCTGAATACTTTTTTGCAATATCTTACAGAACAACAGTTCGAACGCAATTATCCCTCACGTTATGGCCCGGCACACAAGATCGTCGACTATATGAAAGGCGATAAATCCTTTATTTCGCCGATCATGACCAACTCCGAATCCATTCATCAGATCGGAAATAATGCTCATGGTAAGCCCGCCACTGCGCTGAATATCCTTAGAGAGACCATTCTCGGACGCGAACTCTTCGATGTCGCATTAAAGGATTATTCCAAAAGATGGAAGTTCAAACATCCGACGCCTGCCGATTTCTTCCGCACCATGGAAGATGCTTCAGCCGTCGATCTCGACTGGTTTTGGCGAGGATGGTTCTACTCTACTGATCACGTAGATATTTCACTTGATGAGGTGGCTTGGTTCAATATCGATTCAGAGGATCCGTTAGTAGACGATTCCAGATTGCTTGAGGAAAGGGATAATTCTCCCAGAGATATCAGTCAAATAAGAAATGCCTCAACGATCACGCAAACCTATGACCAGGCAGATCCGATGCTGAGAGATTTCTATACAAATTATGATCCCCTTGAATCCACATCTTATGACCAGAGGCAATACGAAGAATTGATAGATAGCCTCACAGAACGAGAAAAACGTATTCTCAACAACCAAAGCCATTACTATGAGCTCACCTTTTCAAATAAAGGCGGTCTACCCATGCCAATAATACTCGATTTCGAGTTTTTGGACGGTACACATGAAGAACATAGAATCCCTGCCGAAATCTGGCGATTCAATGATGAATCCATAAATAAGGTCTTCGTCTTTGAGAAGATACTCAAGCGGATAGTCGTTGATCCGTATCTGGAAACTGCTGATGTCGATCGCACCAATAATTATTTTCCGCAACAGATCATTCCAAGCCGCTTCCAACTTTATAGGGAGAAAAAGCGCATGAAACAAAATCCTATGCAAAGATTACGCGCTGAAAACCCATAATATATTGATTATCAATAAATTATAGGTTAATTCGATAGCCAGCCATTATGCCCAGAGAGCTATATTTCTGCTCCAGTCCGTACTCCTCTTTGGTAAAGGAGTTTTGTAATATTCTGTACGTAGGACGCACGAACAGACTTTGTCCATAGCCGGTCTTGTATGAAAGCATAGCACCTGCTCTCCACCCCAAACCAGGATTGGACCTGTAAGGGTTTGTATCATCGTTATCAGAATACGCTACATAGTCCAAAGCCTCAGGGTCGAATACCTGCCCTGATGTGCTCATGAATACACCAATATCTGCACCTGCCTGGATCTCAACTTCCCAGGGACCATGGGTTAATTCATATCCTACCATCAAAGGTATGCTTACCATTCTGTATCGGTTAACTATGCTTCTCTGCCATTCACCTTTCACTGGATTTCCATCTACTGTTCTCTCTGAGTTCTCCTCAATGTATTCTACCCTTTCATTGATCTGACCATAATGTACTCCGGAGTACAATCTCCAGTGCCTCACTTCCAGGTTTAATTCAATGCCGGTAGTAAATGCATTAACGAATCTTTCGCTTCCCTTTCTTTGATTGAGTAAGGCCTCAGAACCAGGATCGCGTGTGTCAAAATTTCTGAAAGCCACTTCCGGGCCATAAACAAATGACATTGTCCAGCGCCCCAGGAATCGCTTTTTACCAAACCCGCTAAGGTCCCCTACTTCATCACGTATCAATCTCATTTGATCATTATTCGCATTTACACCATCCTCTATTGCATGCGCACGCTCTATATTTTCTACAGGTTTTTCATTCTTTCGACTTTTGCGCAGCAATGTGTTATTCTCAGTGCCGGTGTTAGTTGTGCTTTTACCCAGAACACTTCCTGATCCATTCTCTGTATTCAAATCTCTCGTTGGTGTAGCATTGACATTTGATTTGACTTTCGTCTCAGATGAAGTCGTATAAATTTGATTTTCATCTGCAGAATAAAAATTGTTCTTAATATTGGAATTATCACCGTAACTACTTGATCCTTCGATGTTTGCCGCATTCTCTCCATCCTGGCTATCAATATCGTTATTTTCATGTTCCTCATTAGCAGCACTGCTGGTCTCTTCTTCATCCCCATAATTGATAACCCCCAGGCCCTGGTCTTGATGTTGAACGTCTATATCATCAGAAATTTCCGTAGACTGGGATAGCATCTGCTGTTCGTTTTCGGGACTTCCCCAAAAGTTTTGATAAGCGTAAAAGCCTAATGAAACTGCTAACAGCAATAATACAGCTGTCGCCATCCATCTCAGCCAGAGGCCGCCATTTCTCTTTCGGTTTATCGGTTCACCGTTGATCCCTTTGTAAACATTGTCCCACAAATGGGAAGGGTAAGCCTCTTCATGGTCGAAGAGCTTATCCCGAAATAACTTGTCAATCGGATTATTATTCATGCTACACTCTTTATTCTTTTATTGATCTTATCCTGAAGGATCTTTCTGGCTTTTACCAGTTGAGATCTCGACGTACTTTCCTGAATTTGAAGTATCTCTCCTATTTCCTTGTGAGAATATCCTTCTATCGCGTACATGTTGAATACTGCCCTGTAGCCGTCAGGTAACTCAGCGATCATCTCCAAAAGGTCCTGGACACCAAGATTATCATAGGCATCCGGATCTATTCCCCTGTCATAGGGCATGGCATCACCAGACAACAATTCCTTCTTATAAAAACTTCTCTTGTAATTCTTCAGGGCGGTGTTGATCATGATCCTTCTGAGCCAGTATTCAAAAGAACCTGAAAACTTGAACTGGTCAAGCTTACTGAATGCCTTTATAAAACCATCCTGAAGGATATCCTCTGCTTCAAGCCTGTGTCTGCAATATCTTTTGCATACCGATAGCATCTTTCCCGCATATCTGCGAAAAAGTTCCTCCTGGCAGTGCTTTTCCTGCCTTAGACATCCTTCTATAAGGTCTTCTATAGACACATTTATGATTCTACGCGTAATGAATCAATTTAAAGATACCCTTAAATCGGGAAATGCTGCCTGAGTATGAATCAGTTAAGTCGCTTCAGGAAGGCAGATAAGATCTCGTTGAATTGTTCCGGTTCCTCCATCATGGGGGCGTGGCCGCACTTATCGATAAAATGTAACTCGGAATTATCTATGAGCTCATGGAATTTCTCCCCGACAAAAGGTGGTGTAACCTTATCATTATTGCCCCATATCAACAACGTCGGGGCCTTGATTTTGTGCAATCTCTCTCCTAGGTTATGTCTTACGGCAGACTTGGCGGTTGCAATTATGCGAATCGCCTTATTTCTATTATTGACAATGCCAAAAACCTCATCAACCAACTCTTTTGAGGCTACCTCCGGCCGGTAGAAAGTATCTTCGGTCTTCTTCTTTATATATTCATAATTACCTCTCTTGGGAAAACTGGTACCCATGGCGCTCTCAAAAAGGCCTGAACTCCCCGTCAGAATAACACTCTCTATTCTTTCGGGATTATCCATGGCGTACAACAAGGCAAGATGACCGCCCAAAGAGTTGCCAAGTACATTGACCTTGTCGTAACCTTTGAACTCGACGAACTTCTCGATATGTTTTACCAATCCGCCGACAGACAACTGGCGTAACGGAATGTCATAGATCGGCAAAAGTGGCAGTACCACATTGTACTTATCGCCAAATTCACTGATCAAGTCGCCAAAATTGCTCAATGCTCCAAACAAGCCATGCAGCAACAGTAAATTCGTTTCTCCCCCTTTCGTCTCTACATATTTGAAGTCACCTTCATGGATGAGCTCTAAGGACATTCGTCAAATTTTGATGAATCGCTAAAATACCGATTTTAACCTAAACAAAGACTCTTGGGAACATGAGGTTAAACCGCATCGGGCGTCCTGTCACTTATGTAAAAGACCCATACCGTAACTGCTAATAAACAAACCGCCACCGCCTGATGAGCCACTCCCAGTCCCACAGGTATCTGTCCTACACAATTAATGACCGTCCATATACCCAGTATAACCTGAAGAACAAGAACAAACCCGAGTAAAATAGCGCTTTTCTTTTCGACCAGGACTGAAGATCTCCACATCCTGATGCATAGATATATTCCGTATATCAATAGTAAATAAGCCAGACTTCGATGTACGAATTGGACGAATGCAGGAAAGAAAGAATTAGTATCATAATCTATAAAATACTGCCATTTCCACCGTTGAACGTCAAGTAATACATCCGGTATAAGACTACCGTTCATATCCGGCCATGAAGGATAGGACAAACCGGCCTTGGACCCTGACATGATACCACCTATCATGATCTGTGCTGCGAGTAGGATAAGGAACAATGTCACTTTTCCAGAAGAGATCTCCGCCTTTCTTTTCAAGTCGGGCCACCAGGATTCATAAACGATCCACGCCATGTATGAGAAAACGACGAGGGCCAGTGAGAGGTGCCACGTCAATTTGTATGCATTCACCCAGGGACGGTCTATCAATCCGCTCGCTACCATGATCCACCCAAAGACAGCAACCACCGCTGCTAAACCGACCAGAATGAGCAATTGCCTGATAAGCTTTGGGTTCAGCCATCCCTTGAAGAGAAAAACAAAAAAGGGCACAATGAAGATAAGTCCCATCATTCTCGCCCAAAGGCGATGTAAATATTCCCAGAAATAGATAAACTTGAACTGGGCCATCGACATACCCTCATTCAACTTTTCATATTGCGGGGTGGCCTTGTAGAGGTTAAAAACTTCATCCCACTGGTTCTCGCTGAGGGGAGGGATTGTACCGGTCACGATCTCCCACTTGGTAATGGACAAGCCACTTCCGGTAAGCCGGGTCACACCTCCGATAAAGATCTGAAAGAACAAGAGGATCATTCCCGCAAGAAGCCAGTATTTGACAATTTGCCTCATGGATCAAAGATAGCTTTCATGGATCAATACATTTCTGAGATTCCACATAGGTTATGATAAAGTATTTTTAAATAATTAAATAAAGAACATCACCATCAACGGTGTGGAATTGTGCAGAAGAAAACAGTGTAATGCTTGGATAGTTAACATTCCTCATTGCATTATTCGCATTGTGGAGATCTGAAGCGATATAACTGCTTGTAATTCAAAGAAGGAATGATCTTATCCACAATTCCACAAGGTGGCATAAGGACCGGCCGCGTGGAAAAGAAAATAAGAGATGAGACAGAATTTTAGCAGAACAAATTGTCAACAGAACATATCAAACTCACACATATACTTTATTATTTAATATGAAATATGGCCATTAACAATTATCCACATTATTTTTAAATAAAGTGTGGATAAAAATTTTTACAACCAACTGATATATATACATTTACATAATAGTATAATATCTAATGTTTGTAAATTATGCTTATCGAACGACTATCGCTCAAGTTCTCAGGGGATTATATTAAAAAAGAGCTCGAGGACCGCTCCTTATCGGTCCCGACAAGGCCTAATTACAACATTCACATAGGCCACGCATGTCTCGTACTCAATGTACACGAAGGCCAGTGGAAGGTAGGTCAGATGATGTGGGGTTTCGGTAGTGGTAGGGCAACAGGTCAAAGGATCATTAATGCAAGATCGGAGGGTATACTTGGTCAACCGTCATTCCGTTTCGCCATCAGGAGCAACAGACTGGTGATACCGGTGGACAGTTTTTATGTGGAGAAGATCACGGGACAGAGCAGAAAAGTACATCGTGTCGTGCCATATAGTGATTCACTCATGTATATTGCCGGCATTTGGGAACCTGTAGATCAGAAGACCAACGGCTTTGCTGTACTCACGGTAAAAAGTAATAAGGATCTTCTCCAACTTACTCACAGAATGCCGCTCATCTTCTTCGATGTTCAAAGCGCGATGAATTGGTGTCGACCGATGACAGTAGGACAGATCAACGAATGGATTGGTGGTACAGCGAGTAGTCGACTGCGCCACTACCAGGTCAGTGACAGAGTAATGGCGGACATCAACGCACCAATGCTCCATGAGCCTGTTCAGGAGCATCTAACATTATTCGACTGATGCGATGTGTCATTCAACGAGTGGACCACGCCACAATGACAGTGGAGAATGAGATATGGAGTGAAATAGGAAGAGGCCTTTTAGTGCTTGTGGGTTACGAGCCAGAAGATAGCACAGAAGATGTTCAATGGTGTGTAGATAAGATCATCAAGATGAGGATTTTTCCCGACAGCGACGGGAAGATGAACACGTCTGTAAATGAAGTTGACGGAGAGGTAATGATCGTTTCACAGTTTACCCTGCATGCAAGCATTAAAAAAGGAAATCGCCCCTCTTATATAAGAGCCGCATCGCCAGAAACAGCGATACCACTGTATGAAGAGACGATCGATTATGCCAGGGACCAGTTGGGAAAAGAAAAGGTCAAAACCGGTAAATTCGGAGCACATATGGATATCACGTTCAACAATAATGGTCCTGTGACCATAGTTATGGACTCAAAGAGAAAGGAATGACAATAAAGGAATGGCAGGAAACAACTGATAATTGGATAAAAACGGTAGGAGTCAGATATTTTGACCCTATGACAAATACCGTCCTGGCTATGGAAGAATTGGGCGAGTTTGCTCGACTTATGGCCAGGAAATATGGAGAACAGAGTTTCAAATCGACAGAGGACGAGGCAAAAGTAGATGAAAATATCAAAGAAGAACTGGGAGATATGTTCTTTGTTCTAACCTGCCTGGCCAATCAAATGGAGATAGACCTTGAGGCTGTACTGAACCATAATATCGAACGAAAGACCAAAAGAGACAAAGAGCGCCATGTCAGTAATAAAAAACTGAAAGAGTAATTGATTGCAGGAGAAAAGACTAAATATAAAGGAGGTGATCATCCAGGCGCCGATGGCGGCGGTGTCAGTGATCGTTTTGTCGGTCTTCCTTTTACTGTCAGTGTTCGGGTCCTGGATCTTGCCTGACAATACACCGGATGCCAACCGGCAGATCCCCGAACTTCCACTGTTAAAAGCCTTCGAAACAAGGGAATTTCTAGTTAATAATCAGGAAAATCTGACCCAAACACTGATTCCCGTGAGATCGAAGAGGATACATGACAATAAGGTCGAAGTAGAAAGGATCCTGAGTCCTTCCGGAAGTACAATTACGGAATCCTATGAAAAAGAAAAGGTCGAATTCAGGACTATAACGTTTTACCTCGGTACAGACGCGTTGGGAAGAGACATATTCAGCCGGCTCATTTTGGGTATCAAGACATCGTTATTGATCGGTTTCTTCTCGGTGATGGTATCGTGTGTCATTGGAATAGTCATAGGATTGATTGCGGGATATTTTGGCGGATGGATAGATCTACTGTTGACGACTTTTATCAACAGCATGTGGTCAATTCCTACGATCTTGCTGGTGTTTGCACTCGTCCTTGCCATTGGCAGAGGTGTGGAGAACATCATACTGGCCATTGGTCTGACTATGTGGATAGATATTGCCAGACTGGTAAGAGGCCTGGCCAAATCAATAAAACAGAAGGATTATGTCCTGGCGACAAAGGCCTTGTCCTATGGGGACGCCAGGATTCTGGGTCGGCACATACTGCCAAATACGACGGATCCACTTATCGTTCTGGCGACGGCAAACTTTGCCACGGC
Organism: Saprospiraceae bacterium; assembly: GCA_033722295.1. Taxonomy (GTDB): domain Bacteria; phylum Bacteroidota; class Bacteroidia; order Chitinophagales; family Saprospiraceae; genus JAWVZH01. The sequence continues at coordinate 8,152 of JAWVZH010000047.1, forward strand.
TATTCTGGTTGAAGCGGGTATTAGCTATCTTGGTTTTGGAATACAGCCACCCGCACCGTCTGTAGGTATATTATTAAGCGAGAATTATGCTTATGTGCTGGGTGGCCATTATTTGAAGGCGATAGCTCCGGCAGTTGTTATAGTTTTGATGGTTCTGGCACTAAATATTATAGGCACTGCCCTCCGAGACAGGTTAAGTTTGGATGTGAAAGGGGTGCAAGCCGGCTAAGATAGATGGTATGAAGAGAGATCTCATGATTTTGGAAAAACTCGAAAAAGAACTGAGCCTTAAACAGCTCCAGATCAAAAGCCTGTTGACCATCACTCAGGCCATCAATGATAATATCTCTGCTGCCGGCTTATTCAACATGTACAAGTCCTTCCTGAGTTGGGAGATGGCGGTTCATAAAATGGCGCTTTATATCTTAAAAGGGGATGAGTGGATCTGCGCAAGTCAGATAAATTTTAAGAACGAGGAATACCCTGATGTCGCAAGTCTTTTACAGAAATATCGCCGACTTTATACCGTCAAGGACCAGGATCCATCCCCGATATCGCAGTTTGACATTGTGATCCCTGTTTTTCATAAGGATACGGCCATCGCTTATGCTTTGATCGGCGGCATAAAAGAACAGGAAGACCTCTACAATAAGATACAGTTCATAACGACGATCACCAATATTATAGCAGTGGCGATCGAGAACAAGAGGCTCTTCAGAGAGACGATCGCGAAGGAAAAGCTCAAGCGTGAAATGGAATTGGCTACAGGTGTCCAACATCTATTGATTCCTGACAGACTGCCACAAACAGAAAACTATCAACTGGACAGCATCTACATGCCACATTTCAATGTGGGAGGGGATTATTTTGACTTCATACCCTTTGATGATAAAAAATTTGCGCTGTGCATCGCTGACATTTCGGGTAAAGGGGTGTCGGCAGCCTTGCTTATGGCCAACTTTCAGGCCATAATTCAAAGTTTGATACATCAGTACAGGGATCTGCAAACCTTCGTGATCGCATTGAATCAGGCGGTATTGAGGATCACCAAAGGGGAGAGATTCATCACCTTCGTTATAGCCGAGATAGATCTTGAGAAAAGAAAGCTCAACTATGTCAACTGTGGCCACTTTCCTCCCATAATCGCCAATGGCAGTAAATTATCAAAACTGGACAAGGGAACATCGATCCTGGGTATTACAGACAAGCTTGAAAACGTGGATGAGGGCGTTGTCGAATTGAATAAAGAAGCACTCTTGTTCTTCTTCACCGATGGGCTTATAGATCTGAGAAACGAAGATGGAGACTATTATTCCGAAGAAAAGATCGATACGTTCATCAAAAAGAATAGAAAGAAAACGGCAAAGGATTTTAATTTACAGTTGATGAAAGAGCTGGAGTCATTCAAGGGATCGGAAGAGTATCCTGATGACATTGCTATTTTGACATGTAAAATAAAATAATCCAGATGAAGAAAAACAGGATCCTTGCCATAGCTCTTGCCATTCTCCTGGGAGGATTCGGAGTTCATAAATTTTATCTGCGTAACGTGGGCGCAGGAATTTTTTACATTATCCTGAATATATTGACACTTAGGCTGATAGGGTTTGGTGTAGCATCGGTATTGGGGTGGATCGATGCTTTCAGGATGATGACGATGGGTCAACGTGATTTTGACCGCAAGTATAACTGGGATCATATGAGGAAAAGTTATAGCGACGTTAGCCGCCACCGGCCGTCCTCGAGAAGACATAAAGAGATCGAAAGACGCAAAAGAAGACAGCGAAAGCGAAAAAGAGTCCGTCATAATCCTTACAAGAAAGAAGGGCTTCGTTATTTCAAGGATTATGACCTGGATAAGGCAATAGAGTCTTTTGAAAAGGCGCTGGAAATATCTCCTAGAGATCCGGGTCTTAATTTCAACATGGCCTGTGCCATGTCACTGACCGAACAGACGGAAAGAGCCTTCCATCACCTGTCAGCAGCCGTTGAAAACGGATTGAAAAACAAAGAAATGATCCACGGTCATGATGCTTTGGCCTTTGTACGAATTCAACCGGAATTTGAAAAGTTTGTTGAGAATGGATACAAATACGTAGTCGATAAGGAAATAAAGAAAGAAGATACTGCGGAAAAGAAAAAAGAAGAGCAAGAAGAAAGACTGCCGCAGCTTGAAAAGTTGAAAGAACTTAGAGAAAAAGGGCTCATAACGGAGCTTGAGTTTATTAAGGAAAAGCAAAAGTTGAAGAATTAAGCTGAAATCAGCCGTATAATTCGTTATAATAGTATATGATCGCATCAGAACTGATATCACAGGATCTCATTCCGCTAAAAACATCGGATACCGGGCGGGCAGCTCTGGCTGTAATGGCGGACTTTTATGTGAAGCATCTGCCCATAGTTAACAACACGCAGCTGTTGGGTGTAGTATCTGAGGAAGACATCATCAACAACCCCATAGATGAAGATGTAGGCTCCTATACCCTGAGTCAGGTGAAACCGTATGTGAATCACAAGGAGCACTTGTTCGAGATCATGCGGACTATGGCGGAAAACGACCTTACCGTCGTTCCTGTCGTTGATGATGATGGCAATTATATGGGCCTGATCACCCAGAACGACCTGTTGCAGTTTTACGCTCGAAGCTTCTCATTTACTGAACCAGGAGGAATTTTGGTCCTGGAGATGGCTAAAAGCGACTATTTGCTTTCTGAAATTGCGCGGATCATAGAAGATGAAAATACAGTCGTCTTGAGTTCCTTCATAACGTCGGGGGCTGGTTCCAACCTGGTTTATCTGACATTAAAACTGAACAGATCGAACCTCGAAGAGGTGGTTGCTTCACTAAGGCGTTACGGATATAATATAAAAGGCTCATTCGTTGAGGCCGAGTATTATGACCAGCTTAAGGATAGATATGATATGTTGATGAATTATTTAGATGTTTAAGACGATAAATGCAGTTCTCTTTTTCATTTCGTTTTCCTTCCTGTTGAATGCACAGCAGGACTCTGTTCTTATTGCCCACGTATTTATTATTGGAAACAAGCAGACCTGCGATGATGTCGTACTGAGAGAGTTGACGGTAAAACCCGGTCAGAAGATCGCCTACATGAATTTACCGCAGCATATAGAAGACAGCGAAGTCAACCTCATCAACACCAAGCTTTTCAATTCAGCAAAAATCAATTTTAAAGAGGAAAATGGTATCGGCGAATGGGTCGTCAGGTTGGACGAAGTTTGGTATATATACCCCACCTTTATATTTGAGCTGGCAGATCGAAACTTTAATGTCTGGTGGAGAGAGAAGGAGCATGCCCTCGACCGTGTAAACATGGGTGTGCGACTGGATCATATAAACCTTACAGGGCACAGAGACAAATTCAAACTAAAGGTTCAGTTCGGTTACACGCATAAATATGAATTTAATTATGACTTTCCATTCCTGAACGAAAAAGGTACGTGGGGCTTGAATCTTTCCTATATGTATTCGAGTAATAAGGAAGTTGGATATGAAACAGAAGACAACAAGCTGGAATTCTACAAGGAGGACGACTTTATATATCACCGCAGAAGGTTCACAACTGTGGCATATTACCGGCCCAGATTCAGAAAGACCCACAGCTTTAAGGGCGAGTTCTATAATAATGACGTCGCAGAGTCGGTGGTAGAGAGCTATAATCCAGACTTTTTTAATGGTCAGAGAACAAGGATAAAATACTTCGTTCTGGAGTATACTTTTACCAATAATCAGCTCGACCATTTCAGTTATCCGATGCGGGGATATTATCTGGAGGCCAAATTGCGAAAAGAAGGCCTCGGTATCTTTAATGATGTCAACATGCTGAGCCTGTCGACAGATTTAGAATACTATTATAAGCTCAATGAAAGGTGGGGGTTGGGGCACGAGTTAAAAGGCAGACTACAGCTCAACAGGGACAACCCGGGTTATTATCATTACACCGCATTGGGATATTCGGACAACCAATTGCGAGGATATGAGCTATATGTGATCGACGGACTGGATTATATACTTGGCAAACACAGGATCAATTATCGCATTATGGACCGCTCCTGGACTTTTGGCGACTGGATGTTCGTCGAGCAGTTCAAGAATCCGCGACTCAGGATGTATGCGACCTTTGCCCTGGAACACGGGTACGTTTATAGTCCATTCTTTAATGAAGGTAACGACCTGGGCAACCGTTGGTTGATCGGAGGAGGACCCAGCCTTGACATGCTCATGTACAATCACTTTTTGCTACAGGTCCAGTACAGTTTTAATGGCTTGGGGGAAAATAATCTATTTTTGCATTTCAATATTTCTTTTTAGATGCACATTTTGATCTATGGCCATCGTGCCAGACAAAAGGATATTCCGGTCGTAATTTCTCTGTTGGAAAAACTCCAGGCCGTCAATATCACCTTCTCTATTTTCAGCGGGTTTGCCCGGCAGTTGATCAAATTGGGCATGAATCAAGTGGAGTCTTATGATCAGTGGAGCGATCATGATGAACTGAGAGCGCAAAAGGCTGACTGCATGATCACGCTTGGGGGAGATGGTACGATCCTGACAGCTATTACTCACGTAAAAGATTCACAGCTTCCGATTCTGGGCATCAACCTGGGAAGACTGGGCTTTCTCGCAAGTACCGAAAAAAACAAGATCACTGAAGCCCTTGAACAACTACGAGAGGGGGATTACGCAATAGAAAACCGGACGATGCTTCATTTGGAGTCCAGTCCGAAGATATTCATTGATACAAACTTTGCCCTGAATGACTTCACCCTGCACAAAAGGGACACCTCTTCCATGATTATTATCCATGCCTATGTGAATGGTGATTTTCTGAACAGCTATTGGGCAGACGGCATTATCGTATCTACACCTACCGGAAGTACGGGATATTCCTTGAGTTGCGGTGGTCCAATTGTATTTCCCAAATCAGGCAATCTTATTATCACACCGGTAGCCCCCCACAATCTGAACGTAAGGCCGATCGTGATCAGCGATAAATCAGTGATTACCTTTGAAATAGAAGGCCGTTCAGCAAATTTTCTTTGCACCCTTGATTCCAGGTCTGAAACCATTACTACGAAACATCAACTTGCAGTAAGGAAGAATGATTTTTCTGCAAGGATGATACGTCCTCATGGAACGACATTCTTACAAACCATCCATGAGAAACTCTCGTGGGGTATAGACCATAGAAACTGATATCAGAAACATCGGGTCCTGATCGAACTGAACGGAATAATATTATGAAGGCAGTGATAGAAATAGATGGCAATAGATACGATGTCGACCTTTCACAACCTGTAGATCTCTCGTTGCCTATCGCGGAAGACGGTCCCAGGGCGTTTTACGCTCCTGATCCTGATATGAGTCCGGTCCGGTCCGGGGGTTTCATTGGGAGCACAAGAGCAGGCGGCGCAGTGAATACATTTGATGTACGCTTTAATCCTCACGGAAATGGAACCCATACAGAATGTCAGGGCCATATTACCGAAAACTGGGACAAGATCACGGAGCTGGACGGTGACACACATTGTCTGGCAGGGCTGTTGTCGGTGCAACCCCGCGAGATAAATGGCGATCAGGTAATTACAAAGGAAGAGATAAAGGAAAAATGGATCGACACCGACGGGATCAGAGCACTCATTATCCGTACATTGCCCAACGAGGTGGAAAAGAAAAATCGAAAATATTCAGGTCAAAACCCGCCCTATTTTGATGCAGAGGGCATAAAATATATAGTGAACGAGGGAATTGAACACCTGTTGGTCGACCTTCCCTCGGTTGACAAGGAAGAGGATGAGGGAAAACTGGCTTCTCATAAGGCATTTTGGCAGCTTCCTGCTCCGGGTGGCCGGGAGAATTGTACTATAACTGAACTGATCTACGTTCCTGATGATGTGGGCGACGGTATATATTTTCTGGATATACAGCGTTCGGCATTTTTACTGGATTGCGCCCCGTCACGGCCTGTGATATACCAGGTCGAAAAAACCAGATAAAAACCCACTACGAAGACTTTCGTATTATTTGTTTATATTAGCATAAAAATTAGATAAAATGTATAGGAATATAACGTGTTTGATAATGGCGATGGTCATTCTCATGAACTGTCAATCCGCACAAAAGACGGCTGAGAGCGAAACGCCTGGTATTGATTTGAGCATGATGGACACGACGGTCAGTCCTAAGGAGGACTTCTTCCGTTATGTCAATGGCGCGTGGCTGGCGCAAGTGGATATGCCTGCAGACAGAGGTCGCTGGGGTTCGTTCGATGAGCTGAGGAAGAGGACGTCAAATCAGGTTCTAAGGCTCCTGGAGTCCTCCGCACTTGAAGACTTTAAAGAAGGTAGCGACCAATACAAGGCCTTTGTTTTTTACCAAACGGCCATGGACACACAGCACGCCAATGAGTTGGGAACGCAGCCGATCCAACCCTTTTTGGATCAGATAGAGGATATTGAAAGCATGGCGGACCTCCAAGGCTTCATCGAAGATATGGAGCCCCTCGGATTACGAGCTTTTATTGGTTTTGGGGTTTCTCCTGATCTGAGGAACAGTCAGGAATATGCGACTTATCTGAGTAACGGAGCACTCGGATTGCCTGACAGGGATTACTATGTCAAGGATGATGAAGAGTCCCAACGAATACGCGGTGAATACCAGGATCATGTTGAGAGGATGTTGCAGTTCCTTGATTATACGGAAGAACAGGCAGTGTCGGCCGCAGAACGGATACTTGCGTTTGAAACAGCCATGGCAGAGCCGCGGATGGACAAGGTGCAAAGAAGGAACCCTTTACTTCGATACAATAAGAGATCTGTGGATCAACTGGAAGAGATGATGCCCGAGTTTGACTGGTCTTCATATTTCACCAACATCGGCGTTGAGGACATTGACACCATAATTGTATCTGAACCAAAATACATCGAATCCCTCAGTTCGACATTGAGTGACTTCTCTGTCGCGGACTGGAAGCACTATTTAAAGTGGACTGTACTGGATGCTTCTGCAACCCTTCTCAGCCAGGAGATCGATAAGGCCAACTTTGAGTTTTTCGGAAAAAAGTTACGCGGAACCGAAGCCCAACGCCCAAGATGGGAGCGGATCATAGATGTCACCAACGCCACCCTGGGCGAAGCGCTAGGGAAATTGTACGTTGACGAATACTTTCCGAAAGAGGCCAAGACAACAGCTAAAGAAATGGTCGATAATATTCTGAAGGCTTTTGAAAAGAGGATCGACAACCTGGAATGGATGACAGATTCCACCAAGATGAAGGCGCAGGAGAAGCTGAACAGCTTTACGGTTAAGGTAGGATATCCCGATAAATGGAAGGATTACTCTGACCTTGTTGTTCAAACAGCGGAAGAGGGCTCCTACGCGCAGAATATGATCAATGTCAGAAAATACCTTCATAACCGTGACCTGAACAGAATAGGCGAGGAGGTGGATGACACAGAATGGTTCATGCCGCCACAAATGGTCAATGCCTATTATAATCCGTTGCAGAACGAGATCGTCTTTCCGGCAGCGATCCTACAACCGCCATTTTACAATTATAAAGCGGACCCTGCTGTCAACTACGGGGGCATAGGGGCGGTTATAGGACATGAGATATCCCATGGTTTCGACGACCAGGGAAGCCGGTTTGATGCGGAAGGCAATATGAACAACTGGTGGACCGAACGGGACCGAGAGCAGTTCGAGGCCTTGCATCAAAAATTGATAGACCAGTTCGATTCATATGAACCGCTGGAAGGCGTTAATGTTAATGGCGCGTATACTTTGGGAGAGAACATCGGCGACCTTGGTGGTATCAATGCAGCTTATGATGCACTACAGATCCACCTGGAAGAACATGGAAATCCCGGTAAGATAGACGGCTACACTCAGGAACAAAGGTTTTTCCTTTCCTGGGGTACGATATGGCGGATAAAATACAGAGATGAAACCTTAAAGACGCTGATCAAGACAGATCCCCATTCACCGGGAATGTACCGGGCGATCGGTCCATTGAGCAATTTTGAACCATTCTACGACGCCTTTGGGATTGAAGAAGGTGATGAAACATACAGAGCGGATAGTATCAGAGTAGAGATCTGGTAAAGAACAAAGGGGCCCTCTTTCCAGGAGGGCCTTTTTACTTCAAATCACTTTCCAGACTGTCGAAAAAGGTCTCGCCCGGCACGATCTCCACAAGACGGAATTCTTTGGTAAACGGATCACCGATCTCCTTTTTATAATAAACAAGACCTATATCGAGAGCATAGATCTCCTCACCTTGCCAACCGCTGTAAGTCGCACCATCATGACTGTAGAAGGTTTCAAGGTCTTCCTGTACGTTGAACCGGATTGCCGGCACGGAACGGCCGTTAAAAGTTATCGAAGTGTCCCCGGCATATATTCGGCGGCGGTCAAGGGTATACTCAAGTGAGGACTGAGGGTCCGTCCAGCGAATCTTATACAGCAAAGTATCATCGGGATTTCTGTAGAATGGAAATGCAGCACGGTTGATAACGTCCACCTCCACTGGAATATCACGACCAGTTGTATCTGCAAAAAAGAGCTTGACCGAGTCGGTGATCATGCCCAGGTCTGTTTTTTTCTCTATGACCACCTGTTGAACTCGCCAGTCAGGCCTGTAGAACTGACCGATAAGATAGGTCTCACCATCTTTGTTGAGAGATTTATAATACCACACCTCATCTGCCAGTTTGGCTTCGGCCATGGATTCATAGACATATACTTTTCCTTCTTCCAAATCTGAAAGAGGAAAATAATAGGTTTCCATCGGGATGCGTTTTTGACATGAGGTAAAACTTAGGACGAGCAAAACGGTTAGCAAAAGTGAATAACCTGTCATTTTGTCAATCAAATTGGAGATGGCACACATATCGCAGTACACTTTTGAGAGGTAGAGGAAGATAGAACTATCTTTGTATTCTTTGAAAGCGTAAATAACAATAATGTTTAAAATATTTCAGAAGGTATTCGGAACGAAGTTCGATCGGGATGTGAAGGAATACCTTCCCATAGTCGAAAAGATCAATGAGCATTTCGAAGATCTGGAGTCGCTGAGCAATGATGAGCTGAGAAATAAAACACACGAGTTCAGGGCAACTATAAAAGAACACCTCAAGGGTATCAATCATGATATAGAACAGTTGCAGGAGCAAGTGGACAAGGAAGAAGACCTTCACGCCAAAGAACAACTTTATAATGAGGTGGATGAACTCATAGAAGAGCGGGACACACACCTGGAGGAGATACTCAGAAGTACATTGCCTGAGGCATTTGCTGTTGTGAAGGAAACCGCGCGTCGTTTCACCGAAAACGAAACGCTGGAGGTTACCGCTACAGATTTTGACCGCGACCTGGCACCTTCGCGCCCCAATATAGACATCAAAGGAGATAAGGCGATATGGCATAATAGCTGGACAGCCGCCGGTGGCGATATCACCTGGGACATGGTCCATTATGATGTTCAGCTTATCGGTGGTATGGTCTTGCATGATGGCAAGATCGCGGAAATGGCGACCGGTGAAGGAAAAACGCTGGTAGCGACACTCCCTGCTTACCTCAACGGTCTGGCGGGATATGGCGTACATATAATTACCGTCAACGATTACCTGGCGCGCAGGGACTCCGAGTGGGTGGGCCCTATTTTTGAGTTTCTTTTCCTCAACGTAGATTGTATTGATAAGCACCGCCCTCATTCCAAGGAGAGGAAAAAGGCCTATAAATGCGATGTCATTTACGGTACGAACAACGAATTTGGCTTCGACTACTTACGGGACAACATGGTTCGCTCAGAGGAAGAGGTGGTCCAGCAGAAACATCATTTCGCCATGATCGATGAGGTCGATTCCGTCCTGATCGATGATGCCCGTACACCGCTGATCATTTCAGGGCCGGTACCCCAGGGTCTTGAGGTACAGGAATACAATATGCTAAAGCCCAAAGTTGAAAAGCTTATCAGCCAGCAAAAAAGAATGGCTACAGAATACCTTGCTCAAGCCAAGAAGCTCGTCAGCGAAGGAGAGTTGGGCCACGAAGAGGGGCAGGCAGGTATGGCGCTTCTTCGTGCCTTCCACGCCAACCCCAAGCACAGACCGCTGATCAAGTTTCTAAGCGAAGAGGGCATCAAGGTCATGCTGCAGAAGACCGAAAACTTTTATATGCAGGAGCAGTCCAAGAACATGCATCTGGTGGATGACGAACTGCTTTATACCATAGATGAAAAGAACAGACAGGTCGAATTGACCGACCGGGGAGCGGAATATCTCGCCCGGGGTGAAGAAGATGGAAATATGTTCATCCTGCCCGACATAGGAACAGAATTGTTGCATATAGAAGAGGATGAGGACCTGGATAAAAAAGCAAAAGCCGAAGCGAAACAGAACCTGATCGACGATTATGCGGCAAAGACCACGCGACTACATTCGGTCAATCAACTTCTCAAAGCTTATACGTTATTTGAAAAAGATGAAGAGTATGTTGTCATCGACGGCCAGGTCAAGATCGTTGATGAACAGACAGGAAGGATGATGGA
>JAWVZH010000048.1:0-18507 GCA_033722295.1 Saprospiraceae bacterium
ACGATCTACAGGCAAGTGGTCAATGAGATATTTGGAACCCCACAGGCCAAATTCTTCACCCGAAAATGCCACAAATAATATGTTACTGTTCAGTTTCTTTGTTTTGAGATGCCTGGCTATTGAAAAAAGGGCCGAAACACCGCTTGCGTTGTCATCGGCGCCATTATGAACTTCAGCAACCTCCGGATCCAGACTGAACGGCCCACCCATACCCAGGTGATCATAATGAGCACCGATGAGGATATATTTATCTGATTCCATATCCAAATAGCCAATGACATTATGTCCTTTTTTATCATTTTCATCGAGAGCATCATTGGATGAGAGATGTGGGTTTGGCGAGAAAGGAAAGTCCTGAAGGTAGCCATTCATGGAAGGCAGAGGCTTGATGCCCGCTTCCTTGTATTCCTTGATGATATAGGCTGATGCCAGTTCTTCGCCCTCGGTCCCTGTTTCCCTGCCAAGAAACTCATCCGAGGCGAGCGTATAGACATCTTCCTTTAAAATATCAACTTCTGATTGATCGCTTATCGTATTTCGCGAAGTTGTGCACGATACGACAAGAATTACTATTAATAATCTTAATACTTTCATAATGGTAAAAATAAAGAAGGCGATCTGAATAAGATCGCCTTAGTTCGTAATTCTAACGAATGTCAATATGTTATTGTTTGAGAAATCTCTTGACCACTTTCATGTTCTTATCAGAAAGTGATAGGAAGTAGGTGCCAGCAGGCAGTTGTGAGACATCAATAGTTCTAGTACTTTCTCCTGACTCTATGCTAACATCTTTTGTGATAACCGGTTTACCGATAAGATCACTAATCGTCATTTTCACTTTCCTGGAGTAGGAAGTATGAAGGCTCATGATCAGTCGATCCTCTACAGGATTCGGTGAAATGTTCATATTGACCTCTTGAGCCAGATCATCAATGGCGGACAGAAATATGGTTACTATCTCCGCTTCTTTTCCCTGCTCAAAATTACTCCAGTCATTTATGAAATTTCTATACTGGCCATCGGTGCTAATGACATAGTCAAGCTTGATATTCTGCGTCCTGATATCGTCATTGGTAGTCGTTCCCTGATAACCGATACGGAGTAAAAGCGCTTTTCTTCCAGCCTGCCACACATCGATCCACTCGGTTTCATAACAAACATCCTTTACGTTGGTAGCTTCGATAAAAAGATCATTGTCTTCTGTTCGGACACGTACATTGTTCTCGATATCACCGGAAATAGAACCCGCCAGATCACCGTTTTTGAATCTTGGAGATTTACATGTATTACAACCATCGCAACTGTCAAAGGCCTGATTATTCTGACATCCATCCACCCATACATCGTCTTCCCATTCAGTTTGACCGTCCACGCCTATCTGTGCATAAACTGTTTTAGCCGGACTGAATTCTTCGATATGAATATAATCCAGCTTGAAAGCGGAGAGATGCCTCCGGTCATTACCCTGATTGTCTTTAACCGGGTCTACGTCAGTTGTCCTGGCGCATGCTCTTATTTTGATAGATTGGGCATCTATAGTACTTAAGGTAAACGTGAAAATGAACAATCCGAGTAAAGCTCTTATCATAATTTTAATTTTTATAGTTTATACATTATACCGATCAAGGCCTGAATGCCTATGGCGTCATATAAATGATACCGTTGATTAGCCCGATTGAAAAGGTTATCAGTTTCTATGAACATAGACCACGCATCGCTGAATTTGTAATCCATGTCAAATTTAAGATCCACAATAGGTCTCAGATTGGAAGATGAGTTGTCTAAAAGATATGCTGCACCTCCCTGAACGTTTAACACTGGATGGAGACATAATTTATTGTCTACGAATTCCAATGAGCTAAAGATAGAAAACTTGTAAGTAGGTAAATGATAGGGTTTACCCTGATTTTCCATGAAGTAGAACAACTTGCTTGCACGGATACCAATTTCCATGTCTTCATTCCAGGTTGATGTCAACGAGCCCTCTAATTGAGTTCGTCCAAAGTCCTCGATAAGTACATCAAATAGATGGGGAGAATTATTATTGTTGACGAATAAAGCTTGTTCGTTCATCAGCGCATGTGAGACCGATATTTGATATACATATTTGTCGATCTTGCCCTTCAGACCGCCATTGAATTGAAGATGATTGGGGAAGGCTTCTATTGCCTGATCAGTATTGAGATAAGGATTCCTTGATAGGAGGGATCTCAGGTCAAGAGGTCTTGCGTTTCCAGAAACACCCAGATTAAGCACTACGAGCTTGTTGGCCAGGTTCAGATCCAGATTTATATCCGGATAGATGAAAATATTCTGACCCAAGATCAGATTGAAGCCAATATCTGACGATCCTCGCTGCCACAATCTTTGCCACTCACCCTGTAACTGTAATTTGAATAATTGAGAGGCACTGGTATCCAGTTCCATTTGTCCAACCTGGCCATCAAGAGAAAAACCAAGCGTGGTATTGTCATTCCAAACACGGGTCAGATCTCCTGCCAGGTTCATTTTGATCTGTTGAGAAGCTACATTCTCATCATCAAAGGCTACCTGCCATCTGGAGTCCAGGAACCATTCCCCAAGGTATCCTGACAGTCCTACCCGGGGAGTTATGGCCAGGTGTTTTCTGTCGGCATCAGCAGGGTTTTCCAGTGTATCTGAGATCAGGGGGAAATACTGGTGTTTTTGATATTTGATATCAGCCTGACCGGTGAGAAACCAATCATTTGAGATCCTGGTCTCGACAAAGCCGCCACCTGATGTTGAGGAGAAACGCAATAATTCGTCAGAATCTCCTACGCCTTTATGCTCTACAAAAGCATTCCACGAAATCTCTGTGGGTCTGACAAAGCCCGCAGAGCCGAGGATATAAGAATGGGAGGGCAGACCACCTCCGGCTTTGATTATGCCATGATAAGGATCGTATAGATCATCTTGCCTTAGAGGAATGTAATCGAATACGGCTTTTGACTGGTCAATTTCCGCGGAGATGACGGATATATCATATTCATATGATCGCTTAGAGGTATCGATCTTTTCTTGAACGGGAGAATACTTTAGTTTCCTGGTTTGAGCCAGGACTGCATCAAACCTTTTCAGGACCTCAACTTTGTCGGTGGGCAAAGAATCCGGGGTTGTCTCCTGTGAATACAGAGCCAAAGGTAAAATGAGAAGAGTCAACAACGAGTAATAGAATATAGAGATGTTCATTCTTTTAATTTGTAGTTCTCATTTAACTGTTGATCTAATCTGTTGAGCTTTTCTTCAGCTAATGCACTGATCTCCTGGAATTCACCGGCATTTTTAATGACAGCCTCAAGCGCTGCGCGGGCATTATAGATTTCTCCCATATCATAGAGAATATCACTATAGAGCACCAGTCCCTTGGCAACCCAGAACGGGAAGTTGACATTCAGTTTATTAGCCTCATCACAAAGTCTCTCAGCAATAAGTATCTCCCCATTTAGATAATATTGCCTTGCTATGAGGTATCTGCTTTCAGCTGCCAGTTCGCCTGCCCCATTTTTTACCACATAATTAAGATCATTGATTGCGCCATCTCCCGACCCAAGGCCGATCTTGCTTCTACCCAGGCAATAATGTCCAAACACTTTATCTTCTTCGGATAATTTGTCAATGGCAAGGAGCTTTTGACTGTATCTATACATAATACTGTCTTTCTCAAGGTGACTTGCACAATGTAGAATTCCCAGCAGAGCGGACGTCCTGTCATCCTTTCCTTCCATTACTTTCTCCGAAGTGATATAATACACTAGTGCGGAGTCATAATTTTGGTGGTAGTGAAACAAGATCTCTGCAGCATCATAGCATGATTGTCCCGGTTCTATCTGTCCATATTCACAAGAATGACTGAAATACTTTGCAGCAGTATCGTAGTCTTTGGTTATGAGTGCAGATTCCGCCAATTGATAAGTGGAGATAGCCTTAAATGCGCCATTGGGATATTCTTCGAGGTATTTGACGAAAGCCTGTTTCGCTCTTGGATAATTGCCAAGTTCGTATTGTCTTAATCCGGCCTGATATGTGAGGCTGTCCCGTGAGGCTTCCTCCACGGATCTATCACTCAGGGACTCGACAATTGCCAGATATGCATCCGGCCTTGTAAGATCATTCACGTAGATCTCTTTAAGTGCTGTTAATGCCTCACTCGTCTCCGAAGCGTCCGGATTATAGTTAAAAACATTTTTATAATGGTCTGCAGCCTGTTTCAGGTCACCCTGGTTATAACTGATAAGCCCCATGCGCAAGATGGAAGGCACAACAAGGGATGATTCGAATTCGTATTCGTCCACCAGATATCTGAAAGTTGACAAGGCGTCTTTTTCTTTACCGAGCTCATGAAGAGTGATGGCCATTTCAAATAAGGCATCATCCAGGAAGGGACTTTGAGAATATAGGTCTATGAGACTTTCCAGAGTAATGAGTTTCTTGAATGGCTCATTATTCAGCCCTTGTGATACAGCTTTTTGATAAAGAGCGTAGTCTTTTTGCATAGAATTAAAGCCATCAAGGGCCTGGCTATAGTAAGTCAGAGCTTCTTCATACTGGTTGAGCTTGAGATGAATGTCTCCAAGCCTTACAAGTGCATCATAATGTCCTACAGTATCAAGACCCGACCTCAAGGCTTCGGTGAAATGAGTGTCAGCTTTATTATAATTCTCTTCTTTAAGTTCAATATAACCCAAGGCATAACTGGCCTGGGCCAGGAATTTTGGAATTGTGTCCAACCCTGATCCCAGGAATTGATTAAAGGCTGCCTTCGCCTTTTTAAACTGGCCTGTTTGATAATTGTACTCACCGTACCAGTAAAGTGACATCCAGGATGTAGGCTCATGCCATGTCAGATCTATAGCTCTCAACAAAAGATCAAGACTTTCCTCTCTAAAGTCCTGTCTCCATCGATGATGGGCCATCTTAAGGATGAGTTGATGCTCAACTTCCTTCAGAAGGGGGCTTTTGTTCTCAATGGTTTGAAGCGTATGATATGCTGATACATGGTCATTGGTATTGATGAGGATATCTGCGATGATAGACTGTGCCTCTTCATAATATGGCG
The DNA here is from genome assembly GCA_033722295.1 of Saprospiraceae bacterium. Lineage (GTDB taxonomy): Bacteria > Bacteroidota > Bacteroidia > Chitinophagales > Saprospiraceae > JAWVZH01. The sequence goes on from JAWVZH010000048.1 coordinate 5,078, forward strand.
AAGTATTCTCGATGTTTCGCAGGGTCACTATGGCCCGACGGTCATAACGCAGCTCCGCCGCCAGTTTTCCCGAATAAAAACGTGCTTGCTGGGCGATCTCCAGATTCTCTGGAATTTCGGAAGCTTTGATGAAGGCATTTCTGGCAGATACCTTATCACCGCTATTCAACCACAGATCGGCCAGGTAGTAATTAGCCATCTGACCGTATTCGTTCTTGAGATGGGATATGCTTTTGAACGCATTCATGGCTTCTCTGTCATCGCCTTTCTGATAGTGACATAATCCAAGACTATAATACTCCTGCGGTGAGACAGAAGGGCTTCTGCCTATGTACCGCGTAAGGTATTCAATGGCAAGCGAACACTCGTTTTCTTCCACAGCGGCAAGACCTGCCAACCTCCAGAGATCATCATTAACAACGTCGCTGCTGCTTATGCCTTCTACTGTCTTAAGGATATCAGACATATTCCCCTGCTCAAAGTAGATCTGAGTGATGTAATAGGGGACATCCGTCTCATAGAGAGGATATGAGCTTATAGATTTGAACAATTCGACAGACTTCTGCAGGTTATTCAGATTAGCATGTGACAGTGCTGAATAATACAGGGAAGGGAAATAATACCGCGGATATTGATCGCCTACCTTCTTAAGCTGTGTGATAGCTGAATCAAACCTGCCGAGCCGAAAAAGCACGTAGCCGTGGATGAGATTCCATTCATCCTGATCAATTTTTATGCTGTAAAAAAAATGTGGCTTCTCAAACCATTCCACGGCTGTGAGCCAATCCTTATTGCGGATCTTTTCGACAAGCAGGTATTCTGACGAGACGGTTCCACTAACCGTAAACGGATGATCGATTGAAAATCCTGACATTTTGATATCAGCATCGCTGAGCATGGCAATATAACTCTCACTCAACATTCCGAGCAATTCCAGTTGCTGCTTGAGATCATCACTGCACTGTAACTGGTCAATGTGATCTTGAGACCACTGTTTTACAAGGAGGTAAGCTCCTTCATCGTACCACTGCTGTAGTTGCTCAACGTAGGTCAAACAATTCTCAGAATAATGCAATGACTGGCCGACAATCGGTGTCTGAAAAAATCCGGCAAGAATAATAAGATATAGGTAGCGTTTCATTGGCCAACTTGTACGTGGTCATACTCTCAACGCAAAGATATTGAAGAACTTATAGATTATTGAAAAAACTTATAACTATGATTGGATTATGTAGGAGGACTGGGTGGTCAAACACATCCTTACATCAAAGAGAATGAGATATAATATATTATCCAAGAAATGGTAAAAGTGTGATCACAACTTCAAACATGCAAGTATGTGAATCTCCGCTTATCTATTTTTCATACTCATTGAAGACCCTCTCGATGATGTCACAACATTCATTGAGTTGTTGTATCGTCATCATCAACGGTGGCGCAAAACGAATGATATTACCGTGTGTCGGTTTGGCAAGCAACCCTGCATCTCTCAGTGCAAGGCAAAGATTCCAGGCAGTCGAGCTATCCTCGTCGTCATTGACCACTATGGCATTTAAAAGCCCCTTGCCCCGGACCAGGAGTGCCAGTTCATTATTGTCCACGAGTTTGTTCATTCTTTCACGGAAAACAACACCCAGTTCTTGGGCGTTGTCGGCCAGTTTTTCGTCTTCAATCACTTTCAATGCTTCCATGGCTACCGCACAGGCCAAAGGATTTCCTCCAAAGGTGCTCCCGTGTTGTCCGGGGCGAATGGTCAGCATAACCTCGTCACTGGTGAGAACGGCAGAAACCGGAAGTACCCCGCCGGACAGAGCCTTACCCAGTACCAGAATATCTGGCGAAAATCCTTCATGATGGCAAGCCAACAATCGTCCTGTTCTTGCCAGGCCCGTCTGGATCTCATCAGCGATAAACAGTACATTTTTTTCTCTACACATTTCAAAGGCCGTACTTAGGTATCCTTCCTGCGGCACTACGACACCCGCTTCCCCTTGAATAGGTTCCACCATAAAGCCGGCCACGTTTGGGTCCTCCAGGGCCTTACCCAACGCCTGAAGGTCATCATAAGGGATGACTTCGAAGCCCGGCATAAAAGGACCATAGTCTCCATAACTGCTGGGGTCTGTCGACGTGGAAACTGCCGCCAGGGATCGACCCCAAAAATTGCCCTCTACAAAGATGATCTTTGCTTTGTTCTTCTCTATTCCTTTGACCTTGTAGGCCCATTTACGACAGAGTTTGACTGCAGTCTCAGCAGCTTCAACACCGGAGTTCATCGGCAGTATCCTGTCATACCCGAAATACCCAGTGATAAATTTCTCATAAGGGCCAAGTACATCATTATGAAAGGCTCTGGACGTCAGAGTGAGTTTCTGGGCCTGTTCTGTCAAGGCACGTACGATCCTGGGATGGCAGTGACCCTGGTTGACAGCCGAGTAGGCGGATAGGAAATCGTAATATTTCTTGCCATCTACATCCCAGAGGAAAACACCCTTGCCTTCTTTCAGCACCACTGGCAGGGGATGATAGTTATGAGCTCCATATCTATCCTCCAGATCCAGATAGTGTTCCGTAATTTCAGTTAGGGTCTTAATCTCCATGATCGTTCGATTTTGAAAGTGAAACTAATGTACGGTGAATTTCTCTGACTTGTAACACGAGACTTTGATTACCATCATTATGAATGACGAAGTCAGATTTCTCCCTTTTTTCCTCAGCCGGCATTTGTACTTTTTCCCGGGCGAGGGCCTCCTCTTGTGATATTCCATCCCGATCCATGACTCTTTGGATCCTGATAGATTGCGGACAATCGACGGTTATGACGTAATCTAGATTTTTGTCAGCATCTGCCTCAAAGATCAGGGCAGCCTCCTCAATTCCATATGGCGTCGTCAGGGACTCAAACCACCTCTTGGTATAGGCTTGAACGGCGTGATGGACCGCTTTGTTGACGCGAAGTCTCAGATCTTCATTTGAGAATATACTTTTACTAATAAATGTCCGGTTAATGTCACTGTTATCCAGGAATGCTTCACTACCGAGAATTTCTAGAAGTGAAGACCGTAAGGTCAGTCGCTCTTTCATGAGTCTTCGGGCCAGATCATCGGCATACAGAACCGGTACATCCATTGTCTGGAATATCCGACAAACCGTTGTTTTGCCAGATCCTATATTGCCCGTTACTCCGATCTTCAAAGTCATCTTGTTCCCAGGCTTTTCAATTGAAATAATTTGTGGTCGAAGGTAATGGAATCTATGGCATCTTCCGGCTTTTCAAATAATATCGACATGGTTTTCTTTAACCCTGACTCATGCTCGGAAGGGAGAAACCCGATCGTTACCGAAGCTTCAATATCGAGCGTTTTTTCCGTACAGGTCAATCCCTCCCAATTGATGAGGTCCATGACCTGTTTCATCAATTTATAATCAAATGATAGTAAATAGTAATGTCGAACCTCATGATCGATAATACCTGCATTTCGAAGAGCTTCATCCGTCGATGCACCATAAGCTTTGATGAGCCCCGGAATCCCAAGCTTCGAACCTCCGAAATATCGTACGACCACAACGGCAAGATTAAGAAGGTCCTGACTTTTTAGCTGATTCAGGATCGGAATTCCGGCACTTCCAGATGGTTCGCCATCGTCCGAAGCCCTCTCTTCCACCTCGTCCAGTCCTATCCTGTAAGCCAGGCAATGATGGCGTGCCTTAAAATGGTTTTTTCTTGCTTCTTGCAGAAGCGCTTCTGCCTCCTCACGATTCACCACTCTACGTGCATAGGCGATAAACTTGCTGCCACGGTCCTTGTAAATACCTTCTCCAGGTCCTTTTATCGTCCTGTATCTGTCCATCAGGCAAATGTTGTCAGTAAAGCTATTGAAGCTGCAGCAATAAATAATCCGATCCACCTGACAAAACCAATATTCTCACTGAAGGCCAACATGGCCACAAGGGATGAAAATAACAAGACGCCAATATTGTTAATGGGGAAGACGATAGAGCCTTCCCATCCCAGGTTCAGTACCCAAACAAGGAAGTACATCGAGAAGAAATTTGGTATGCCCAACGCTATTCCAGCCAGGATGTTTCTCTTTCGAATGAGCTTTTCAGGTCCGGAATTCGGAAGATGTACCAGCAGGCCTGCGACACCGGCTCCGAGAAAGATCATGGTGACGAATGAGGCGTATTCTTCTCCGACCTTACCTTCTGCCTGCCCGAGAAACAGCAGGATCTCTATGACACCTGAGATCAGCCAAGTCATCAGAGGTAACAGGAAAAGAACATTCCGTTTGCCCCTTGATCTTAGGGCGTTATGATTATAAAGTAGTATGCTCAAGATCGCAAGGGCGATGCCCAGTATCTTCACGGGATGAAGGCTCTCTCCGAATATGAGGAGCATAAAGGTCACGGATATGATCAGTGACATCTTCTGCATCAGAGTAGCCAGGCCGATGCCGAATTTCTGAACTGTAGTGCCAACAAACCAAAACCCCGCAATAAAAAGCAAGGATAGGGCGAGCGCATATGGTATCCATGGCGTGCCGAATGTTTCGATGACTGGCATGGCGCCCATGAACCATGATCCACAGATGTAGCAGACGAAATAATTGATGATAATGGCCGGGAAATTATCGATGTGATACCTCGGATAAAGTTTGAAGACGAAAGTCAGAACTGACTGAAAGAGGATGGACGCAATTAAAAGAATCAAATCCTTGGTAAAACGTTATATACTCATTAACAAATATATGTCGACTATATTCGATATTTGCCCTAACATATTTAATATTCCATTGTCTAATACAATAGATCAATATAACAGAGCACTCGAATCGTGCAAACATACCTTTATTGAGAAACATAAAGACTATGGTAGTGCTTGGAGAATCCTCCGACTCCCATCTCTTACAGACCAAATGTACATCAAGGCGAGCCGGGTTAGAAGTATTCAGGAAACGGGAATTAATAAAGTGGGTGAGTCTATAGAGGGCGAGTTCAAGGCTTTGGTCAACTACGGGATCATGGCTGGCATCCAGTACCAACTGGGCAAGCCGGGAGAGGAGAATATGCCTCAACATGAGGTCGAAAGGCTCTATGACCTGGTTGCTGAAAAAATACGCTCATTGATGTTGAAAAAAAATCAGGACTATGGCGAGGCCTGGCGTGATATGCGCGTGTCCAGCATTACTGATATGATCATGGTCAAGTTACTACGAATAAAACAGATCGAGGACAACAATGGTGAAACGCAGGTGTCGGAAGGTATTGAAGCCAATTATTTCGACATAGTGAACTATGCACTGTTTGCATTGATATTATTAGAAGAAGAAAATCCTGAAAAATGACATTAGGTACCCTGGTACTGAATATTGCGATAGTAGCGATTTTGTTAACGGCCCTGATCAGACTGGTATTCAAGCGTGAAGAAGCCCTTTGGATGATCTTTATCCAGTCCTTTTGCGGGTCTCTTTTCATTTTCAGTGGATGGGTAAAGGCTGTGGACCCATTGGGCACAGCATATAAAATGGAACAGTACTTCGCTGAATTTAACTATACCTTTCAGGATACGATGATGAGCTTTATTGCTCCATTATTTCCCTTCCTGTCAGATTATGCCGTCAGTTTCTCTGTTGTCATGATCGTCTTTGAGATCGTACTGGGTCTTGCTTTACTCATAGGTGCCTACAGGAGGACAACGGCCTGGGCATTTTTTATTTTGACCCTGTTCTTTACTGTATTGACAGGTTTCACATATCTGACGGGCTATGTTCCTTCTGGAGCGAATTTCTTTGCCTTTGCCGAATGGACGCAATACAATGAGAACAACATGCGAGTGACAGATTGCGGTTGTTTCGGGGACTTCATCAAGTTAAAACCAAAGGTTTCTTTTCTGAAAGATGTGGCTCTCTTGGTGCCTGCGATACTGTTCATTGTTTTTAACGATAAGCTGTACCGGCTTTTTTCTCCAGGGGTTCGACTTCTGTCTGTCTCCGGACTGGCGGTTATCACCTTGATATATTGCTTCAGCAATTACGTATGGGACATTCCACACATCGATTTCCGCCCCTTCAAGGAGGGAGCCGATATCCGCGCACAGTACAAGGCTGAGCAGGATGCCATGGCTGAGAGTTATCAGATCAAGGCCTGGAAGCTGAGGAACAAAGAAACAGGAAATATTGTGGAAGTATCGAATAAGGTCTATATGGCAGAGGTCAGCGATAAGTATAACAGGAATGAATGGGAGGTAGTGGAGCAGATAACAGGTGAACCGTCAATACCCATTACGAAGATCAGTGACTTCCAGTTTACCGACAGCCGGGGTAATGATAAAGCTCAGGAACTGCTTAATTATGAAGGTACTACAGTAATGATCGTGAGTTACAAACTGAAAGGAGAGTATGGTGATCAGGAAGTCACAGTCAAAGATACGGCGTTTATGATGGATACGATATTGACCGAGCAAGGGGATACAGTCGAGGTAAGAGACGGTATAAGTCGCATAGAAGATAAACAGGTTACCAAGGGGATGTGGACCTGGGATGAAGACTTCAAGGATGCCTACACGGAGGTAGTCAATCCGTTTGTAAGTCTTGCCCAGAACAGGGGAGCTGAAGTCATGGCACTGGTTGGTGGTGCAGGGTTGAAAAAGATCCGGCAGTTCGAGTCGGACATCAATGCCACCTATCCATTTTATGAAGCTGATGACATACTGCTAAAAACTATTGTGAGATCCAATCCCGGTATCGTAGTTTGGAAAGATGGGAAGATCATTGCCAAGTGGCATTACAAGAAATTACCAGAATTCTCTGAAGTGGAAGAGATGTTTTAAGGAAAATTATAATGCGAGTTTAAAGAGTCGTTATATATTAGCGTTCTTAATGCAAAAGTGCAATCAAAGTCGCAGAACACCTAAAGGTATATGCTGAGTAGAAGAAGTATCAGAGTCAAAGTGATGCAGTCCTTGTTTATCCTTAATAAGGACGAGAGTTTGAATAAAAAGCAGGCGGTAGAATTCTACGACAGATCGATAAATGAAACTTATCAGCTTTATTTATTTAACCTCTACGCCCTGATCGGAATTTGTGAGTTTTCCCTTGAGGATAAGGGTTTGAGACACTCCAAATATCTGCCAACTGATGAAGACAAGGCTTTCTCAGCCAAGCTTTATGAGAACGAGCTCATCCAGAGTCTGGTAGACAATCCGGCGTTACAAAAAGTTTTTGCTCAAAATCAGTTCGAATCCAAGATCGACAAGGATCTTTTGAAGCGACTGTACAAAATGCTCGCGTCCGAAGATGCCTATAAAAGATATCTCCTGGAAGACTCAGACAGGTCCAGTCATTTGAGAATACTTCATGAGCTCTACCGAATCTGCAGACGGGATGAGGTGTTCGACGAGATCATGGAGGATAATTTCAGCGCCTGGGCAGACGACAAGTCGCTTGTCGTGGGAGCGGTTAAGAAGACTCTTAAAGGTCTTCCAAGTGACGGAGAATTCTTTGATGAATTCTACCCGGATACCGAAACTGTCGACGCTTTCGGTAAAGCCCTTTTGAATAAGGTTATGCAGGACGAGGAATACCTGATGAGTCTCATCGATCCGGTATTGGAAAACTGGGATGCAGAGAGAGTAGCTCTGGTTGACATGCTTTTTATCAAAATGGCCATTTGCGAGTTCCTCAATTTCGTGACCATACCTACCAAGGTTACACTGAATGAATATGTCGAATTATCCAAGGAATACAGTACTGAGAAGAGTAAGGATTTTATCAATGGTGTGTTGGACAAGCTGATGCGTTTGATGAACGAAGAGGGCCTCATCAAGAAAGAGGGGCGAGGGCTCCTGGCCTGATCTTTAACTATCATTTGTTATTGGAATAATTGAATGAGTCAGACATCCTGACCGAATTTCAGTTGTACTTGGTTTAATTATCTTTGGCGGATGAAAGAAAAGGTGATCATAGTTGATTTCGGATCTCAATACACTCAACTTATTGCCAGAAGAGTCAGGGAACACTATGTTTATTCCGAGATACAACCTTGTACTGATACTATCGACATCGATGAGACCGTAAAGGCCATCATTCTGTCAGGCAGCCCGATGTCTGTAAAGAACTTTGATGTGGAGATCAGCCCTCAGTCATTTTTGGGTAAGATCCCGGTACTTGGAATATGTTTTGGCGCACAGTGGTTATCCGAAGAATTGGGCGGCAGGGTAGAGGCTTCATCTAAAAGAGAGTACGGTAAGGCAAGACTTCACGTTGAAAAAGAGGAGGATCCGATTTTCAACGGATTTTCCGATGATAACCAGATCTGGATGAGTCATGCTGATACCATTCTTGATCTCCCGGACGAGTTTGAAATTATCGGTCGAACGGATTCGATACCTGTTGCAGCTTACCGATCCAGAGAAGGAGCTTTTGAACAAAGTATATATGGATTGCAATTTCATCCTGAGGTGACTCACACCATTCAGGGGGAAGCGATCATTGGCAACTTTCTGTTTCACGTTGCCGGTTGTACGGGAGATTGGACAACAGCTTCATTTGTTGATGAAAGTATATCAGCTTTGAAGGTGAAGCTGGACGGAGATAAGGTCCTGATGGGATTATCTGGAGGTGTGGACAGTACGGTTGGCGCTACCTTATTGCATCGAGCTATCGGGGATAATCTTCACTCATTTTTCATAGATAATGGATTATTGAGAAAAGATGAATTCGAACATGTATTAGCCGCCTATAAGCGTATGGGACTGAATGTCACTGGTATAGATGCGCGAGAAGAATTTCTCTCAGAGCTGAAGGGCGTGTCAGACCCGGAAGAAAAGCGAAAGATCATCGGTCGGGTTTTCATCGAGGTCTTTCAACGTGAAGCTGCCAAAATTCCAGATGTCAAATGGCTGGGCCAGGGTACTATATATCCAGATGTAATAGAGTCGGTAAGTGTAAAGGGCCCGTCGGCAACTATTAAGTCGCATCATAATGTAGGAGGACTTCCCGAAAGCTTACATCTACAACTGGTCGAACCCCTTCGTAATCTATTTAAAGATGAAGTCAGGTTGGTGGGCAAGGAAATAGGAGTTCCAGAGGAGATTTTATCAAGACATCCGTTTCCAGGTCCCGGATTAAGCATAAGACTTTTAGGTCCGATCAACAAGGATCGACTTAGAATACTCAAAGAGGCGGATGCCATTTATATCGATGGCCTGAAAGACCATGATTTGTATGATAAAGTTTGGCAGGCTGGTGCAATACTACTACCGGTGCAATCCGTTGGAGTTATGGGTGACGAGAGAACGTACGAGTGGACCATAGCTCTAAGAGCCGTAAACTCAAGAGATGGCATGACCGCCGAATGGAGTAAGTTGCCCTATGATTTTCTTGCGGAGATCAGTACCAAGATCATTAATGAAGTAAAAGGAGTTAACAGAGTTGTTTATGATATTTCAACCAAACCTCCGTCGACTATTGAGTGGGAATAGCACCTGCGTAGTTATACTGCTGTTTGCGGTAGTATTATCCAGTTGTGGAACATCAAAAAAGAGAACCACAAGAGAGCGCTCTCCGTCGCTGAGTGAAAAGCAAAGACAGATAAAGAAGGAAAGATCCCGGATCGATACAGTCGAATGGATTCTCAATGAAGATCGCAAACCTATAGACGATGAATCTCCTTTACGTGGTAAGGTGCTTCCTCCCAGCCAATTGAAGTCAAGCTATAATATAGACCTTATAATACCTTTCAAAGCGCCAACTGTCGGAAGGCCATCTCCCGATGTTGATATTTCAGCGTTTCAAAGGCGTTTTCTGGACTTCTATCTCGGTGCCAAACTGGCTGCTGATGATCTGTCTAACGAAGGAATTGATCTTAACCTCAAGGTTCACGATAGCCACTATAAAGAAGATGATGTCAGAGACCTTTATTTCAATGGTGAATTCAGAAGAAGCGATGTCATTATAGGTCCTTATAAAAAGGATAATGTCAAGTGGTTGTCGGAACGAGCAAAATCTTCAAGAACTACAATGATATCTCCCTGGATATCCAGTACGTCAATGACAGAAGATAATCCATATTACATCCAGACTAAACCTGGACTGATCCGCCATTATAAGACAATGCTCGGCACTGTCCTGGAGAATTACGCAGACCATCAGGTCTTTCTGGTAGTCAAGGAAGACGATGAACTGAAAATGAGATATTTTGATTACGTATCTGAACAATTGAATCTTGATCCTGAATTCGAGCATTATAAGATCCTCTCGTTGGATACGGATACTCTGACACATGGCGTCAGTCCTTTTGATACTTCGATCTTTGATACGAGAGACTGCAAGATGGTCTTTATGGTTCCTTATGCTTCTGGCCGCGACGCTACCTTTGTATATGATTTCCTGAGGCGCCTCCAGATCGAGGGGCAAGACTGTGATTACAAGGTGTATGGAATGTACAGATGGTTGGACTATCGGGATCAGATGTTCGAACTGATGAACTCCATGCCGATATATCTGACGATCAGCAACCTCGTAAATCCTTTCGATGAGGAGATCAAAAGATTCAGGAAACGCTTTTATACATTATATTTTACTTATCCATCAGAAGACGCCTATGAAGGCTATGACCTAATGATGTATGTAGGGAGATCTTTGGCCAGGTTTGGTAATAGGTTCCATTTTCTGTATGATGAAATCCCTCCTTACACCGGACTGCAGACGGTATTTGATGTTCAGCCTGAATCAGAATTGACCAGCGATGAACTGGAATATTTTGAGAATCGTTTTATCGATATCATTTCTATCGAGAACTTCGAATTCAAAAGAGTCAAGTAATTTCATGCCTCTGACACCTCAACGGATCAAACGTTTAGAGGAAGTTGCACTTCGTCGTCAACTTGATTTCACGGTTATTTTGGAGAATGTTCACGATCCGCATAATTTGGGAGCAGTAATGCGAACTTGTGATAGTATAGGCGTTGCAGAGGTTCATGTGATATATACCGATCCGAGGTTGGATAATGAGAACCTCAAATTAGGCAAGAGATCTTCAGCTGGCACTCGAAAATGGGTGGATGTTTTCCTGTACCGGGATATCGATAGCTGTCTGGAAAAATTTACGGATTATCAAATTCTGGGGGCTTATCTCGATGAGAGTTCTCCATCTCTCTACTCTCTTGACCTTACTGTTCCCACAGCGCTGGTATTCGGAAACGAGCATGAGGGACTGAGCGATGAATTGAGACAGAGGACGGATGGATCCTTCTTCATTCCGCAGGTCGGTATGGTCAAGAGTCTCAATATTTCAGTTGCCTGTGCCGTCTCTCTTTATGAAACTCTCAGGCAGAGGCAAAAAGCAGGTTTGTATGATAAAACTGACCTGTCGGAACGTAGTGATCTATTGCAAGCGTATATCGACAGAGAGGGTGACAAATTTTACGGTATGGAGCCAAAGAATAACAAGTGATGAAGCGTGTGGACTGAGGATGTACCCTTGGAGGGTGTAGGGACCCTTGGAGGGTCCTTTTAAGGCTACTGGTTTCTGACAAATGGAATAAGTACCTCCAGGATGGAATCCCCTCTAGACTAAATGAATATGCTATTGTTGTGCAGAAATACTGAATAATCGTGGTTCTGGCGGCAGACACCTCTAGTGATCAATAAATGAATTGGTGAAGTAGTGCGATTTACGTTTTTATTTATTCTGATTCATCTTCCACAGAGATCCCACAGAGACCCTTGGAGGGTGTAGGGACCCTTGGAGGGTATAGAGACCCTTGGAGGGTGTAGGGACCCTTGGAGGGTATGTTGGCACTATCAACAGACTTCACTCAGGCTATTTCAATTCATTAACGGCCTCTTTAATTCTCTTCAGTGCCTCTCTGATCTCCGAATCCGAGGCCGCATAAGACAACCTGATACACTCGGGAGCGCCAAAAGCGGCACCATCAACGATGGCAACGTGGGCCTTTTCAAGGCAATGCATAGCAAGGTCAAACGAATTATGGATGACACCTTTCTCGTGTCGTTTTCCGAAAAGAGCGCTTACATCAGGAAATATATAAAATGCACCCTGGGGCAGATGACAATTAAATCCCGGAATTTCACGAACGAGTGAGATCACCAGATCTCTTCTTTTTTCGAAGGCAGCCTTCATCTTCATAGTGGGTGTCAGATCCGATTCGAGAGCATGGGCAGCGGCAATCTGCCCAAACGCAGTCGCACCGGAGGTGAACTGTCCCTGTATTTTGATACATGCCTTGGCTATTTGTTCTGGTGCTCCGATGTAACCGAGTCTCCATCCTGTCATCGCAAAACCTTTGGAAAAACCATTTACCGTCACCGTACGATCCTTCATATTTTCGAGTCCCGCAAAACTTATATGCTCCTTGGTAAAGTTTATGTATTCATAGATCTCATCACTGACCACCACGACCTCAGGATAAGAATTTAGCACATCGGCAAGTCCTTGTAACTCATCTTTCGAATAGACGGAACCAGTGGGGTTGCAAGGAGATGAAAAGATCAAGCCCCGCGTCTTTGGCGTCAGGACCTTCTTCAACTGCTCTGGTGTGACCTTGAAATCTTGATCAACGCCGGCTTTCACAGGAACGGGTATTCCACCAGCAAGCTTGATTATCTCGTAATAACTGACCCAATAAGGACTCAGCATGATGACTTCGTCACCCGGATTTATCACGGACAAAATGACATTGGCAATGGATTGTTTGGCGCCATTGGAGACCACGATTTGATCGACGGAATAATCCAGGTTGTTATCTCTTGAAAACTTCCTTGATATGGCCTCTCGCAACACGAGTTCACCTGGTACTGGAGTGTACTTAGTATGTCCTTCGTCAAGAGCTTTCTTAGCTGCGCCCTTTATGTGCTCAGGGGTGTCGAAATCTGGTTCTCCCAGGCTCAGATTGATAACATTAATGCCTTTGGACTTGAGCTCTCTTGCCTTTTGGGCCATCATGATCGTGGCCGATTCGGTCATTTGATTTATTCTATCTGAGATCACCGGGATGATAATTCTGTTGTTTACTAAAATAAAAAACCCTGAAGGACTTCACATTGCAGTGCCTTCAGGGTTTAAAGCTAAAAGATTTAAAAATTATTTGATCACATTCAGGGATCTAGTTGTAAACTCATCATTCACCCAGATCTGAATCTGGTAAACACCTGCATTCATATTGCCGAGGTCAACAGGGAAGGTATATGATCCGGAGATCTTGCCATAATCTCTGGAAGCGACTATACCGCCAAGAGAATTAATGACGTCGATCCGCACATTGGAACCTTCAGCTAGGTCGAGTTCAACAAATGTCTGATTGAGTGCAGGATTGGGATAAACGTTCAGGTCATTAATGACTTGAATGTCATCGCTAGAAGTGGTCATTTCAAAACCGTTATCTATGGCTTCCTGCAGAGACACCTCTG
>JAWVZH010000049.1:0-18372 GCA_033722295.1 Saprospiraceae bacterium
ACCTTAATTCCCTGCATCTGGATAGTCTGCAGTTTGTCTGCAATAGCTATTCAGATGAGTATTCAGAATCCCAAGAAGACTCACTGCTCAATATCGTGATATATGTAGACTCTCTTATCGAAGTGCAAAATGACAAATTGAATGCTAAAAAGAATCTTTAGGAGACTCAATAAATTCAATACTCAATGATATTTTAGAGGATTTGAATACAGTTACCGTCAGTGACTCAATGGAGCGATATTTGAAATCTTATTTTAAAATAAATGTGGAGCTGTTATTGAGTTCTGATGGGGAGTTAACACCTGGACAAATTGACAGTTTAGAGTCAATTGCTGAGAAATGTTACTCTGACAACGGACATGGAGTGTTGTTGGCGAGGTCTATTCTCCCAGAGCATCCGTCAACTTATGACGATTCCACATATTGTAGTTCTAGCTTGATACTAAGCACTAATAAAGAAACGACGGCAGAGCTACGAGTAGTTCCAAATCCAAGCGATGGTCTTATTGAAATAGAGGGCCTAGCACTAGATAAGGTTAATAGAATTGAGCTTTGGAATATTGCCGGAACTAAACTGAAGCACTCCTTCAATAAATTGACACCTCAATATGATGTAAGTCAATTGAGGCCAGGCGTGTATTTCCTTAAAATAAGTTATTCAGATGGTAGACATTTTCGACTAAAATTTATAGTCCAATAAAAAATCATACATTAATGTGGGGGGAATGAATAGTCCCCCTGCATATATTTATGCTTATATGTCGAAGAAGAAGAGTTGTATAGTAGTTCTTATAATTTTTTCAAATTTCATGTGTGCAATAGCACAATATCATGATTTAAATTGGCTATTGGGGTATAGTAGTCGATCGAGAAACACTAATCCGATTCATCTCAAGTTTAACAAAGACGGATTGTCTAAAATTTCGCAATTCCCATCAAATGCTCCAAAAATTAATACTTATAGCTGTATGATGTCCGATTCTTCGGGCAATGTTCTTTTTTATACAAATGGACTCCACATTTATAACATGAATCATGAGATCATGGATGGTGGAGACACGATAAATCCAGGATATTGGTGGATGCATTGTGATACTACTTGGAATGCATACTTTTCTAGATATCAGGCTCAAGCAATACCATACCCAGGTAAACCTGATAATTATATTATGTTTCATCCAGCGATGATAAAGAATACCTTGAATCTCGGTCCTCTCTACTACACCGTCATAGATATGAGCCATGGTCTCAATGCAGGATCAGTGCATTCCAAGAACAATATTTTATTGAGAGATGGTATGGAATATTTTGGATTAGTAAAGCATGCCAATGGAAGAGATTATTGGCTAATTGTTCCTGTAAAGGCCACTAACCACTTTAAGAAATATTTAATCGATAGACGTGGAATTAAAAATAAGGGAATAGATTCTACTGGTCCTATATTTGATAACCTTAGCTCAATTACTGGTGTAAATAGAGTATCTCCAAATGGTGAATATCTTGTTGTATCCCACCCCATTAATGGAATCAGAATTTACGAGTTTGACCGATGCAGTGGCGCAATCACATTTCTTGATGCTATACAATATACTAACTGGAGTAGACAGGTTAACTACGATCTGGGTATATCTATTTCACCCGACAGTAAAATATTGTATAGTCATGACGGATTCGTGTTGCACCAATATGATTTGACGGCGCAAAGCATAGAAGACACTAGATTGACAATTGCCAGATTTGATAGGTATCAAGATAATTATTTTACCATATTCTCATGGTGTAAATTGGCAGTAGATGGTAAGATATATATGGCCTCTGGCAGCAACAATGCGGTTTTGCATGTTATTGAGAGACCTAATCTTCGTGGTCTTGCGTGTAACTTTAGGCAACACTCCATTAGTTTGCCAGAACAAAATTTTAATACTATTCCAGTATTTCCAAACTACAGATTAGGACCTGTAAAGGGTTCACCATGTGATTCATTAAATGTGACTAATAGTAATGATAGATAAAATGAAATATCTATTTAGAACTTTCTTGTTCATAGTGATACTGTTAAAATCTGTGAACAATGATCTCTTTGCCCAGACTTATGACTCTTGGATTATAGGCCAAGGGGATTCATCAACTCAATTGATGGAATTAAGAGATTCTGGCTTAAATATTACTGATCTCGAAGTGTCATTACCAATAGAATCGGCTACGTCTACAATATCAGATGGAAAGGGTAATGTGGTATTAATTAGTAATGGTTGTTACTTATATAATTCGGACGGTGAAAAATTAGAACAAAATTTGTTATCCAAAGGACCATGGGCTGCCAAGTACTGTGACGACTATGGGTTATTGTGTCCTAGATGTATGGCTTTTGTACAGCATCCTGTTGATAGCAATGTCTATTATGTGTTCGTTCAAGGACTTTTTGGAATTAGTGGCCAGAGGATTGATACTAGAAATATTTACATGCGAAAGGTGCAAATTGTGAATGACAAACCAACCATTCTAAATACCACTAATTTATTAGTAGAGGGTAAAATTGAAAGTATAGATATTGTACGCCACGGTAATGGGAGAGATTGGTGGCTCGTATATTCTAATCCTCAGAATGGCACTATAGGAACAATATTGTTGATTGGAAATGAGGTCAGGTTATTACCGGAACAACAAATTGAGTACTTCAGTACTTCAAGCTGTGGATTTAGAAGAATCATACGAATCTCTCCTAATGGGGATCGAATTGCTATAGTTGATGGTGGTTGTGGAGTATATTTTTATGATTTTGACCGTTGCTCTGGAATTGTTTCGAGCAGATTTGTGAGAATAAATATTCCAAATAACATACAAGGGCGAGATGGTGTTTTTACTCATTCTGGGAAGTATTTCCTTTTAACCGGATGGCAATATCTTCAAAGAATTGACATATCACAAATTGGTGTAGCCCATAATCCGATTGATTCTTTCGAAATACCGGCTGGAATCTCAATCCATCGTATTGAGCGTTTTCAGAATAAACTTTTATGCACTGATCATCGATCAGAGCGGTACTTCATCGAATTGGATGACGTGGAAAATGAAAATTTGAGCATCGATGTGATTGGATCCGCTAGACTTATTGAGCACATGAGAAGTTTACCGCTTGTGTATAATAAGCGATTGGGCGTGCTGACTGGAAGTAAATGCGACTCGCTGATGACATCGATTAATAGTTATGATAATTTACGAATTAATGTATTTCCTAATCCCTTCCATTCTAAAGTACATATATCAGTTATTAGTAAGAGGAACAGATTGAAAGCATTAATTTATAATACACAAGCACAGTTAATTCACTCCGAAATTTTAAAGAGTGATATTAACACGATAGACTTTTCCGGTAGGAATTCTGGTCTTTATTTAGTCCAGGTAATTGGAGATAATTATTATAAATCCATGAAAATTCTCAAATTATGAGAATTACTTGTTTGTTAATTACATTTGTTCTAGTTGCAACGAGTCTATTATGTCAAGACTGCAAGGACAGTGTACGTGTGGATTCAGCAGAGTGGTTTATCCATTGTAATTTTCCAGGCCCACCCGGATTTTTCAAATATCAAATCCCAGTGTGCGGTTGTGATGGAAGGACTTATCTGAATGAACGTTGTGCACGGCTCCATGGTGTAAATGAATGGACTGAGGGAGGGGGGTGTCAGTGTATTGATTCAAGTTTGATAGAAGAAAGAGATAGGGTCTTTTTCGATTCCTTTTATTACTTGAATAATGGCTTTGATCCAGTTTGCGGGTGTGACGGTAAAACATACATTAATGCCAAAGTCGCGTACTATTATCATGGAGTGACAAGATGGCAACCCGCACCATGTGATTGCTATGAGGAATCTTTCAAGAATTACTTCGTTCCGGATTGGTTAATTGACACAATAATCGACCCACGGTTGCCTTATTACTGCGCTTGTGATAGCAATAATTATCAGGATTTACTTGTTGTGTACTTCCTTAAAGGTTTGACCCATTTCCGTGAAGGTAAGTGTGTCTGTTTTAAGGAAGAGAACATCGATCAAGACACAATATGTCCACCAGATTATGATCCGGTTTGCGGGTGTGATACTATAACTTATAGAAATGAGTGTGTTGCCCGGTATAAATACGGATTAGAAAACTATTCATTAGGGCAATGTAAGTGTTTTATTCCCGAGCAAATAGATTCAACCAGAAGCTGTGGTGTTGGTGATCTGTTTTTCTTAAATCCAGTCTGTGGGTGTGATAGTGTGAATTATTGGAATCCCTGCGCCGCTAAATTGTATGGGGGAGTTTATAAATACACAGAAGGACCATGCCAGTGTATAGACTCTTCGCTCATAACTCCTAATATTGAATGCAGTAATCTATATAATCCAGTATGTGGATGTAATGATAGCACATATTTTAATATATGTGAAGCAGAAAAAATCCATGGGGTTAATGCCATAAACGACGACCCATGTCGTTGCTTTGAATCTAAGTTTATCGATAAATCTATTGATTGCAAGGAAAATATCAATGTGTCCCCCGTTTGTGGATGCGATAGCGTGACATATATTAATGCCTGTGTCGCTCTGTATAGAGGTGGAGTAACATCATGGACTAGGGGACCATGTAATTTCTTGTGCATTGATTCATTTTATATTGATACCACGCAATCATGTAGTGCGATTTATGACCCGGTATGTGGATGTGATTCAATCACCTATCAGAATGAGTGTGTAGCCCGCAACTACTATGGGGTCACAGATTGGACAGAAGGGGAATGTCTTACAAGCGTGGATAATAGAGGAGATAATACTGGAGTAAAGGTATATCCAATACCTGCTCACTCTTTCATTTATGTAAAATCAGACGAGATCGTATCCGATGTGATCATCTATGGCATGGATGGGAACATAGTGCTGCAAAAAGAAATCAATGCATCGGCGGGTATGCTTCAAGTTCAGAGTCTGGCATCTGGAACCTATATTTTGAAGATCATTGCATCCGACCAGTCCTATGTAAGGAAACTACTGATAACGCGATAACCTGAACCTTGTCCAGACCAAGGCTGTGTGGGAGTATTTTCATGAGGAGGAATGACTGGGTGGATTATTGTGTATAGGGTATTGTGTATGGGAATAGGTGTGGAGTTTGCATTGACCACCAACTCATCTTCTCTCAGATGAAACAGGATGAAACGCAGGTCATGTTTAGTTTTAGCGGAGTCAGTATTAAAGTGCACCATGACAGGAAATCCGGGCAATCACTATAAAAACCTATGCCGACCGCTTCGTGTAGTATGATCCGTAGTTAGAATGCCGGATGATAGTTGCCGATAGACCAAGACACCGTCGGTTATATGCCCAACCAACCATTGCTTTCGTCGATAAAACACCTGCCTTCGTCGAGTATTATGTTATATTGGTGTACTATGTATTGCATAGTACTATATACTTGCTTATATTTGGGGTATGAACGTAGAAAATGCAAAAGCTCAAATGAAGAAAGGCATCCTGGAGATGTGTATCCTGGGCATAATCTCCAAAGGAGAGGCATATCCCAGCGATATCATCAAGGAGCTGAAACAGGCGGAGCTGATCATAGTAGAAGGAACATTGTATCCTCTGCTCAACCGCCTCAAAAACGCGGGCTTCCTGGATTACAACTGGAAAGAGTCGAAGTCAGGACCACCTCGCAAATATTACAAAATGACCGAAAATGGCACCACCTTCCTTGCTACATTGAAGGAGAGTTGGGGTCAATTAGTCAACGCCGTTGACATCACAACTAAAAACGTAACAACCAGCAATGAATAAAGTAATTAATATTAATCTGGGCGGACACGCCCTTACTATTGACGACAATGCTTATGAGCTGCTCGACAGATACCTCAAACGTCTTAAAAGACATTTTCAGGGGTCTGTAGGATTCGAGAATATCATGCAGGATATTGAACTACGGATGGCTGAGCTTATGACGGAAAATATGGGCAATCGCGAGATCGCTTCCAGAGACGATGTCAACAAAGCGATAGAGACCATGGGCCAGCCGGAGCAGTTGACAGATGACTCCGGGCAACAGGACAGTTATTACACAGAAGAGGGCCATTATACTAAAAGAGAAAAGCGTCTTTTCAGAGATCCCGACAATAAGGTTATCTCTGGAGTTTGTAGTGGTCTTGCCGCTTACCTCGGCATAGATGACCCACTGTGGATCAGACTTCTTTTTGTAGCGAGTGTGTTGTTCGCAGGATTCGGAGTGTTGCCTTACATTATACTTTGGATCGTCATGCCTGAGGCCAAAACTAGTGCAGAAAAACTAAGTATGCATGGTGAGCCTGTCAATATCAACAGTATAGCCAACAAGATACAGGAGGACCTGTCTGATCTGGGGCGTAAGATCTCTGATCTCGGACAGGAACTCAGGAACAAATAATTTCCCTTTATCCAATGTCATCGCGACACCCAAATTAAGCCGGGCATCTTCGAACTTGAATCGAAGAGCCCGCCTTTGGTTTCAATCTGAATTCAGATCCCATCCCCGTTGATTTTTGGGACGCTATTATCGTCCAATTAAAACAACGATTTCTGCGATTACTCTTGCGAGTATTCTATCTTCGCATATTCAACTTTTTGAGTATATGTTTAATGCCAGCAGATATCTTGTTACCGCAGCTTTACCATATGCCAACGGACCTCTGCATATTGGGCATTTGGCGGGTTGTTATTTGCCTTCAGATATCTACTGCAGATTCCTCAGGCTGACCGGAAAGGATGTGCTTCTTATCTGCGGAAGCGATGAACATGGTGCGGCCATTACAACACGTGCGAAAAAGGAAGGTGTAACGCCCAAGGAGATCGTCGACAAGTATCATGAGATGTTTCTTTCCACTTTTGATAAGTTCGGGATTTCCTTTGATTTTTATCACCGCACTTCGGATAAATTACATCACGAGACCAGCCAGGCCTTTTTCCTGGATCTCTATAAAAAAGGAGAGTTTACAGAAACGGAATCCGAACAATACTATGACGAGGAGAGCCAACAATTCTTGGCTGACAGATATATTACAGGGACTTGTCCCAAGTGTGGCTACGAGGAAGCATTCGGCGATCAATGTGAGAACTGCGGTTCTACTTTAAGTCCCCTTGAACTGGAAAACCCCAGATCCACACTTAGCGGTCAACCACCGGTATTGCGCAAGACGACACACTGGTACTTGCCACTCGATAAATATGAATCCTGGCTTCGTGAGTGGATCGAAGAAGGTACTGTAGATGGAAAACAGCAACACGAGCCGGATGAATGGAAGAATCACGTGCTTGGCCAATGCAAAAGCTGGATAGACAGTGGATTACAACCGAGGGCTATGACGAGGGACCTGGAATGGGGCGTTGACGTCCCATCAGAGATCGAAGGTCACGAGGGTAAGAAGCTTTATGTCTGGATGGATGCTCCGATCGGCTATATCTCATCCACCAAACAATGGGCCATCGATAATGGTAGGGACTGGAAACCTTATTGGATGGCAGAGGATACAGCCCTCATTCACTTTATTGGGAAAGACAATATAGTCTTCCACTGCCTTATCTTTCCATCCATTCTGAAAGCAAAAGGTAATTTCATTTTGCCTTATAATGTTCCTGCGAATCAGTTTTTAAATCTCGAAGGCCAAAAGATATCTACTTCCAGAGATTGGGCAGTATGGGTCAACGAATACATCGATGATCTCCCGGAGAGGATCGACGAGTTGAGATTTTACTTGACCCGGATCATGCCAGAACAAAGAGACAGTGAATTTACCTGGAAGGGATTTCAGGATGCTGCGAACAACGAATTGGTCAACAATCTCGCCAACTTCGTTAACAGGGTCATTGTACTGACCAATAAATATTACGAAGGTGAAGTACCTGAATTTGATGAGAACCAGGATATGATCAGCCCAACTGATGCAGATCTTCCCAGTTTTCATGATTCAGAACTGCTTGACCTTTTTGACCAATTACATAGCGTTTGTGATAACCTCAGAAAATTTGAATTTCGTCAGGCGCTATCCGAGGTGATGGAAATCTCAGCCCGTGGAAATCAACTCCTCCAGTATAATGAACCCTGGAAGAATCATGAATCGGATCCTGAACTGGTAAAGGCTGTCATGAATGTGGCGATACAGTATGTGGCGGCTTTGAGTATTGTGGTAAGGCCTTTTATGCCCGAAACTTCAGAAAAGATCAGGAAGTTGCTCCAGCTTCCCGCCCTTGAAGAAAAAGGTGAACTGGATGATTTTCTGATCACGCTTGCAGAAGGAGAGTCTCCAGTGCAACCCGGACATGTGGTAGGAAGTGCAAAACATCTTTTTACGAGGGTAGAGGATGATCTAATAGAAGACCAGATCAATAAGCTGAAAGGGGACACCTCAAAAGAGGAAATAGAACGTGAGCCTGTCAAACCAGAGATTAATTTCAAGGATTTTACGAAACTCGATTTAAGAACAGCGACGATCCTGGAAGCCGATAAGGTTGAGAAAGCCGACAAGTTGCTCAAACTGTTGGTGGATCTGGGCTTCGAAACTCGAACCGTGGTTTCTGGAATTGCAGAATATTATAAACCGGAAGAGGTGGTAGGACAGCAGGTGGTGGTCGTCACCAATCTCGCTCCCAGAAAAATTATGGGAGTGGAATCACAAGGTATGATCCTGATGGTTGAAAACGGCAATGGAGAATTAGGTTTCGTGTCGCCACAAGAGGGATGGGCCAACGGTCTAACCATCCGATAATGGAAGTGCTTAAATTCATTTTGACACATCGCTGGTTCCAGTATATCTGGATTGGATTGGGCATTCTGATGATCGGAATGAGTACAGATGTGTTGCTTACTAAACCTTTCTGGGGACATGCTCCGTTGATCTGGCTACTCGGTATCTGGCTATTCATCACGGGAATTCTATGGCGGAGGATCACAAGGAGCAGGGAATCACTGATTCGGTTTTTATTATCGACGCTGAGCGGTTTGCTATTGGCGCTTGCCTTTCCGGTATCTCCTCTGACACCGCTGATCTTCACTGCATTCATTCCACTTTTATTTTTATTTAAATATTATGACAGACCCAGTTACTTCACATTTTTCAGCCATCTGTACAATGCCTTCTTCCTATGGAATATAATTACCACATACTGGGTATTGAACACATCGTTCGCACCGGGCATATTTGCCAATGTGGTCAATGCAGGTCTAATGACCATACCATGGTTGCTATTCAAAAAGGTCAATAATCGATTTTCTTTCAGAACTGCTTCCTGGGCTTTGATCGCCTTCTGGATAGCTTTTGAATATATTCATTTGCAATGGGAGATATCCTGGCCCTGGTTGAATATCGGGAATGTCTTTGCTTACCAGATCGAATGGATCCAGTGGTATGAATGGACGGGTGTTTTCGGGGGAAGCCTGTGGATATGGGCGGTTAACTTTTATTTATTCAGGATATTGAGCGAGAATATCAATAGTCGGAAATCGTGGATCAAACTGGCAGTGGCTGTAGGCTTTCCGATTGTTTTGTCTCTGGCTATGCTGGAGTTGTATGAGGAAAAGGGTACACCGGTAGAGGTTGTGATCGTACAACCGAATTATGAACCTCATTATGAAAAGTTTGATGTCCCGCAATCCGAGCAAATAAGAAAAATGGTGGAGCTCGCTAGCCGTGAGGTTACGGATTCCACAGATTTCCTTCTGTTTCCCGAAACCGTCCTGCACCGGGTCAGATTAAATGAGATCTATCGTCATCCCGGAATCAAGGCCTTCGTAAAGATCTCTGAGCAGTTTCCCGACCTCAATCTGATAAGTGGGATATCGTCCTTCAGAGTTTACCCGCTGGATAGCCTGGCCAACAGAGCCACTCGCACACATATCGATAGCAGGGGGGATACGACTTATTGGGATGTGCAGAACAATGCCATTTGGATGAAAAATGGAGTGGTACGTGAAATGTACTTCAAGTCCAAGCTCGTACCGGGAGCAGAGATCTTTCCATATAGGGAATGGTTGCCGTTCTTAAAACCTATCGTAGATCAGTTAGGTGGTTCTCTTGAAGGTCATGCTATCCAACCTGAACGTGAAGCCCTGGGAGAGGGCAAAAGAAAAGTAGCTCCTGTCATATGCTATGAGTCTGTATATGGCGCTTACCTTGGTGAATATGTCGAGGAAGGTGCTAACGGAATTTTCATAATGACCAATGATGGCTGGTGGGATGACACGCCCGGCCATCTACAACATCTGCATTTCGCAAGATTGAGAGCCATTGAGCAAAGGAAGAGTATAGCGCGGGCCGCGAATACGGGAATATCATGTTTCATAGATCAGAAGGGCTATATACGACAGCCCACCATGTACGAGCAGGATGCAGTTATTAAGGGAAAGATCCTTCTCAATGACCATAAGACCTATTACAATCGTTGGAAGGACTATATTGCCTATGCTGCAGGTTTGTTCAGCATATTCTTCCTGATAGCCTCACTACTGCCCGGGTTTTATAAAAAGATCTGATGCAATGCAGCATATGTGGCGCTCGACGGATATTATATATATCCCGACAGCCTATGAAAACGGTTATAATCATATTACTATCCACATTGACCTGCCTGGCTCAAAAAGAAAGTCAACTTTACTGGGTAGAGGCCGTTCTGGACAGGTCTTCAGCACTTGAACTCTACCAAAAGATGGAAATCACCGCAGATTATATCCAGATAGATATAGATAGCGGAGACCGGGTAGCAATGTGGAACAATTCCGGTATCGTTCTCTTTGATCACCAATTTACCGAGGAATGTGTCTTCCAGCTTCCTGTCAATTATCGACTTTATGGACAATATCATCTTGGATTTAAGAAACCCGGTAAAAAGGGAGTTTGGACAGCCCTGTACATCGGTAAGGATGGTCCCGAAATACTTGATATGGATCTGCAGTAGATCAATGACTCATACCAACATTTGATCCCTTTGGCCGTTAACAGTTACACCGACGTTACGGCAATTCATTATTCAATTATACCTTTGCGACAATGTTTACTATCAATATATATCTCAAATGGGCATTGACCGCCCTTTTTCTTCTTGGAGGGGTCATACTGGCTGTCACCATCAGTTTTTGGTATGCTTTTCCACTATTGATAATCGGGCTTATCTTGTTGGCCAGTTACCTCTTCCTGGGAACGGTTCAGTCTGCGGCTCAATTGATGCAGGATGGTGATTTTGAAGCCTGCGAAAGGCGACTTGACCTCACTTTCAAACCCAGCTGGTTATATGTGACGAACAAAGCATTTTATTTCCTGATCAAAGGTTCCATCGCCATGAATGCCAAGGATAGTGATGAGGCTGAGGCGTGGTTCAACAGGGCCAAGGATATAAAGTTGCCTTCCGATAATGAACGCGCCATGGTCTTGTTGCAATTGGCCAATATCAACGCGATGAAAGGGAAATGGAATGCCGCTAAACATACTTTCAGAGAGATCAAAAAACTCAAGATCTCCGAAGGTCAGCTCAAAGAGCAGATCTCGCAATTCGAACAGGCTCTCAAGCAGAGAGGTCAGATAAAACAGGCAGGTAGAAGAGGACAACGAATGCAGGCGCCAGGCGGGAAAAGGAGAAGACCCAAGATGAGATAAAAAAAAGCAACCCTGTGAGGGTTGCTTTCAGGTTATTGTTATCAAGTGCTTGTAAGTTAAGCAGTTTGTTCTTCATGAATGCCTTCTCGAACCTCTTCGATCAGTTTATCATTAAAAGCATCAAGGTCTCCGGGATGGCGACTTGTAACCAGTCCCTGATCTACAACAACGGGTTCGTCAACCCACTGAGCACCGGCATTCTTTAGGTCCGTTTTAATGGAATTATAAGAAGTCATTCTTCGTCCTTCTACAACACCAGCTTCTATCAGAACTTGCGGTCCATGACAGATCGATGCGACAGGTTTTCCACTTTTGAAGAAACTTCTTACAAAATTGACAGATCCTTCATCCTGTCTCAGGCTGTCCGGATTAGCAACTCCCCCGGGGATGACCAGAGCATGATAGTCTGATTCTGAAGCTTGATCCACAGTCTTATCAACGGTTATGGATTTGCTCCAGTTGTTACCCTTCCATCCGCGGATATCTCCACTTTTGTAAGATACGATATCCACATTTGCACCATGTTCTTTTAAGGTGTTTAGAGGACTGAATAATTCATCTTCTTCAAAGCCGTCTGTTGCCAGAATGGCAATTCTTTTTTCACTCAAATTCATATTTAGTTTCTTTTATATCAGTTAATAAATCAAACACTGCATCCTCATATGTTCCTTTCGCTTATACGACAGTATGAATAGGCTTTTTGTTGGGTTAGAGATGACCTCAGGGGAGCAGATTTAACATACTGATAAAATGCCAGAATTTACTCTGGATGCCTCCTCAAGTAACTTTGCACTGCGCTTGGATTCATAACAATATGAAACCATTTACAACTAAAAGATTACTATGATCAAATTTTACAATTTATTGCTATTTGTCTTATTGGCCGCTGGCGCAATCGGTCAGACAACCATCACAGTGACGGATGCCGATCTTGAGAGCGGCACATACAACTGGACCAGTGATAACGTATATGTGCTAGACGGATATGTTTTCCTGGAGGAAGGTGGAGAACTCAATATTGAAGCTGGTACGGTTATCAAAGGGAAAGCAGATCCCTCAAATACTGATATAACTTCTGCTCTTATAGTTACCCGAGGAGCGCAAATATTTGCAGAAGGAACAAGAGATGCGCCGATCATATTCACTGCCGAGGATGATGATCTTTCTGACCCCGATGACCTTGGTCCTGAGGACAGAGGCGAATGGGGCGGTTTGATCTTGCTTGGAAGAGCCACGATCTCTGATGACGTATGTGCGGCTGAGATCGAAGGTGTTAAAGCTGTGGACAATGACCCGCGAGTAAGATACGGAGATGAGAACTGCAATTTTGATGATACAGATAATTCAGGTGTTCTCAGATTTGTGTCTGTCAGACACGGCGGTTCTATTCTGGAGGATGGAGACGAGATTAATGGTATCACGCTGGGTGCCGTAGGAAGTGGAACGACCATAGAATATGTAGAGGTCTACGCGAATGATGACGATGGCATCGAGTGGTTCGGTGGAACAGTTGATGTAAGATTTGCTGCCGTAGCATTTTGCGCAGACGATACGTACGACTGGGATGATGGTTTCCGTGGAAGAGGTCAGTTCTGGTTCTCTATTCAGGGCCTTGATGATGGAGGAAACGGCGGAGAGCACGACGGTGCACACCCCGATGACAATGATCCACCATCTGATCCTACAGTTTATAATGTGACTTACATAGGAATGGGTGCTAACAACACCAATGATCCCGATGCTGAATATGCCCTATTGATGAGAGACGGTACGGCTGGAGATTATGCCAACTCCATTTTTACTGAATTCCCATTCCATGCGATTGAAGTGGAGGACAGAGCAGCCTCTAATGGTCTGGATAGCCGTCAGCGACTGGAGGCTGGTGATCTGACATTGAAGAACAACATCTGGTGGAACTTTGGAAGTGGCAGTGAACTGGTTGGTGCGACGAATACAAACTCTATCGTCGGAGCCACAGGGGATGCTGAAGACCCTGACGCTATGTTCCTTGTCAATCATCTGGCCAACAATGGTAATTCCTTGGTTGATCCGCAATTGAACAGCATTAGCAGAACAACGGATAACGGTCTGGACCCTCGTCCTAGTGCGGGTAGTCCTGCAGTTGGTGGGGCAAATGCTGATTTCATCAACAATGATGATGACTTCTTCGTGAATGTCAGGTATAAAGGTGCCTTCTGCAGTATGGGTTCCTGGCTGAATGGATGGACAGCACTTTCTGCTAATAACCATCTTGACAACAACGTGCCATGGGCGGACCACCTGACTTGTGATTTGATGACAGATGTTGAAGACATCTATCAGTCTGATGATCTCGTAACAATCGGAGATGTCAGACCGAACCCGGCCATTGACATGACTTCTTTGAAATTGGATCTCCAGAGAGCATCTGATGTGCGTGTGGAGATTTTTAATGCTCTGGGAGCTCAGGTGAGAATGGTTTTCAATGGAAAATTAAGTAATGGAGAGCATACCATCGATATGGATGTTTCGAGCCTGAATGCAGGCTCTTATACAACCGTAGTAAGAGTAGATGGCCGTGCTTATAGTATAAAATTGATAGTCCAATAATAACAATTAACGCATAGAAGGATCGTCCTGGCGCTCAGCGCCAGGACACTTTCTATTTTTAAACAACTGTGCTATAATGAGAATTTTTACTTCGCTTGGTATTATGATTTTGGCGTCAATATCGTTGACGCTGCAAGCCCAGACAGGGGTCATTAGCGGAAAAGTATTCGATGAGACCAACGGTGAGCCTCTGATGTTTTGTAATGTCCTTGTAGAGGGCTCTTCTATTGGAGCTTCTACCGATCTTGACGGTGTCTATCGACTGGAAGGCCTTAAGCCTGGAACTTACACCCTCGTTGCTACCTACATATCTTATGCGGACAAGAAGGTCACAGATGTGGAGGTGAAGGCCAATGATGTGACGGTTATCGATATTCCGATGGGAACCTCCTCTCAGACGTTACAGGAAGTCATCGTCACATCTCAGGCATTGAGAAATACAGAAGGGGCCCTAATGACCCTTCGAAGAAAAGCATTTAGCGTTCAGGATGGCATCTCTTCCCAGGAAATCACCCGATATGGCAGTTCAAATGCTGCCGAGTCTATGAAAAGTGTTACCGGAGCTTCCGTTATGGGAGGGAAATATGTATTTCTTAGGGGAATCGGTGAACGTTACAACAGTACCACACTGAATAACCAGGTCTTGCCCAGTGTAGATCCTTATAGAAACGCGGCTCAACTGGACATGATCCCTGCTAATCTTCTGGATAATGTGGTGGCTTCCAAGACTTTTACGCCGGATCAGCCTGGTAATTCCACAGGTGGTAATCTGAACATAACGACGAAAAGCTTCCCTGAAGAGTTGACCATGTCATTCTCAATGTCGACCAGCTTCAATACCATCAGCAGCTTTAGAGATGATTTCCTGACATTTGATGGTGGAGACTATGATTGGTTGGGCTATGATGATGGCACAAGAGATCTACCTGCTCTTTTTGAAGACAGGGAGATACTTCAGATCAGCAAGGCCAAGAGTGCCGGCATGCTAGAAAGAGACTTGCGGGATCAACGACATCTGATCAGTCGATATAATGAGGCAGCCCATGCTGTCAGTTCTCAAATGGCGGCGGACGAAGGCAACAGCTATGTGGATCATGGTGCCAGTTTTGCATTTGGCAACCAGGTGCCGCTGTTCGGCCGGCCGCTGGGTATCATATTCAATGTGAGCTATAATAAGTCATACACACATATTGAGGATGGTGATCTGGAGTTCTGGGAGCTGAATACGAGCGAACAGTTTAATAATTACTATGACCTTGTCGAGGACAGAAGTACTGAAAGTCCTGAAATAGGCGGTATGGTAGGCTTGAGTTACAAGTTGACCGAAAATAACAAGATATCATTTAGTGGTATCTATAATCACAACACGCAGAAATCCGCCAATTATGTGATCGGGGACTACCCAGGTAAGATATCAGGGCAGAAATTATATGAGTCACGGTATTTGTCATTCATCGAGAGGGATATCCGAAGCTATCAGCTTAAAGGTGAGCACGTATTTCCTAAGCTAAATGATGTCAAGATAGACTGGAATGCTGGTATCATCAATTCGATGCAATTGGAACCGGATAGCAGAGTTTTTGACAATACGATCACAACCAGGGAAGGTGTGGACGGTGAGGGGAATCCAACGATAGATACTTTCTATGCTATAAGTAAATCAGAGTTTTCTTTGCCCTTCCACTTTTGGAGAGACCTGAACGACGAACAAATGAACGGATCACTTGATCTGACGATACCGTTCCTTACCGGATTTGGAAAGAGCAATAAACTGAAGTTCGGGGCAAGTTATAGCCACAAGGACAGGACATTCGATGAATTTACGCTGGAATACAACAATGTGAACTCATCCTCTACGATGAACTATATGGGTAATCCTGACGTGTTTTTTAGCCAGGAGAATTTGGGTGTGGTCGATTCTTCAGGAAGGCGTCCTGATGTAGCCTTATATCTGCGAAATTTTGAAGAAGCCTCTTTGAAAAACAGTTATACTGGATCTGAAACTATTTCTGCTGTCTACGGGATGACCTCATTTGAAATTGGAGACTTCAAGATCATCGGTGGTGCCAGGGTAGAAAGAACTGATATCCAGGTAGCCAGTCTCGATTCATTTTTCAGAAAAGGAAATATCGAGGTGACCGACATCTTGCCTTCGGTCAATTTAATATATAGTCTGACAGACGATATCAATCTACGAGCAGCCTATACTCAGACGCTGGCAAGACCCAATATGAGGGAACTGGCGCCATTTTCCTCCTTTGACAGGGGGACTGATATCAGGGTTACGGGTAACCCTGGATTGGATAGAACGAATATCGAGAACTTTGACCTGAGGGCCGAGTGGTACCCGAAACCGGGAGAACTACTGGCGGTCAGTGGTTTTTATAAGAGATTCGAGAATCCCATAGTTCGCGCCTTCAATCCTCGTGTGGCGAATAATGAAATTTTCATCGTTAACGTGGATGAAGCCGAGGTTTATGGAGTCGAGTTCGAAGTAAGGAAATCATTAGACTTCATCGGCGGAGGATTCTTTGAACATACCAGGGTGATCTCAAACCTCTCCCTGATCCAGTCATTTGTGGATATTCCAGGCCATCCAGATAGCACTGATACCGAGCAATGGCTGATCGATCAATATAATCCTGATAAAGGATTTACGAGGCCATTCCAGGGTCAAAGTCCCTTTATTGTCAATGCGGCACTGAATTATGCTAATCCTGACATCGGGCTTGATGCCTTGTTGGCCTTCAACGTATTTGGCAGACGACTGACACTGAATAATGGTGGTCAAAGTCCAGACTTCTACGAGGAACCGATACCTCAACTTGATTTTTCAATAAGCAAGACTATCGGCGACAATATAAAGTTGAGATTTTCGGCGAGAAACATTCTGGATGCTGATTACGAACAGACCCTTTCACGAGGAGATGATTCAAGGGTTGTGGAGCGAAGAGAGCGTGGGGTCACCTTCGGCTTCGGTGTCACCTATAGCATTAACTAAAATTTCTATACCACTTGTGGTGTGAGATAAAGATTTCTTAACCAAGCGCAGTTGGCCTCTCTGGATCTTTCAGGGGGGCTTTTTTTATTTAAATGGTTTTGTAGGCAATTCCATGGCGTCCGAGGGTAAATTATATTGTTGACTTGTCATCCTCAAAATCCATCTTTCATACTCCTAATCTCCCATCAACATATCTCCAAGTCCACCCAGTACTGATCCCTCGCCTTTGTTGCGGCCCTTACCATATCCGGGGGCGTGAGAGATCACTCGGTCAGCCAACCGGCTGAAAGGTAATGTTTGGATCCATACCTTGCCTGGTCCGATCAGGCTAGCAAAAAACAGGCCTTCTCCACCAAAGAGCATGTTCTTGACGCCCTTGACGTACACGATATCATAGTCAATATCCTGTGTAAAACCCATGAGGCAACCGGTGTCGACTCTGAGATGTTCTCCAGGACCCAATTGTCGCTCTACAATAGTACCACCTCCATGCATAAACGCCATACCGTCACCTTCGAGTTTTTGCATGATGAAACCTTCTCCACCGAAAAATCCGCGTCCCAGTCGTTTGGAAAATTCGATGCCTACACTTACGCCTTGTGCCGCGCAGAGAAATGCATCTTTCTGGCAGATGACCTTGCCCTGATGCTGGATGAGGTCCAGGGCAATTATCTTACCGGGATATGGAGAAGCGAAAGAAGCTGTTTGCTTGCCTTCCCCTATATGGGTGTAGGCAGTCATGAATAATTTCTCACCGGTCAAAAGCCGCTTTCCGGCGGAAAACACCTTGCCCCAGACACCGTCTCCTTCCTGTCCGCTACCATCACCAAAAATGGTCTTCATTTCGATGTCCTCGTCCATCATGAGCATACTTCCGGGCTCGGCGATCACAGTTTCATACGGATCCAACTCGATCTCTACGAACTGCATTTCCTCTCCAAAGATCTTATAATCTATTTTGTGTGAATTCATTGCTTGTGGTTTTTCCGAAAATATAAAAAAGGTCTCTTGGTGGCTTAAAATTGACGACGGAGAGCTTTGGAAAATCGATGAAGATCAAAAAATTTCGTAATGATCTCTACCCTCCAAGGGTGATGGGACCCTCCAAGGGTGATGGGACCCTCCAAGGGTG
>JAWVZH010000050.1:0-17717 GCA_033722295.1 Saprospiraceae bacterium
CTGAGGGATTATATGACAGGCTTATCAAACTAAAAAAAGAGGAGTTACTTCTCCTCTTTTCTTTTCTTCAGGGTGTCGGTTTCTTGTTTTCTACCGATCAATGAATCAACCATTGTGGAGTCTTTGACCATGGGGTTTTTGGGGGAAGTGTCATTTTCGACTATAGTAGGTTTGACAACCTCCTTTTCTACCTCGGTTTTATCCTGCTCTGCGTGTTGATGCTTTTCAATCTGGCTGCTGTCCTTTACCTGGGATCTTGCATGTTCTGCACAAAAAGGTATAAGGACGAAGAGCAGGGCGATCGGTCTTAATAATTTCATATTTCTGATTTAAACAGAGATGGAATGCTTTTTAGTCAGTTTTTTCATTTTGCTTCTGGCGAAATGAATTCGACTTTTCACAGTTCCGATGGCTATTTTTAGTTTCTTCGCTATCTCTTTATAGCTGTAGCCTTCGTAGTATAATACGAATGCCTTATAACTTGAATCACCTACCCTTTGGCACAGTTCGAAAACATCATCGTGCTTCAACTTTTCATAACCATCGTTGACATCTGTAGACTTGTTGAAGAACCTTGGCACGCTGGCCTCAGTACTGTTTAGAATGCGCCGTCTTCTGGCTCTCTTCTTATACTGATTCAAAAAAGTATTATACATGATCGTGTTAAACCATGATTTAAACTTGTCTACTTCATTTAGTTTTTCCCTGTGCTGGTAAGCTCTTAATGAGGCATCCTGTACCAGATCATTGGCCGCTTGTTCTGACTTTGTCAGTTTCTTGGCGAAAGGCTTGATCTGGAACATGTTCTGTTTTAAATGATCTGAAAATTCTCTATTTGTCATATTGGCTCAAACTTTACTTATACAACGCGAAATGTGCAAAAAATGTT
Organism: Saprospiraceae bacterium; assembly: GCA_033722295.1. Lineage (GTDB taxonomy): Bacteria > Bacteroidota > Bacteroidia > Chitinophagales > Saprospiraceae > JAWVZH01. The sequence continues at coordinate 890 of JAWVZH010000050.1, forward strand.
CATGAAAATGTGCAAAAAATAGACATTCATTCCAAATAGGTCTAATTTGCACGTTAATGATCATCATTGGACAAGTCCAATTTTGATAATTGGATCACAATTAAACAATATCTAAGCTTGAGAGAATGGAATGAAATCAGGCTGCAACTTAATTGGAAAACGCCTGCTGAAGAATTTTGTTGTCCGATTCACAAAAAATCGAAAATATTTTGCACATATTTTTGAAAGGCAGGATTTAATGTTCTGAATTTTAACAATAGACAAGAATCCTGAGTAAATGTGAGAGCCTTTTAGCTGTGTCGTTTTCAATCTTCTCTTTAACTCGGAATTTGGGCAAACAAGCGTGTTTCTGGTATTGTCATATCTGTGACTTGTAATTATTAATTAACTATAAAAACATCTAATCTCATATGTCAAAAAGAAATAATTTATTTTTAGGATTACTTGCAGGTGCGTCTTTCGCATTTGGATATTGGTTGAACTCAGATCGCGGACGTACTTTCAGACAAGATGCAGCCGACACTGTTAATGACGCCTATCAACGCGGCCAGGAATCGGCCATGGATGCCGTTGAGAAAACTTCCGAGATGGTCAATGAAGTGATCGATTCAGGTGTTGATATGATGAAAAAAGCAAAAGATATCACCAGAAAGACTGAAAAGAAAGCTAAAGAAGTAGCAGATTCTTGAAAGTCAGTCAAGGTAAATTAAAAGGATGGAGTGGATTTGCCGCTTCATCCTTTTTAATATTGAATGCGTTATTAAGCGATTTCAATTCACGTATTTTTCTAACTCAGATTATATGATAGTCTCACATTCGCCATATACCAACAAGAGGGCGGCGAGCTACGATTACTTTTCGGATCAGCAGGTTACTGAAACCCTGGACCGGTCACATGCCTTTGCTTCTCATTACAAGCATAGCTCTATGAAATTCCGCGCCCTTGGACTAAAGGGTGTGGCTGAGAATCTAAGGGCAGAGAAGTATGAACTCGCTGAACTGATCACTATGGAGATGGGGAAACTGGTCTCCGAGTCGCTCGCTGAGATCGAGAAATGTGCCTGGGTCTGTGATTATTATGCAGAAAACGGTGCCGAGTTTCTCGCTGAAGTGGAAATATCTACGGATGCCAGCTATAGTGCTGTGAGTTATAGACCTCTTGGTGTCATCCTGGGTGTTATGCCCTGGAATTTTCCATTCTGGCAGGTATTCCGTTTTGCTGCACCTTCGGTCATGGCTGGTAATGTCTGTATACTTAAGCATGCTTCTAATGTTCCTCGGTGTGCTATGGCTATTGAAAGATTGTTCAATGAAAGCTCTTTCGACGGACCTATATTTCAAACCGCCATGGTCAACAAGGAACAGGTAGCAGGAATGATCGCAGACCCGCGGATCTCAGCCGTCACTCTGACAGGTAGCGAGGCGGCCGGTAAGTCTGTGGCTGCCCAGGCGGGTAAGCATCTTAAAAAGACAGTTCTTGAATTGGGAGGCAGTGACCCTTATATCATACTAAATGATGCCGACATGGACCTGGCTGTTGAAACATGCGTAAAAGCGCGCATGCTGAATTCCGGACAATCCTGTATAGGAGCTAAGAGGTTTATTGTCCATACGGAAGTATATGAGGAATTCATGAAGCGGTTTCGAGACGGACTTGAAAAATACAGTTTTGGCGATCCACTAAACAACAAGACAAATCTTGCACCTCTATCAAGCTTTGAGCAAAGGGATATGCTTCATAAACAGGTGCTTGACGGGATCCGCGAAGGAGCTCACCTCGTGATGGGAGGATACGTGCCCAATGAGATCGAGGGTGCTTTTTATCCTCCAACGATACTCACAGAGATAAAACCGGAAAACCCGATTTATTACAAAGAACTTTTTGGCCCGGTGGCAATGGTCTTTAAGGTAGAATCCACGGAAGAGGCGATGCGATTGGCAAATGACACATCTTTCGGTCTGGGAGGTGCGATATTCTCCAAAGACGAAGATCGTGCGATGTCTCTCTCCAGAGATCATCTGGAGTCCGGTTCATGTTTTGTTAACGCTCAAGTCAAGTCAGATCCCCGATTGCCTTTTGGCGGTATTAAATCGAGTGGATATGGCAGAGAGCTTTCACTTTTTGGCATTAGGGAATTTTCTAATATTAAAACGATTTACAAGAAATAGAAGTAAGCTGATCCGGGAAATGAAAATGAGGAAGAAAAATTTGGATTATGAGGGATTGAGGGACCAGATGCTCAATGAGTACTGTCAGTTGTTCAAACTCCATGAGCGGTGTCTGGAATTCATCTCGGAGATGATCGCCCTGTACATTGAGGACAGCGAATCAGATGCCTGGAAGTGGAGGATGCGACTCGATTGGCACGAAAGGATGAAAACATCGATAGCCAGATATCTGCTAAAAAGATATAGAGCAGACAAAAGTTTCCTGATCTCGTTCTTTCGGGAACAACAAGACACATTGAAGGTTAAATACAGTTCAGAACGGAACCTGAAAAAGGCTTTATTTGAGAATATTGATAAGGTAATAGGAAAAATCGAAGAAATATTGGAGTTCAATACGACCACGAGACAAGTACACGATATGTTGACAGATCACAAATATATATTGAAGACACTTTACCCTCCATCCGACTAATGCACACCAACAATAGTATTTCATGTCCTTAATTTTCGATGGCATAGAAAATCCCGGGATACGGTCTGCTTTTGAGCATGTTTTCCAGAGATATGAGATCTTGCGCAATTCGAAGATCTACGTGCGCAAAAGACACTTGAAGGGTATGACTATGAGGGCATTGCCCAAACTTGACAATTTATTGTTTCCGCCCATCCGTTCTTACGAGATACATGTAGCCGAACATGTACGTGACAGTAATAAAAAGCGGGTCGACGAGTTGGAAAGAGATGTTTTAATGGGTTGGGTAGCCCATGAAATGGGTCATCTGGCGGACTATCATCGTCGTAAGACATTGTCGATGCTTTGGTATGGCCTTAAATATTATCTGTTCTCCTCATTTGCCCGCGATGTTGAGCATGAGGCGGATCGCCTGGCTGTACAGCACGGTTTTATTAAGGAAATTTTGGCTACAAAAGAATTCTTATTCTTCAGCCCTGAAATATCTGCAGGCTATAGAAAGAAGCTTCGAAATCTATATATGTCCATTGAGGAAGTAAAACTCTGCGTTCCTGAAAACCAGAGCATTATATGATAACCGGTTCCCGCCTGGCAAACTATTATCTTAGTTTTTCAACATGTTTGGCTACCGCAACGATCTCATTATCGTCAAGAATATTCCCGAAAGGTGTCATGGTGTTCTTACCGTAGTAAATGATCTTCACACGCTCCGAAAGGGGCAGATCGGATGTCGTCAGATCTCCGGCACCATTCACACCAAGATCTCCTTGAATACCGTGACAGAGAGCACATCTTTGTTTGAAGATCGTACCAGCATCAATCGTGGTGTTGTCATCAAAGGATCTGATGAGCCTTTCGGCCATGGCTGATTGAACTTCATCGCCAGGAGATGAATCCATATTTTGACGAGCATCCCTATCAATGTTCTGACCGCACGCAACCAATAGTACGACCATAACAAGATAGCCCGACACCTTACCTTTTGTGATCTTCAATCTCATAGACATTTTAAACGAAGAAACGGTTTGCAGGTTGGAATTTGGGTATAGGAATTTTCTGAAATTTTGTTCCTCTCACGGCCTGGAGACAACATATAAAGTAAAAGTTCTCAATTGTTGTTAGTTCCTCTTACTGTTTATCTATATTATTGGTGTCAATAACACAGTGTCATGATACGCAGAATTAATATTCTAATATGTCTCTCTTTTCTTATTACCCCAGGTTTTGCACAAGAGGTCACGGATGATCAGGTCAACCAGACACCGTATCATGTTATATATAACCACCTTTACTATCTCCAACCTGATAACTATGAGCCGCGGCTCGCCGCCCGTTCTATCAACCCGGAAGATCCGGCTAGTGCAGTCACGAAGGCGATCAAATTAAAAGAGATACTCGATGGGAAGGGACTTTACATCGATATCAACCGGTTACCTGAAAAGGCAAACTATTACGACAGCACGGCAAGACAACATATCTATGTTCCAAGTGACAAGGAACCGCGAATTTATGTAGAGCGCAAGAACGGCAAGTGGACATATTCCAAGACTACTATAAGCTCTCTTGATGAGCTCTACAGTGCCATATATCCATTCGAAGGGTCGCTCAGAGCCTTGTTCACCGCGCCAGCATGGCACTCGTCTGTTCTCGGGGTACAGGTCTGGCAATGGTTATGTCTGCTCCTTTTACTTACACTGTCCTTCTTGTTCTTCAAACTCATCTACTTCATAATCCGGCGTATCGGACATAGATTTGCTCATCTGAGTATCTCCGATACGGATGTCATCAGTAAGTCAATTTCGAAATTGACGCGTATCATCAGTCTGTTGATCACAGTGAGCCTTGCAAAATGGATCCTGCCGGCGTTGCATCTCTTTCCACGTCTCAATTTCTTTTTGATGAAGGGATTGGAGATCATGATAGTCGTCTTTGTGCTTCTCATCATTATCGAGATCGTTCATCTGGTTTTTCATTATCTGGAGAAGTGGACAGAGACGACAGAGAGCCAGATGGATGATCAACTGGTACCTCTATTGTCGAGGTTAGCAGATATCATCATCTGGATCCTTGGAGTTATCTATATTCTGGACCACCTGGAATTTAATGTTACAGCCTTGCTGGCAGGAATTTCCATAGGTGGATTGGCAGTGGCACTCGCTGCACAGGATACAGTAAAGAACTTCTTTGGTTCAGTGATGATCTTTCTTGACAAGCCATTTCAGATCGGTGACTGGATAACTTTCGATGGTATGGATGGGGTAGTGGAAAGCGTAGGTGTACGTTCTACGCGTATCAGGACCTTTGCCAATAGCCTGACGTATGTCCCCAATGGCATTTTTGCGGAGAAGATCATTGACAATAAAGGCCTGAGGATCTATCGCAGGTACTCAACGGAGATCGCTGTGACCTATGATACGCCTACTTATCTTATCGACCTTTTTATTGAGGGTATCGAAGAACTGATCGAGAGCCATCCCTATACGCGTAAGGATTATTATGAAGTGGTGCTCAACAAGTTTGACAACAGCTCTCTGAACATCTTGTTATATACCTTCTTCAATGTTGACAACTGGACAGATGAACTTCGAGGCCGTCACGATCTCATGAAGGGTATCATCAATCTGGCTGAGGCTATTGGAGTACGGTTTGCTTTTCCCAGTCAGACGATCTATATCGAACAAATGCCTGGCAGCCACAGCTTGACGCCGACGAAAAAGCCGCTGGAAGAAGCCAGGGGATCAGCCGAAGAAACCATTAAGAAGATCAAGGAGGAGTTTATTAAACTTGATGAAGAGGCAAGGGGACCTAAGAATCTGGGAGGTTCGTGATCACCTCCCAGAATCAAAGGTCTGTATGCTATTCTATCCTGTATCGTAACCCCGCATAAATATTCCTTCCGAAAATCGGTCCCCAGACAAGACTTGCATCAAAGTCATCCGCAAATGGAGTCTCCGCATTGATGATCGGATTATCCTGAGTATAGTTCAACAGGTTTTCTCCACCGATGTACAACTCAAAATTATCCTTGAAGATCTTTCTGATCTGCGCATTTACTGTGTAGAAATCAGGTGATCGATCGAGAGGCCTGTCTTCCGGGCTTAGCCACTCTGACTCCGGTATTCTCTGAGAGCCTCTCCAATTAATGGTCAGGTCAAAATGCCAGTCTTCTGGAGCTTCGTAAGCAAGATTTAGAAATGCCCGGTGAAAGGGCGTAAATGGAATACTTTTAACTTCACCGCCAAAGCTGGCCTCACTGTAATTGTACCGATACGCTGTTCTGACATCCAGGTTTCGTATGAGTTCCAGATCGAGTTGAGTCTGAATACTATGGCCGTCGGTTTGGTCGGATTGATTTGTGAGCATTACATCACCACTCGACAAACTTTCATAGTCAGCGACTATCTGATTATTGAACAAAGTGTAATAGTAATCTACTGTAAATGTACCTGAGCGATCACCGAGATATAACGTCTGGGTAAGGTTGGCACCGAAATTCCACGCTTCTTCGGGCTTGAGAGAATAAGGGTTTCCCTCTTCAGTATGAATTATCACCAAATCACGGCTACTCGCAAGCACTCCAATATTCTCACTGAATATGTTAGCTGTTCTCCAGCCTTTACCTGCAATGAGTCTGAATACGGTTTCATGGGTCTCGGACGTAGCTATCCTGGCATGAAGCCTGGGTGAGTACATCATGCCGTACTGATTATGATAATCCGCACGGAGACCGCCAACTACAGACAGGATCTCATCAGATTTTAAGGTGTATTCGCCATAGGCGCCATAGATTCTTTCATTACGTTCAAAAAATAGGTTTTGTGTGAACTTCTCGTCGTAATTGTCGAGATTGATCGTTGCGCCCAACTTCAGTATATCACTTGAAGCACCTACATCTGTCTGGAATATGATATTGGCATAAAGGTTTTCCTGATTGGCATTATAGACCCTTTGTCCAAATGTGAGATCCTGATCATGAAGAACACCGGACAATTGAAAACCAATACTCCGATTTTGTTCGTCAGACAGGATCTTGCCTAATTTTAACCATGATTCGTAACGACGCGTTTCATTGGTCGATCCCCATATCTCAGTAGATAATTTGTCAAGATCCGGATCGAATCGCACCTGTCCACTGGAACGATTGATGAGGCTCATCTTGATCCCGAACTGTCCTTGCCATCCATTCTTGTTCTGATATTTCCAGCGATTTATAGCAATGACGTCCCTTCCCAGAGGAGAGTCCAGAAAACCATCATCATTCCTGTCGAACCGACGATCCCGGGAGCTGCCATGAAGAAGGATGGCCGACGATATTCTCCTGCTAAATTTATGCTTGACAAACAGATTGCCTTCATAACGCCCACCTTCATTTGCATATAAGTTGAGATAGAGCCGTTCTTTAGCTCTTGGCTTTCTCAATTCCACATTGATCTGTCCTGTCATACTTTCATGGCCGTTTACAACACTTCCAGTGCCCTTGCTCAATTGCATGCTATGGATCCAGGCTCCAGGCGTGTAGGTCAGTCCGTAAATGCTTGCCAGGCCACGAATATCAGGGATAAGCTCTCTCGTTATCTGAACATATTTACCTGCGAGTCCCAGCATTTGTATCTGCCTCGTGCCGGTCACAGCATCAGTAAAACTCACATCGACCGCAGGACTGGTCTCAAAGCTCTCCGAAAGGTTGCAACAAGCCGCTTTGCATAACTCATCTTCGCTTATATTCAGGGTCTGAATAGGGTCCATGACGGAGACCTCGCTCGACCTTTTACGATGAGTCACCTCGACTTCCTGTAATACAAGATCATTGGATAAGACCCAATTAAGGGTAGATCGCCAACTCATATCTATTGTATCGGGTTCATAACCGACATAGGAAATGACGAGCCTGTCACTCAGGTCGATCCTGCCGATCTCGAAACTACCATCTGTCCTGGTAGCCACCCCTCCAGGTGCACCTTCCCAAATAATATTGGCTCCTATGATCGGCACTTCCTGGCCATCATTATCCAGTTCATAGATGTGTCCTTTGACAATGGGAGAGAGGTCTTCTTCAGACCTTACAGTTTCACCTTTATTTTCACCCTCGTCCTTTTCAAATTCCCCGGTCGGAGTTTCGTCCCGGTATTTGCAGCAGGTATGCAGGTTTTCGTAGGCTTTGTCACTTGCTTTCAGAGCACCGGTATCGTGTCCAACCTTGGTCATCGCCAAATGGAGTTCGTTGACATCAAATGAGGAGGTTGCCTCCACAGTCAACTCTTGTGAAGCGAGGTCGTACCTGGCATTTTCTACGCCGTCAACTTTAAGTGCTGTTTTTTCAATACGCTCCTTGCACATATCACACTTGCCAAAAACCGAAATGGTCACTTCTTGCTGACCAACCAGTGTAGTATATAAAAGACAGCTCAAGGCCATAAGCCATAAACTTCTGAAATTCATTGCTTCAATTTTATGATTCTACCATTTTCATGGTACGGATAAAATGTTAGTTGAAAGGATCTTCACCTTTATAATAGAACAGATGCTTTTCTACTAACACGGGGGTCTAAAAACGGAATGAGGCAGGTTTGTCCAGTGATAATTGGGAGATGGCAAAAGGTATGACTTGATGCCATCAATTTCCTTCGCACACTCATCAATTGAAGTAACGAAAGAGGCAATATGGCAACAACTGCATGTGCACTTTCCGTTTTCGCTATGATGATTTTCTGAAGATCGTTTTTGATCAGGAGTTTCTCTGATCTCTGTACTCTCGTCGTGAGTACAACTGACTTCTGTCAAATTGGCCTTGGCATCATCTGAGTGACAATTCTCGGTGCAGAATCCGGTAGTGACACCAGCCTTTACCAGGAGAATTAATAATATGATCGCTCTAAGACGCATAATGCAAAGTTACTGTAAATAACGAAATGGGTTTTGATATGTTTTCTCTATTTGGGTCTAATTAGGGATGCTTGTGGATCTTCACAATATGTATCTGACTGAATATCAGCTCCTATCATCAAATAAATATTCTCAGGGTAAACCCTGAGTGATAATAGGTGAAATCAAGGATTTTTTTGTGAAAAGGCCTCGGAGATGAAATATTAAAGTGATTTTCTCAGTAAAATAGTCATATCAATCGAGATCAAGCGTACGAGAAACTCAATAGAAAGTTAGTCTCTTAAACGTGAAAATCATCCCGGAAATGAAACTATTCTTTATAACAATTGCAATTATTTCATTCGGTCTGAACACCTGCGGCACCAGGCAGGCAGAATCAGTGGCGATAGTGAATGATCCCATAGTTGAAGCCATGTATTGGTTAGAAGACTGCGATGAAGAGGTTGTGGAGTATATCGAGGAAGAGGCGGCTGCAGATTTTGTTGTGAACTCCGAAGAACCTATCAATGATAAAATTTTCCAAGCCGGTGAACTGGATAGAATGCCCTTGTTCGATCCTGATTGTCTAGATGAGGATGATCCCTGGGAATGCTCGGAAGATAAGGTTCAGGAATATATTTTAAGAAATGTTGAATGGCCCTATGATGCAGAGAGGAATATGGAAGAGGGCACAGAAATGATCCGTGTGCGCATGGGTGCAGATGGAGAGATAAAAGAGATAGTTCAAGTTGAATCCCAAAACAGATTTTGCACGGGTTGCAGGTCGGCCGCTGTTCATGTCATCGAAAATATGCCACGGTGGATTCCGGGTATAAAAAATGGCCAACCTGTAGCTGTGTATTTCGTGATTCCTGTTAGACTTAAAATCGTAAGCTAACAGTCCTCTATATATTCTCATTAGGAAAAGGAGGGTCGGCAAAATGACCGGCCCTCCCCTTTTAATGCTTTATATCGACACCGTAATTATTGTTTTCCAGGCTTGTCAGGTCAATAATAAAAATCGAACATAGCCCCGATCATATGACGTCTTATGGTTGATAAAAAAATAGTTCTAACGATGAAAATGACTTATCTGCCTCACTTTATTACGATGCTAATTCTGATTATTAGCGGAACCTCCTGCCAAAACTCTTCAGATGGAAGCCATGAAAAAGGCGATCCTATGGAAGAGCAATCGGTGGAGAATCCTTATGATATGAAGGACAATATCGATGCAGATGAAATGATCTCTGATGATGATGAAGGTCAAATGAAAATATACGAACCTTCCGAAGTGGATATAAAGCCTGTCTACAGCGATGTATGTCTTGAAGTGAAGGATGAGTGGGAGTGTACGGTCAACTCTGTGAACAGATTTGTACAGGATAATATCAACTGGCCTAAAGAGGTAATTCAACGCAATCAGGAGGGGTATGAAGAGATCAGTTTTGTCGTCCGGCCAGATGGTGAATTGAGTGACATCCAGCATATAGAATCAAAGAAAGAACCTTGCAAGGGTTGTGAAGAAGCGGTGATCGAAGTAGTGGAAAAACTGGAACCCTGGAAGCCGGCTGAAAAAAATGGACAAAAGGTCGCCGTTCGTATGACCTTGCCCGTACAATTTAAACCATTATAATCCCGAACCAATTAAGAACCCCTATTCCAGGCTGCCTTGCATGAGGCAGCTTTTTTTTATCCACCCATATCGATATCAGTTCCATTTCCATCTCTGTACTCACCACGTCTTCCTTTGCGGTTATTTTCAGGATTGATCTGATAGTTGAATCCAATCACCACAGAACGGGCGCGCCACTGAAAATCGCCTTCTTCATAGAAGTCCATACCTTCAGTCTCCCATCTCCAGAAACGGGAATTTAAAACGTCGCGCACATTGATAGAGATTGTACCTTTCTTATTCAGAATGTCCTTTGAAGCACCAATATTCCAGGAATATACCGCCAATCGCCTTCCCTGAGGCTGTTCTTCTGGAGCACGGTAGTCCAGTGAGGTTTGGATATCCCAATCATATCTGAACTTTGCCTTCAAATTCATTCGACTATTCAGACTGAAAGCGGTCACATCAAAGTTCTGACCCTCGAACTGACCTTTTGTGATGGCGTGATATGCGTTAATATTTAGCGTGGACTGGAGCCATTCGGCAAGATCATAATTGAACCCTACTTCAAGCCCCATGGCATTTTGAGTTCCGAGATTTACAGGTATGGAGATAGTAATATCATCCTCAACCTGGCGGATCCTTTGGATTAGCTGAGTTCTGTAGCGGTAATAGATCGAGGTCAGTATAGAGCCGGATTCGAAATATCTCAACCATCCCGTCTCGATCGAACTGGTATATTCTGGATTAAGGTCGGGATTACCCTGCCTTTGCCGGCGGATATCACTGAAAGTAGAGAACGGTAACAGGTGTCTGAACCTCGGGCGACTGATCCGGCGGCTGTAACTTAGTTGTATCTGGTTTTCATCGTTCAGGTCATACGAGAAATGAGCACTGGGAAACCAGTCGAGATAATTACGCGGATTCGAGATATCAGTTTCTTTTAACTCCGTAAGAATATCCGAGTATTCAGCCCTCAGGCCTAACTGAAATCCAAAGTCCGCGATCTTATTCCCAAATATGAGGTAACCGGCGTAAATACCTTCTGCATATATCATAGCATCATTGAAGTCCTCATAGACATTCCATTCATTATTATCCCCGAGTTGTTCGACCAGATAGGCATTTTCTACCTCCCTGTAGGAGGCTCTTATGCCCGTTTCGAATTTGCCGTCTTCAGAGAAGGGATAGACATAATCGCTTTGAAAGATGAACATTTTTTCATTCTCCTCATTTTGAGACCTCTGCTCCACAATTATCTCATTTTCTTCGTTCAACTCGACAAAATCTGATGTCTCGGTGTCATCCGTCAACTGGTAGTTTATATCAATGGTCCACTTATGTTCTTTGGAGTCGAATTGTCTTGTAAAGTTCAACCGGCCTTCGGAATCATGATCGATCTCTGTTTCTCTGTCTTCTCTCGACGTGACTGCTGTAATCGTACCGGACTCATTGAGATCGGTATAAAGGATGTCCGTGATATTCAATTCGTCACCGTAACTGTATATGCCAGAGACGGTCAGAGAGGTTTTCGGATTGAAATTATAATCAGCGCCCAGTTGCAAATTGCCCGATAAACTGCTGCGATCATGTTCACGATCCGTCAACAGGCCTCTTTCGAGGTTATCACTTTCATTGAAAAAATACTGTTCCGCGCTGCCTTGTCCCGGTGAAAGTCTGTATTGACCACCAACATTTGTGAAAAGATTCAGCTTATTTCGGCGGTAATTCAGATTAAGACCCACACCATGATTGTGCGGAAAACCAGTGTTGACATCTACCGAGCCATTCACGCCCTTTTTTCTGTTCTTCTTGAGGATGATATTAATGATGCCCACTTCGCCTTCAGCCTCGTACCTCGCTGAAGGATTAGTAATGACCTCGATCTTTTCTATCATCGATGCCTGCAGTTGTCTCAATGCATTATTATCTCCAGTTGTGAGACCTGAGGGTTGGCCATTTATCAGTATCCGGACATTGCCGCTCCCTCGTAACGAGACACCACCTTCGATATCTACTGTGATGCCCGGAATATTGTCAAGGATGTCAGATGCGCTTCCGCCAAGATTGTCCAAATCCTTTCCGACATTGAAAACCCTTTTGTCCAGTTTAAATTCTACCTGGCTTTTTTCGGTCTCAACAACTACCTCATCTAATGTTACATTATCAGACTCCAGAATGATATCGTTGAGCACGAGGGGCTCTTTGGTGAATTCGAACGGGCCCAGAACAGTTTTTTGAAAGCTGAGAAACGATACTTCAACCAGGTATCTTTCAGCTTTTGTATTGATCTTGAAACGACCGTTATCATCTGTGGTAGTGCCATCTATCCAGGTTGAATCAATTGGCGTCATGAGAATGACATTGGCATATGGGAGTGGCTTGCCATCAGGATCGAGCACCTTGCCCGTGACCAGTTGCTGTGCGGAGACAGTAAAACTAAAAAAGATGAGGGTGGTTAAGGAAAATAACTTCATCAATGGTCCATTCTGAAAAGAAATACAAGTATACTACAAAATTGAGTTAGAGAAGTTTTTAATACTGGGGTCTAATCTTTGGCTTCTGCCTTCATAAGTGTCAGGATATCAGTGTCCTATATGAAACCCCTGGGAAGAATAAAACTGTAAGACACACCTCGTTTCTTCGATCGCGGGTTACGGCGAACATTTTTTTTGCTTTTTATAATAAAATGTGCAGCGAAATGCTGTTTGACAACCTATTAATAGTACGAGGCTGAATTCCTCGATTATACACCTAGAAATCTAAAGACTATGATGAACGACGAAGTACGGCGTGTTATGCGTCATGATCCGGTGGTGATAAAAGCAGATGATGATCTGTTCAAAGCTCACCAACTTATGTTGATGTCCAGATGTTTTCAACTGCCAGTAGTCGAAAATGGCCACTTGACCGGAATGATTACCATCGGCGAGGTAAGTGAGAATATCGGAGACGACTCAAAGTTAGTCCGTGACGTGATGCAAGATCAGGTCATTCGGATTGCACCAAAGGACAAACTTGGCACGGCGGCCGAGTTATTTATGGATGGCCGTTTTGACATATTGCCTGTGGTTAATCTAAGAAATGAACTGAAAGGTGTCCTGTTGGAAGCCGATATAGTGCGCTGGGCTTTGAAAGACAACTATGAGACGACCATTTTATATGGTGATGTCATCGAAGGTTCTGTCTGATATCTAAGAGACTGAAGCAACCGGATATTGGATTAGGAACAAGAAAAGGGCTCCTTGCAAAAACTGCATGGAGCCCTTGGTTTTATATCAAAGACTATTCACTTAGAGACAGCATCACAGACCGGGAGCCTTTCTGTGTGCTGTTTCCTGTTCATAGGCATAGGCCAATTCGATCAATGTGCCTTCACTCCAGGCACGACCAAAAAAAGAGATGCCAACCGGAAGTCCGTCGATGTAGCCCATGGGTACAGTTAGATTGGGGTAACCTGCCATAGCTGCAGGAGATGAAGTGCTCAGCATGTAATGGTCACCGTTGATCAAGTCGGTTTTCCACGCTGGAGAACCCGTTGCCCCTACTATGGCATCGAGTTTATGCTCATCCATGATCCTGTCGATCCCTTCCTTTCTCATGATACGATGCATTTCCTTTAATGCCTTTTGATACGCCGTATCACTCAGATCACCTTTCTTGATAGCTTCCTTGAGGTAGTACTGGTCATAGTGGCGCAATTCAATACTGTCTGATTTATTAAATGCAATCAATTCTTCAATAGACGTGATCGGTGCATTGGGCCCCAGGCTTTTAAAATATTTATTGAGACCATCCTTATACTCATAAAGCATCACCTCTAAAGATGCAGGCCAGGCATTGGACATTGCGATATTTTCTATTTCCACGAATTCAGCACCAAGAGCTTTCATGTCCTCTACGGCTCTATCAAGTAAGGTATCCACTTTATAGTGTTCTCCATAGGTGCCTTTGAAAAGACCTATGCGTTTTCCCTGGAGGCCGTCTTTGTTTAAAAACTGAGAGTAGTCCTCAACGGCATTTTCATAACCATCTTCTGTATAAGGATCACGCTCATCCAGGCCAGTACAAGCGCCCAGGGTAATAGCAGCATCCGCAACCGATCTGGTCATAGGGCCTGGAGTATCCTGTGTTTTAGAAATAGGAATAATACCGGAGCGGCTCCACAAGCCTACAGTCGGCTTGAGTCCTACAATCCCGTTGGCCGTAGAAGGGCATACGATAGAGCCATTGGTCTCCGTGCCGATGGCGACAAGGCACAAGTTGGCGGAGACGGCAACTGCCGAACCCGAACTCGATCCGCAAGGGTTCCTGGTTGTGTCGTAGGGATTCCTTGTCTGGCCACCGAGTCCGCTCCATCCACTCGAAGACAATCTTCCTCGAAAATTGGCCCATTCACTCAGATTGGCCTTGCCAAGTATTATGGCATCTTCTGCCCGTAGCCTTTCGACTATGTAGCTGTCCTGCAGGGGCTTTGAGCCTTCCATAGCGCGCGATCCTGCTGTTGTTGACATCTTGTCTCTGGTGTCTATATTGTCCTTGAGAATGACAGGCACACCGAAAAGACGTCCGAGAGGTTGGCCGGCTTTCAACTTCTGATCCAGAGACCGGGCTATTTGTAAAGCCTCGGGATTGGTTTCCAAAACAGCGTTGAGGTGAGGCCCCTGGTCATCTAATTGCTGGATACGGTCGAGATAGTAAAGGGTTACTTCTTCAACCGTATAGATACCATCCCTGTAATACTTTTGAACCTCAGAAATTGTGATCTCTTTCAGATCGGGAAGTTCCTGGTAATCGGGGTCAAGTGGTGTATTCGTGGTACATACATCCACAAGGATCATGAGTGAAAAGAAAATCAGGACTTTCATGTTGTGACTTGTTATGAACAGTAGATATAATATAGTAAATCTCGATCAGAAAATGACCGAAGGGAGAAGAAAGTGCCGCAGGGGGGAGTCGAACCCCCACATCCGAAGATACACGCCCCTGAAACGTGCGCGTCTACTCCCGAATGGGTCAAAATCTTTGTTTGATTTTGCTTCCATTCGTGGACCCACGTATTTTCTTGCAATCCAGGATTGCGGAAAATACGGGGCAATTCCGCCAAGGGTTTAGAATAGATAGAAGAAGTTCCAAGCATTCACAAAACCAAACAATATATAGGTGAAAAAGGCATTCGCAATATCTGGTCAGGTCTGTTCAAGCGAAAGTAATAGCGACCTCAAACTAAACTGAGTTAAAAAAGTGTGCCGCAGGGGGGAGTCGAACCCCCACATCCGAAGATACACGCCCCTGAAACGTGCGCGTCTACCAATTCCGCCACTGCGGCATGAAGCGACCGCGAAGTTAACCAAATCATTCAAAATGCCTGAATTTTAAAAACTCTGATAAGCGGTTTTAATGTAGGTATGATATTGCCAGTCTCATTCGTTATGATATAGAGTCAATTTTCTGGCGATAAAGATCCGTGGACTAAAGAGATCATTTGAAAGAGCATCAAACTAGCCGTTGAACTGATCAGTCTCTCCGATATTTTGTATCTAAAAGTTTAGATCTATGGATGTCTTTCTTGAATTTGCAGAAAGGATGAATTAAAACGAATCAGATGAAAAAACAAAGATTACTTGTAACCGGCTGTTTACTCTTTCTGCTGACCTTGTCCTGGAAAGCCTTTGGGCAGAATTCATCTCCGGTCCTGGACAGTCTGGACGCTTATTTCGAAAAGATGGTGATCGATTGGGGAGTGCCAAGCATGTCGATAGGCATAGTTATGGACGATTCATTAGTTTTTGCACAGTCATATGGCACGAGGAAATTGGGTGAATCCCTGAAGCCTGACCCTCAGACAGTTTATGCAATTGCCTCTAATACAAAGGCCTTTACCTCGACAATGATCGGCATGTTGGTCGATGAGGGGAGTTTGAATTGGGATGATCCGGTTAGTAAATATGTGCCTGAGTTTGAGTTGCATGATCCCTATGTTTCCCAACTCGTTACAGTCAGAGACCTGCTTTGTCACAGAGTCGGATTAGGAACTTATAGCGGCGATGTGATATGGTACAAATCGAACCTTAATGCAGATCAGTTGATCAAACGGATTCGGCATATTCCATTGCAATATGAATTCAGGAATGGTTACGGATACAGTAATCTCATGTACATCACGGCGGGGCAGGTGATCGAGAATGTTACAGGGAAGACATGGGTGGAAAATGTTCAGGAAAGAATATTGGATCCTCTGGGTATGAAACGGACCATTGCCAATATCGACCGTTTGAAAGAGGTCGGAAATGTCGCTACGCCTCATTCATTGCTGAATGGTAAGAATATTGTAATCGATTGGGTGGATTGGTCACAGATCGCCGCAATGGGTGGTCTCATCTCAAGTGTCGAGGACATGGCAAAATGGATGATCTTCAATTTGAATCATGGCGTTTGGGGGGGCGATACACTTTTTTCTTCAAGTGTAAGAAATCAACTGTGGAAGCCCCACAATAACTTTACAGTTGACCATATTGGTTCAAATCCCTTCAACCGTCATTTCAGTGGATATGGTCTAGGCTGGGGCTTGAGTGATTATCACGGCAGATTGAGGGTCTCGCATACTGGTGGTTTCGATGGTATGCTCTCGGCGGTTAACCTCATCCCGGATGAAAAGCTTGGCGTTGTCGTGCTGACCAATGGCATGAAAAGTCCTATGATGGCCGCCA
>JAWVZH010000051.1:0-17518 GCA_033722295.1 Saprospiraceae bacterium
AGAGGCTGGAGGAGGTGCCTATTTCAATGTGGTTGGTAGAGATCAGATCCTGGATGAATTGGATGACCGTATCGATCAACTCGAGAAAAGGCAATTAGAACAACGGAGTTTCGAAGAATTTGAAAGCTACTTTCAGTTTTTCTTCATTCCGGGAATGATTTTCCTGCTTATCAACTTTTTTATATATGAAAGAAAACAAAACGCTATATGATACGAGTACTTTTGATCTTCCTTTTCATATCCAATGCTCACTTTATCTGTGGCCAGGAGAATCCGCACAAGTGGTTGATAACCGGGGATGCCTATTACAAAAAAGGTGAATATAATGAAGCTGAAGAGGCATATAGGAAGGCCTCCGAGATTGAACCCGGTGTTAAAAGCAAATATAATCTGGGAAATTCCGTCTATAATCAGACAAGATATGATGAGGCCATCGATCATTATCAACGCGCGGTAGAGTCGGCTGATAATCCTGATCATAAAAGTAGCGCCTATTATAATCTGGGAAATGCTCATTATATGGCGCAGCAATACGATAAAAGTGTTGACGCCTACAAAGAAGCACTGAAGATCAATCCTGACGATATCGATGCCAAGAAAAATCTTACCCTGGCACAAAAGCTTCTGAAACGCCAGCAGCAACAACAGCAGCAAAGTCAGGATAATCAGGATCAGGATCAAAAGCAAAAAGAACAGGAGCAACAACAGCAGGACAATAGCAACCAGAAAGAGAGTGAAGAAGATCAGACTGGGAAGAGTGAAGAAAGTGAGGAAGAGTCCGAAAAGGAGCAAAATGAGGAGTCTGAAAGTGAAGGAGATGATAAAAATGAAGAAAACACATCCACTGGTAAGGATGACCCAAAACAGGATCTGTCCAGGGAAGAGGCGGCAAGGTTACTGAAGATCATGGAACAGGAAGATCAAAAAGTACAGGAAAAACTGAGAAGGTCCTCCGGAAGAAAGAATAAGTCAGCTAAAGAATGGTAGAGAACTTTAGAGCAGTGATATAACTTAATATTAATACGAAGCCAATAGCGTCTTATCTTTCAAACGTAAATTTATCGCCTATGAAGAGCTTTAGATTTTTATTCTTATTGTGTCTGGGCGTCTCAGCTAATGCCCAGAATGTGGAGTTCAATACATATGTTGAAAATGATTCTATCGAGTTGGGAGAGGTTTTTAAAATAGAGTTCGAGCTAAAGAACGCACAGGGCTCGTTTGATGGTCCTGACCTCTCTGATTTCTATATCGTTGGAGGGCCCAACTACGCGTCGAGTTACTCCATTATCAACGGCAAAACAGATTATCAAATGACCTATTCGTACATCCTGGAGCCAAAGTCTGTAGGTAAGTTTATCATTGGCAAGGCACGAGTCGAGGCAGATGGACGAACACTTGAATCGGACCCCGTAGAGATCGTGGTGATTTCGGGATCAGGTGACCAGGATAAAAAAGAGAAGGTCAAACAAAAGGTCAGATCTAAAAGAAAGCCACCGATCAAAATTTGATATTTGAGATATTTCGTTCTCATACTGACAATTTGTTTTTCAGGTCAACTTTCCTCGCAAAAGTTTACCGCTACAACCAATGCAAGGGAATTGGTCAATGGAAGTACATTCTCTGTCAGTTTTGAACTTGAAAATGCGCGACCAACTAACTTCAATGCGCCTGATTTCTCACCCTTCCGAGTCATAACCGGACCCAGTCAATCGCAGTCCACCTCCATCATCAACGGCAGAAGAAGTAGCAGTTTCAAATTTTCCTATTCTTTGGTGGCCACGAAGGTCGGGACCTTTACCATCCCACCCGCTACAGCACAGGTAAATGGCCGTACGTTAACTTCCAATCCAATGAAGGTCAAGGTGGTGGAAAGAGGTGAAACCCCTGAAGGAGGACGCGATCTTTTCGTAAGAATTGAACTGGATACAGATAGCCTTTACATCGGACAACAGGTTGTCATGAGCCTCAAACTCTATTCTAAAAAGGCAGTTGAGCGATTCGACATATTGTATATGCCTGAATTCGAGGATATATATGTCAAAGATATTCCTATTTACAATCGACGTGCACGGCTTGAGGTGGTGGATGGAGAGCAGTATCAAACCCAGGTACTCTCGCGGAGAGCCCTTTATCCGCAAAAGTCTGGAGTCTATAATTTCGACGGCTTGGTTGTAAGACTGGGAATACCGACCAACAGAAGGCGTCGTTCAAGTTTTTTCTTTTCCAATCAGATCACTACGAGGGACGTGACTACCGATGATTTTGGGTTTTTAGTGATGCCACTGCCAGAACCTCAACCGGAGAACTTCTCGGGTGGTGTTGGCTCTTACGCCGTGCGTGCAAGTGTGGACCGAACCAGTCTGACAACGGATGACGCTTTGAGTCTGACTATGTCTGTTCAGGGCGATGGTGATCAGCGACTGTTGATACCTCCCGAGCTGGACCTTGGTGAGGCGTTTGAGACCTATGATGCCAACCTGGTGAACACGGATGAGCGGCCTGGTGAAGACAGAAATCGCTTTGTCAAGATCTTTGAGTACCTGGTGATTCCCAGAAAAGCCGGTCAACTGGAAATAGCTCCAGAATTCGTCTATTACTCCGTGGACAGTCAGGATTATATCACGGTCGTACCTGACACCTTCTTTTTATCTGTCGAACAGGGCACCTCCGAATCGCGGGCTCTGGACCGCTTCAAGGCCAGTCAGGATATAGAGATCCAGCCGATCGTTCATGAATGGCGACCTGCACAGGACACCTCCGTTCTCATATTACAACCCTGGTACTGGTCAATATTTGGAGTAACCGGTCTTGCCTTCATCGGCTTACTATGGTTCAGGAACAACCAGATCCGTGAAGCTCAAACCGATCCACGATTACTCAAATTCAAGAGGGCCAACAAGGTGGCCAGAAAGCGATTGAAGATCGCAGAATCGTTGATGCACGACGGACAGACCAATGCCTTCTTTGAGGAAGTGGCCTTGTCCACAAAACAATACCTGGGTGACAAACTCCAGGTCGACCCTGCGCGATTTTCTCGAAAGACTATCAGTGAGGAACTAGAATCACTTGATGTAGCTGACGATCTGAAAGCCGATGTCATCAAATTGCTCAACGATTGTGATCTGGCCATTTTCGCCTCCACCTATTCCCCCGACATGAAAGAAGTCTATGAGCGTGCACTCAGGACTGTAACCGAATTGGAAGAATACTTTGGCCGGTAAGGCCAGGACTGGTAGCACATGGCTTTAGAACATAATAGAAACTCATTGATGTTATTGTAGCTTTCTTGACTGTGAAGTTTGGTTGATTACTTCTTCGCAAATGTTAAAATGACCCCCGGGGTTGTATTCTTTAAATCCTTCCTGATAATTCGACTCTAGCAAATAACTCCTTGGTTGCCAGCACTTTAAACGAATTACTTTCTCCATTTTGCAGTCTGTTGTATTGATAAATATGTTAAAGTGACCCCCGGGGTTGTCTTAACATCTCCTCCCGAATATGTTCCCCGGTCCAGAACGATCACAATTTCGTGAACCATGTTATCGATGGTACAGGCTGCATCGCCGACTTGATCTCCGCCACATCATCCACTGTCTTACTCGCCCAAATTCCAAACGTCATGGCTACCTCTTCAAGGTCATTCTGTGTAATTTCGCACATTCGAGAAACTCAGGTATGAAAAGAACGAAGATCAAAGCCATTCTGGAAAATGGAATCACCCTCGGAGAGGTCAAAGTAGCCGGATGGGTAAAAACCTTTCGAAACAATCAGTTTATAGCCCTTAACGACGGATCCACACTGTCCAACCTTCAGCTGGTTTTGGACAGGGAAAAAGCAGGAGAAGAATTGTTGCGCCGCATTACAACGGGAAGTGCTATTGAGGCTTTTGGAAAAGTGGTGGAGTCCCAGGGTCGTGGACAGAAGTACGAGATAGAGGTTGAAGGGCTGGAGGTCGTCGGCAAGGCAGATCCCAACACCTATCCCTTGCAACCTAAGAAACACAGTCTCGAGTTCCTGAGGGATATTGCGCATTTGAGGTTCAGAACGAATACGTTTGGTGCTGTATTCAGACTGAGGCATGCACTGTCTTATGCTGTACACAAGTTTTTCAATGACCGGGGGTTTATATATATGCACACGCCGATCATTACCGGTTCAGATGCAGAAGGGGCAGGTGAAATGTTTCGTGTTACGACCCTCGATCCTAAAGATCCACCAACCGACGATTCTGGTTCGGTAGATTTCAGCGAGGATTTCTTCGGAAAAGAGACCAACCTCACTGTTTCAGGCCAACTGGAAGCCGAATTAGGAGCCCTCGCCTTATCTGAGGTTTACACATTCGGACCAACCTTCAGAGCTGAAAAATCAAACACTACCCGGCACCTTTCAGAATTTTGGATGATCGAACCCGAAATTGCTTTTGCAGATATCAATGATAATATGGACCTCGCGGAAGATATGCTGAAATATCTAATCCAATATTGTCTGGATCATTGTGATGAAGATCTTCAGTTCCTGGAAAAGAGATTGCTCGATGAGGAAAAGCAGAAACCTCAGAATGAGAGATCTCCTATGCCTTTGATAGAGAAGTTACGTTTCTGTCTCGACAATGAGTTCAAACGGATCACCTATACCGATGCTGTTGATATACTCAGGAATTCCAAGCCGAACAAGAAGAAGAAGTTTCAGTTCGTCATCGAAGATTGGGGCGCCGACCTTCAATCCGAACATGAGCGCTATCTGGTCGAAAAGCATTTCAAAAAACCTGTCATCATCGTGGATTATCCAAAGGATATCAAGGCGTTTTATATGTATTTGAATGAGGATGATAAGACCGTAAGGGGCATGGATATCTTATTTCCAGGTATCGGAGAGATCGTCGGAGGCAGTCAACGTGAGCACAGGATGGATGTGCTACTCTCCAGAATGGATGAAATGAATGTTCCAGCTGAAGAGTTGGAGTGGTATCTGGATATACGCAGATACGGATCCTGTCCGCATGCTGGATATGGTCTGGGATTTGAAAGACTGGTACAGTTCATAACCGGTATGGGGAATATCAGAGATGTCATTCCTTTCCCACGTTTTCCAGGAAATGCCGAATTTTAATTGCAAATGCTTTGGGGTTCTTCTGGATAACATCTGGCTTTAAGAATCTACTTTAGGAATTAAAACAATAGCAGATAAAGAATTTGAATTTATCGAAAGCAACACTAGTCTCTGAATTCATCACCCTCTTTTTAGTAATTCCGGTCTTATTAGCGCTGCCGATCCATATCGCCTTTAAGTTATCTATACTTGTAATAGCGCTAATTTATATTATCTACAGAGCTCATTTGACCAAACTGTTACGCTGGCGTATATTCCTTCCGGAGGGCAAGGTTAATTCGATCATTTGGTGGCGATTTTCGATTTTTGTGGTATTGTCTACGATCATAGTCTACTATTACTTCCCTGAACTTTTATTCAAGGTGGTCATTGAAGATCCAATGCTTTGGATTGTGATACTCTTCATCTACACATTGTTTTCCGTCCTGCCTCAGGAATGGTTGTACAGGTATGTTTATGTTCGACGCTATGGGCATATGCTGCCGAAAGGCATTCCCGGCACATTGCTCAACGGTCTCATATTCAGTCTTGCTCATCTGTTGTTCTGGAATCACTTCGTCCTGTTGCTTACTTTTATTGGAGGATGTCTGTTCTATCACACTTATCTTACCACGCGATCTCTCTTTCAGGCCTCTCTAGAGCATACCCTTTATGGCCTTTGGCTATTTACGCTCGGGATAGGTGATATGCTGGCTTTTCCGGGTTAACCGGTCGCCGTTCACACACTAAACGCTTCACCCGTCTTCTTAAGGGTTTCCAGTTCCGTTTGAGTCATGGAGATGCGCTTGAGTATCTGGTCAAAAAGATAGAGCCGATTTTTGGAGGCGTCGTTGGAGACGGGAAGTGAATGTCGTCTTAATTTGTCATACCACTCTTTGGTGTGGTCTATCAGTGTCTCGTCCTGAGAGACGATGAAGTTGGGACTGTCGTAAGTAGCAAAAACAGCCTGGACAGTATCTGATTCTACCAATATTGTATTATTTGTGTGTGCGATCTCATTATGGTATAGATTGAAGTCAGCATGACTTTCTCCTGCTTCCTGTCCTGCGAAAAACTTCTTACCCTCGGAAGCCATTTCCCTGATGTGAACTATGATATCCTTCAGAGACTGGCACAGGTGAATAGCATCATCCATGTTGGCAAATAAGCCGGAGTTCGCGAAGTACTTAATCTGATTTAACGTGTTTCCCAGGATGTTCTGATTCCAGAATTCCGTACTCGGCATTGTAAAGAAATATTCAGCGATCTCACGCGCTTCCTTCATGATCACCTGCTCTCCACTGAATTCCGACAGATCGAAGGGCTTGTCTTTATAGCCATCGAGTTCCCATAAAGTCCTGGCAAAAGCATAAAGTTTAAAATAGCACACATCGCGTGATGTGAGCCAATAGAAAATGGGTAGTTCATGGGTAGCATAATTCACCTCTACATTGGGAAGTCGCGAGTAAAATTCGAGGCTTTGCTTGAGTGGATTAAAATAATCGAGGAAGGACTTGATCCTTCGATTCATATAGGGAGAACTGAACGTTACGGTCGTTTTTTCCGGCCGTATCAGATCATCAAAACTGATATCATAAGTCACCAGGAGATCGCTTAGCTCCTCAAGTGATAAACTCGAGGTAGCATTGACCTTTTTATATACCGCAGACTTGGAAAGATTCAGTTGTTCGGCAATCTCGTCTATCCAATGTTTGGAATCGTTGATGCGTTCTCTGATGAGGTCGAACAGGATGATCTGTAGACGATATCCATCCATGAATAATCATTACTTCACGCTTAAATTAATGAAAAAATCACAGCTATACCTCAAACGGCCACATCATATTCCCGCAAGGCTTCATTCAGGGATACCTTTTTATCGGTAGAAGCTTTTCGTTTTCCAATGATAAGGGCACACGACACCTGATATTGTCCCGCAGAGAATTTCTTTGTGTAAGATCCAGGAATGACCACGGAGCGCGAAGGAATTCTACCCTTCATATGCACGGGCTCATCACCCGAAACGTCGATTATATGGGTAGACTGCGTAAGAACTACGTTGGCACCAAGAACAGCTTCTTTTTCAATATGTACGCCCTCTACAACGATACATCGGGATCCTATGAAACAGTTGTCTTCAATTATTGTGGGTGACGCCTGGGGTGGCTCCAGAACTCCACCGATACCGACACCTCCGGACAGATGGACATGTCGGCCTATCTGGGCACAGGATCCTACCGTTGCCCAGGTATCCACCATACTTCCGGCACCGACATAGGCTCCAATATTGACATAGGATGGCATCATGATCACCCCCTTTTCCAGATATGAACCATAGCGGGCTATGGCATGAGGAACTACACGGACACCCTGGGTAGAGAAATCCTTTTTAAGGGGTATCTTATCATGAAATTCGAACGGTCCTACCTCTATGGTTTCCATTTGAGTGATCGGAAAATACAGGATCACCGCCTTTTTCACCCAGTCGTTGACCCGCCAGCCGTTGTCCACTGGCTCGGCTACACGCAATCTTCCTTTGTCCAGGGATTCTATAACGCCATGGATCGCATCCTGAACCTCCCTGTCCTTCAGCTGATCCCGGTTATCCCAGGCATTTTCTATGATCTTTTTAGTTTCCATAAGCATTCATTATTTGAAACGCGATAAGTTGTGAACTCAAGCCCACGATATATCCACCGTATATGTCCTGCCTCGTATGAGCTTCCAGTATCAATCTCGAGGTACCAATCAGTCCCACTACAATGATCGTCGCAACGAGGATCACGGACATTGAAATTTGGCCCTGCCACCAACCTTGTAGCGACACCTCCACAGCATCATAGCTAAAATAGGCATATGTAAGTATCATCATCCCCAATAAACCACCTGCACCGACACTATGCGCACTGATCTTTGAAAAATTATTGATAAAAAAAGCGATGAACAAAGCGATGAGAGCCCCCAGGAAAAAAATGACATAAGCCCGGGGAAAAAGGGTCTGATGGTAAATGTTTATAAAGAGCCAGGTATAAAGCACACCTGTTGTGATATATGGTACTATCCTCTCCTGGCGTGTATGTAACTGATAGCTATTGATAAAACCAAGTGGCTTCATCAGCAGGATGCAAACGACGGGGATGACAACAGAGGTCGGCAACATGAGAACGAGCAACTCTGTCCTTTGGGAAATTCCTGACGCACCAAACAGGTATGGATTGATCCACATCAACAGGATAAGCATATAGATCGCCATCAGTATGGGATGGAAAATGATGGATATAATATGAGCCAGAATCCTGATCACCGGACAAAGGTAATTTTAAAATTATACAACCATTATCCCTGAATGTCGGGTTGTCCGAGGTCTATATCCGGCGCATTTTCACTGATAAAGTCGATGGCCCGCCTTATGTCCACATGCATTTCTCTGTCCTTGTCCAGGAATGGAACTCGTTCTCTGAATGACGCATGGAGGTGTTGCAATCTCTCATTGGGCTTCAGAGGCTTTCGGAAATCTATCGCCTGGGACGCAGCAATCAGCTCCATGGCAAGAACGCGACGTAAATTACCAACGACTTTATACAGTTTTACAGCAGCATTGGCAGCCATGCTCACATGATCTTCCTGGCCCTGACTGCTCACAATCGAATCCACGACCGACGGCGTACACAGTTGTTTATTATGACTGACCACAGAAGCCGCGCTGTATTGGACGATCATCATTCCTGACTGATAACCTGCATCATCGATGAGGTAGTCAGGCAGATCCCTGTTCCCACTAAGAAGCTGGTATAATCGACGCTCCGAAATACTCGCAACCTCAGCCAGGGCAATGGCCAAATAATCGGCTACGATGGCAATGGGCTGCGCATGAAAGTTTCCACCTGTCAGAATGCCGTCTGAGTCGGAAAATATATTCGGATTGTCCGTGACCGCATTGACCTCCCGTTCCACTATCTCCCAGGCATACATAAGGGCATCCCAACTGGCGCCCAGGACTTGTGGGGTACACCGGAAGGAATAAGGATCCTGGACAGATGAACCCGAAATAGAGGTCAATTCGCTGTCGCTCAATAGTTCGAGTATCCTGGATGCTATCAACCTTTGGCCCTTCTGTTGCCTTATCCGATGGATCCGGTCGTCGAAGGGCGTTCGCAAACATCCAAACGCATCACACGAGATGGCAGAGATCATCACCGCCCATTCCAGTAGCCTTTTACCCTCCATGACACTGCAGTATGTGTAGGCCGTGGAGAACTGGGTGCCATTGATCAGAGCCAGCCCCGACTTCGGACCAAGCTCTATAGCTCCAATGTCGGTCTCTTCGGTTTTAGTGATACTGTTTTCCTTCCAAACTTCGCCCTCTCCGATCAATGGCAGGGCGAGGTGCGCCAATGGCGCCAGGTCACCGGAAGCACCCAGAGAACCATATTCATAAATAACAGGTACGATATTGTTATTATAAAAATGGATGAGGCGGTTTATCAATTCCGCGGACACCCCCGAATAGCCCTGGCTCAAGCTCATGACCTTCAAAAGCAACATCATCCGCACGATCTCCCGGGGCACTGTATCTCCTGTACCACAAGCATGAGATCGCAGCAAGTTGTACTGAAGCTCTTCCAACTCATCAACTCTTATCTTCACATCACAGAGAGAACCGAATCCCGTATTAATGCCGTAGTAAGCATCCGAATCCTTCAGCGCTTTGTCCCTCAGGTAGTGATAACTCTCTTCAATTAAAAAAAGGCTCCCCTCCGACAGGGATATGGGCGATCCTGACATGAACCGACTGTACAACGGTGCCAATTCATACCATCCCCTTCTGATGACCAGTGATTGATCTTTGTTGTCCATATAATAATGGCAAATCTAAGGTAAAGAGTGGGTGGATAGTTAAATACTCGCGGATTTCTTAACATGCCAGTTAAACCCGTGTTAAAAGAGTAACTCCCGGCGAATGTCAGCGTCTAAAACTATGTTCATGATTATGAATGCCTTATAATGCGGACCTCTGGAAAATAAAATTCTATTTTTGTCGCTCTTTATGAATAAGGAGGATCATAAAAATTAACCAACATGACTAAGTACTTTTTGACCCTATTATTGATGTCAACCATGACGTTGACCTCATTTGGACAGCGATTCGCTATTGTCGATGTATCCGGGATTCTGGACCAGATGCCTGAATACGAGGAAGCTCAGAACCAGCTCGATAAGATCGCAGCCAATTGGAGACAAGAAATCGCAGAAGAATACGACGAGATCAAGAGCCTTTACAACAAATATCAGGCTGAGCAGGTGCTTCTGAGCGATGAGGCTCGTGAAGAGAGAGAAGAAGAGATCATGGAACGCGAAAAAAGAGTGAGAGAGCTCCAAAAGCAAAGGTTCGGACCCGATGGTGACCTTTTCCGCAGGAGACAGGAGTTGGTACAGCCGATCCAGGAAAAAGTCTATAACGCAATTGAAGAATATGCTGATCTGCGTGGATACGATGCCATTTTTGATAAAAGCGGATCTGCGGGTATCATCTATGCGGGACCCGAGCTGGAAAAGACAGATGATATTCTCCGAAGTCTCGATCTTAAATAAGAAAACCTATTTTTGCAACGATCTAATAAAATCAGATAAAACATGAAGATTTTTAAATACGCGGTAATGGCTCTGGTACTTTTAGCCACTACCCAATTGGAGGCCCAGAAGTTTGGCTATGTCAACTCTCAGGCTCTACTTGCTGAGATGCCCGAGGTGAAACAGGCGGAAGCAAATCTCGATGCCCTTAAAAAGCAATTGCAGAAGAAAGGACAACAAATGTTGACCGATCTAGAGACCAAATACAAAGAACTGCAGCGTAAGGAGGCTCAGGGAGAACTGTCGCCAAAACAAATTGAATCGGAAGCCCAGAAGATCAAAGAAGAAGAGTCAAAGATCGCCAGATTTGAACAGGACATGCAGCAACAGCTGATGAAGAAGCAGGAAGAACTGATGCAACCTGTCATAGATAAGGTCAATACGGCCATATCGAATGTCGCTGAAGAAGGCGGTTATGAATATATATTCGATGCTGTTGGCGGGTTCATCCTTTATGCGGATGAAAGTAATGACGTCACAGCTCAAGTAAAAGCTAAATTGGGTCTATAGCGTTGACGCATCAGCGATCTTCGAACCCTATAGGAATATTTGATTCCGGTGTTGGTGGCCTGACGGTCGCCAACGCCATTCATGAACAACTACCGGACGAACACCTCATCTATTTTGGCGATACTGCCCATCTCCCCTATGGTGATAAATCACGCGATGCGATCAGGCAGTATGCTCTGACCATTTGCGATTATTTGTTGAGTCAGAGTTGTAAGGCTATCGTTGTCGCCTGCAATTCCGCAGCGACTGCCGCTTTTCATGAATTAAGGTCTTTTCTCAACGGAAAAGCCATCTTTGTGGAGGTAGTCCGACCGCTTGTGAAAGCCGCTGCAAAATACCAGCCAGAAAATGTAGGGTTGATCGCGACGAAGGCCACCGTGGACTCCAAAGAGTACGAGATCCAGTTGAAAAAGATACTTCCGGACACCAATGTTCATTCAATGGCTACCCCGTTGCTGGTTCCTATGATCGAAGAGGGATTTGTGGACGATGAGGTGAGCAGAACCATTTTAGAAGAATATCTCGAACATTCTGATTTCAGTTCATTAGATATGCTTTTGCTCGCCTGTACTCATTATCCATTGATAAAGCCCATCATCCAAGAATATCTTCAAGGTGTCAGAATACTGGACTCTGCCGAAGTTACAGCTGCCGAATTGTCTGATAAACTTAAAAGCGCGGAATTGCTGAACCCAACCCCTGGAAAAAAGGACAACGCCTTTTATGTCTCGGATTTTACTGAAACTTTTGAGGTGAATGCTCAATTGTTTTTCGGTAAGAATGTATCTCTCAAAGAGGCGAGGATCTGGGATTAACATCTCTCTCATGACGACGATCAGGACCAGAAATGACGATCGTCAATTTAGACACATTTACATCGAATTAAATTTAGCTCAAATAATAAATTGTTGAAATCATGAAATTATTTGCTGCTGATTTTGATGTTGTCATATTGAGATACTTCCTTACCATGTTTCTGGCCATAGGAGCGTTCATGTCCGGATTGCCGTGGCTGGCCGTTTTGTGTCTGCCTACATTTCTTCTGGCTATCCTGGCCGTTCGTTTTACCTATAGAGAGGATAAAAGGAGGGCCGCAAGCCTTAAGCCTTATCAAAATCCGCATATAGAAGAAGCGGCCTGAGCAATCCTTATTGTGGCATATTGCTGAGTGCGGGCTTGTCCAGCAATTTGATGGTGTTACCGTCAACTTTTATCAGGTCTTCACTTTTAAAATCAGAAAGGGTTCTGATCAATGTCTCTTTGGCCACGCCGGCAAGCTTGGAAAGGTCATCCCGTGAAACAGAGATGATATCCTTGTCGTCCGGATCATGCTTCAATGCCGTCAACAAGGCATTGGCCACCTTTTTTCTTACCGATCCGTAGGCAAGGTCCAGGAGTTGCTGCTCCACTTCCGTGGTCTCGTTGGCGATCATCTTGATGAACTGTGCGGAAAAGTCCTTGTCATTGAACAGGAGCAACCTGAAATCCTTTTCCGGAATAAGCTTCACTTTGCATTCCTCCATCGCCATGGCGTTCTCCTCATACGGTTCTTTCTGCAATAAGGGAAGATGTCCAAAAAAGTCACCTTCGCTGTACATATGGGTGATCAATTCCTTACCATAATCATTGCTCTTGTAACACTTCACCTTTCCACTGATGATGTAGAAGAGCCATTTCGGAATTGCTCCTTCCTGATAGATCATTTGTTTGGCCTGAAAGTGCCTGACCTCACGATCTTCGGACAGGCTTTCCAATCCTTCCCGTGCTTTTGCCTCACTAAAGAAGGTCCGCAGGTCAGCATCTGGCTTTCGAACGATCTCGTGTAAGTTCAGGCTCTTCTTCAATCTCATATCTACGGCCTCCAAAAGTTCAGTGTCTTCAAAAGGCTTGGTGATGTAGTCGTCGGCACCTAGACCCATTCCTTTTCTGAAGTCGCTCTTCTCGGATTTTGCGGTCAGGAAAATGAACGGAATATGGTGCGTATCGGCATTGCGATTCAATATCTTCAAGACACCATAACCATCCAAAACCGGCATCATAATATCACAAATGATCAGGTCAGGTAACTGTGCTCTGGCGGCTTCTACACCGATCTTGCCATTTTCGGCTGATAAAACATCGTAGCCGTCAAGTGTCAAGATCTCCACAATGTTGTCCCTGACTTCGGAATTATCCTCTATTACTAAAATTTTCTTACTCATTGATCGGTAACTTAACTTGAAATGTGGTTCCTTCTCCTGGTTGACTCTTGAAACTTATTTCGCCATCCAAAAGGTCTATATATCTTTTAACAATATTTAATCCAAGACCGGTGCCCTGTATGTTTTCGACATTCTGAGCCCTGAAAAACCGGGTAAATATGTATTTCTGATCCTCCACTGGAATGCCTATTCCGTCATCTTCAACTTTTATGACAATTTTATCTGATCGGGACTCCATGGAACAACGTACTTCACTTTGTTGCGGCGAATATTTGATCGCATTGGACAGTAGGTTGAACATGACATTACGTATCGTCCGCTCATCAGTCCTGATCACTGAGCTTCCCTTCTTGGAAAGACTGATCTCCTGTCCCTCACCCATAATTCCAGAAAGGTCTTCCTTGATGTCCCGGCATAGTTCTTCCAGGTCAACTTCCTTCAGTTCGAGGCCTACTTTACCTTCCTCCAGCTTGCTGAGAGACAGAAAGTCATTCAGGATGCCCGTAAGATTATCCACAGACCTCTTGATCTTCTCTATGTGCCGCTCCCTGTTGGACTGATGTTCTTCTCCCGCATATCTACGGATCAATGAGGCGCTCGACAAAATAGTGCTCAGCGGGGTACGAAATTCATGCGAAGCCATTGAAACGAAGCGTGACTTCAACTCACCCAGCTCCCTTTCCTTATTCAGCGCTTCATTGAGTTGTTGTTCTCTCTTGGCCAGCTCCAGATTCGTTCTGAGTAACTTATTTACCACCTCTTCTAACTCATTCGTGCGCTCCTGAACCTTCTGCTCAAGTTCGCGATTCAGTTTTTCTACCTCTGACTTGGCCTGATGTATTTCGGTCAGGTCATGAAGGATGCCAGTAAAGATGATCCTGTCGTTGAGTAAGACCTCGCTCACTGCCAGCCGACATGGAAAGATCTTGCCATCTTTGGTCCTGCCCATGACTTCACGGCCAATACCTATGATCTGTGGTTCGCGTGTTTCCAAATAGTTATGGATATAGGAATCGTGTTTCTTCCTGTCCTCCTTGTTCATCAGAATGTTAACCTTCTGGCCGAGGAGTTCGCCCCTTTCATAACCAAACATTGCCTCCGCAGCAGGATTCACCGTTTCCATGATCCCGTCTGTATTTATGGTAATAATACCGTCTATGGCTGTCTCTATAACAGCTTCCAGACGACTGATTAACTCCTGACTGGATGAACTCATAACGAAGAATTCTGATGACAATCAACTATTGACCTGACAGACATCATACGTTCAAAACCCTAATACCTGCAATTTGCAAAAAATTATCAATATGAACTTACTAGCACCTGTATCTGAGATCATGAAGACCAAGCTTGTGACCGTAAGCCCCAATGACAGCATTGAGGATGTAAGACAGATATTTCAAAAACACAGGATTCATCATTTACCTGTAGTACATAATGGTGAACTCGTCGGAATGTTGAGTCTTTCTGATTATAAGCTCTTCAGTCATGATTCAGATCCTGACATCTATGACAGGTTCATAGAAGAGGTGAGGAGAAAGAATTTCAAGGTCAGGGATATCATGATAGACAGGATTGCTACATTGGAACCAGACGACAGGGTGAATGTAGCCCTGGAAGTGTTTCGGGAAAATCGCTTTCATGCGCTTCCCGTAATTGACAAGGACAGGGCATTGCTGGGAATCGTTACAACTTTTGACATTGTGGACTTCCTGGCCAGGGATCAAAAAGCTGAAATGACATACAAGTAGATGCTGATGATTGAGGTGGCACTATACGGTAAGAGATCAAGTAGGTACGAGTATCTCAAATATATACTTCAACAAAGAAGTCAAGAGGCTCATTTGGATCTGTCCATCAAGGAGATCAATGAGGTTGACGATTTCATAAAGGAGAATGTTCATTCCATTCCGGCGATACGTTTTTCAAACAATTTGCTTCTGGAATGTGGACAAGATGAAGATATTAGCGATTTTACAGATGAAGTCCTGAAAAATTTGCTAATCGTGAATCAAAACCGTTCAAAGATCATAGTACCTGTCGACTTCTCTGAAGGGTCCGACAATGCTATTGCATACGCCAGTCGTCTGGCTCAAAAATGTGGTTGCCAGCTGCTTTTAACGCATATCTACCATCCAACACCTGTACAGGTTAATGGCCAGGTATGGGTCAATCCCGAAGGAGAAAAGCCCTTCGTTGATCAACTGGAGCAATTGACAGATAGGGTGAAATCGAACTACACCGAGATCCAAGTTGAACAGCAGTTCATTTACGGATTTCCTGTTGATGAACTGGTCAAGTTGTCCAGGCAGGAGGATGCCAAATTTATCGTGATGGGAACGACAGGTGCGTCGGACAGCATCAAGCGATTGTTCGGTTCTATTTCCCAGGAAGTCTCGCAAAAGGCCTTCTGTCCGGTATTCGCCATACCTTCGGACACGGATTTCAGTTTCAAAAGACTCTTGTATGCTACGGATGACCCTACCCTGGATGTCAATGCCATCAAGTTCCTACAGGGATTGTTTGAAAAAGATTCACATCTCGATATCGTACACATCAATATCGATGACGATGACTCCCTGAAAGAAAAATGGCTGGACGATATCCCCGTAGTCTTTCCTGATCTCAATAACTACAGCGTTAGCGAGATCAAGAGCGATTCTGTGGTAAAAGGCCTGCTGGAGGCCGCTGACAAGAATCAGAGCGATCTGATAGCTGTTGCCACCACGCATCGCTCATTTTGGTCCGGTCTCTTCCATAAGAGCACGACCAAAGAACTCTTGTCCCGGCTCGTCGGACATCCACTGCTGACCTTCCATAAAGGGGATGAATAACTAACTCCCACCTGATAAAGACCCCTCCATTGATCCAAGTATCACCGGGTTTTTCTGGTTTAGCGTTTAGCGTTTAGTGAGAAGTGGGTAGATTTTAACGAATTATGACAAATATCCATTGCTTCCTGAAGTTGTGCCAGGCTCAGTGTTGACTCAGCTTTCCGAGCCATTCATTCCATTTCCTGAACAACCCATCCTTCTTCTTCCTTCGTCTTCATATTCGGAGGATACAGTCTTTCATCTTCCATGAAAAAAATTGAGAGAAATCACCACTTCGCCTGACCGAACTCACATAGTTTGTTGTTATTCTTATATTATATTGACATAGATAAAAACCTGAAACATGTCAACCAATAAACACATACTGGCGGCCATAGATTTCAATGAGTCAAGTGAAATGATGCTGGAATATCTCTCCCAGTACGCTGATAAAAATGATAAGATCACGCTATTACACGTTCTGAACCAAGGGTACATGGGTGTCAACCTTAGCGGTGGCATTCTACCTTTTGATGCGGAAGCCAAGCGGTTGAAGGAGATGACAGGACAATATTTCGAAGGCTTTGATGATGTTGAAAATCAGATCGGCTTCGACCCCAATGATGCCGGTGACGGTATAGTCCGATACGCTGACAGTAACGACGTGGATACTATTTTTATCGCCTCAAGGGATAAGCATACATTGATGGACAAAATTCTGGGCAGTACCTGTCTGCGTGTGGTCAATAGTGCCCCCTGCGATGTGGTCGTTATCCCCCACGGAACAAAATACCGGCCAATGGAAAAACTCATCCTTGCCGCAGATAAAGGTGTGTCGGATCTTTTAACCGCGGAAAGATTCGAATCTTGGAAAGGGTGTCAGGTGTTCTTTGTTCATATCATCGAGGATGATCAGGACGATTTTGACGATGAGAAGAAGCAGTTAATGGTCAAATTGTTTGACCAGAATGATGTGGACTTCTCATTCGGTGTGGAAACATTGAAAAGCCAGGATACTGTTAAAGCAATATTAAGTTTTGCACACAACGAAAATGCAGATGCAGTTTTACTGCGCAAATCCAATCAAAGCTTAATTTCAACCTTATTTTTAAGCAGCACGACCAAGGAGATCATTGATAAAACCATTTTACCACTAATATTCATAACGACTAAATAATGAAAATTCTTTGTCCTGTAGATTTCTCCGATGCCTCTGTAAATGCGGTTGACTATGCCTCTTCTTTATTCGGTCTGGATGGGAAAGGGCAATTAGAA
>JAWVZH010000052.1:0-17354 GCA_033722295.1 Saprospiraceae bacterium
AGCGCATTGAGAGTAGCGCGAGGTTACACAGGCAGACAAAAATTCATAAAATTTGCGGGCAACTACCATGGTCATGCAGACCCCTTTCTGGTGAAAGCAGGTTCCGGAGTATTAAGTCTGGCCATACCGGGAAGTCCCGGTGTACCGGAGGGTACGACCCAAAGTACCTTGATCGCAGAATATAATAACCTGGAAAATGTAAGGGATCTCTTCAATGAGTACGGAAGCGAATTGGCTGCCGTCATCCTGGAACCGGTAGCAGGAAATATGGGATGTATTGTTCCGGAACAAGGTTTTCTGGAAGGCTTGAGACAACTGTGTGACGATAATGGCACAGTACTCATCTTTGATGAGGTTATGACCGGATTCAGATTAGCACGAGGAGGAGCATCTGAAATGTTCGATATTACACCGGACCTGGTGACATACGGCAAAGTTATCGGCGGGGGTATGCCTATTGCTGCCTTCGCAGGCAAGAGGGAGGTCATGGAGACTGTAGCACCCCTGGGACCTGTTTACCAGGCAGGAACCCTGAGCGGCAACCCTGTTGCTGTTGCCTGTGGATTGGCGACTCTTAAACACCTGGATGATTCCTCTGATATTTATGAACGATTAGAGAAAACCACGAAAGAGATAAAGGACATCCTGCTTGAAAGGTTTGCGGATCACAAGGTTGCTGTAAACACTATAGGTTCGATGATCTCCATACACTTTGGCATTGACAAGGCCTCTCATTATGATGATGTTGCCAATGCTGATAATGAAGTGTTCAAACGCCTTTTTCATCATTGTCTGAAAAATGGCATTTACCTTCCACCATCTCCATTTGAAACATGGTTCATTTCTCAGGCTATTGGAAATAATGAGTTGGAAAAGATGAGGGAGGTCTTCAAGTCATTTGAGTTATAACTTTTCAACGCCGGGCTAGAAGTTCATAATGAATTCTGTGAGATTCTCACCGGAATCGAGGTTCATCTTTTTCCTAAGCCGGTATCGGTATGCCTCTACAGATCGGATAGAAACATTGAGAAGATTGGCGATCTCCTTTGTGGAGAGGTTCATCCTGAGGTAGGTACAGATCTTCAGATCTTTATTGCTGAGGTCAGGAAATTGCTTTTTAAGGTTATCGATAAAGTTCTGATCATACCGATTGAAATGGTACATGAGCTGTTCCCATTGATCGTCAGTCGTATTTTCATATTTTATCATTCGGATGATCCGTTTCAAAGCACGGCTCGTGGACTCATCCTTTGATTTTTTAGATAATTCAGAGATCATCGAACGGATCCTGGAGAAAGATTCCTGCTTTTGAGCGAGGTGTACGGTCGAAGAGATCAATTCCCTTTTCTTGTGTTCAAGTTCGGCAAGTATCTTTTCATTCGTAAGGGCTTCGATCTTCTTTTCGGACCTGTTCACAGTTTGAGCGACTTCTTCCACGAGGTCCTTATACCGTTTGCGTGAGTAAATCATGTAGAATCCGATTGGCATCAGGATCAGGCAGACCATAAATATCCTGAAGGTGACCGTGTGATACCACGGAGTTGTTATAGTGAATGCGAAACTGGTAGACTTCACTATGTTGTCATTGTTCTTGCACTCCAGATGAAAAATATAATCCCCGTAGGATAGATCGGTAAACTCCTTGGAGGTCAATGCCGACCAGTCTGACCACGTTTCCTCCGCTCCCTCCAGCTTCCATCTGTATTGAATATCTCCTGTATACTGAGTTTCAGTAGAAGTGTAGTCGATCTTGATATTGTTGAGTTTATATGGAATGACATATGACGGATCTTCATCATCTGCATGCCTGGGTCCAAAGCCGCCATATATCGATTCATGATAATTTCTGCCGATGGAAACATCGGTGAGAATGACGGAGAAGGACGTATCCCGTTGTAGCCCCTTCCGGGGATCATAATGCAGGCAACCGTGGATAGTGGGAATGAAAACGTTTCTTTCGTCATGAAAATACATTTTCTCCCAGCCTGCATTCAACAGTGTGAATATCTGCGGATATTCCTGGTCCTTGATATGGATGTTAAGCCCCTCTTCGATGAATCGCATCACACCAATTCTTTTATTGGTAATGTACCAAACCTCTCCTGAAGGGCTTTCAAATAAACGCCGGACCTTCTCATCAGGGTCAAAGAGCGCCGTCCAGCCTTCATCCAGTTGAAATATTCCCAAACTGTCGTCATAAGTATAGATGCCGGCCTCTGCACATACGAGTACCTCATTCCTGACCTTAAAGACATGATTTTGCAAGGTAGAAGGCAGGCCATTATCTCCTTTTGGGAAACTTTCGGTTTTGATATTTTGGCCCGATCTATCATATCTGAATACCCCATGATAGGGATGCGACATCCATATCACGTCTCCTTCAATAGCTATGAATCTTGAGGACTCATCTAGTCCACCGAGAGGTGGTGAGAGCCTTGGTCCGCTTGGAGTTATCCGTAGTTTCCTGATGCCTTCATAAGTGCCAGCCAGATAAGTGCCCTTTTCTAAGGGGTCCTCCAAAAGCATCCAGAAGCCCAGGTCACTTACTATCTTTTGAACTTCATTTTCATGAATACGGAATAAGCCACGCGCGTGGCTGAGAAAAAGCTCACCGTAGCAATGATCTATACCCCATGCCTGACCACTTGTGCCGGCCATAACCGATGGCCTGGAGTCAGACTCAGCATGGTGGAGACCATCGGCCAGAGGATGTCGAAACAGGCCAAGGCTATTTACCAAATAGAAATATTCATTGTCAATTATTGCATCAAAGGCTGTTGACTCGAGGTCACCGTGCGGTAATATCCGGGAGAATGGTGAATTACTCATGATCTGAGCAATGCCGTTGGAATGTCCGCTCCATAAGTTCTTATCCACATCTTTGAAGAGGCATATGACATTATTAGTCGGGAGGCCGTCGTCTTTATTAAGTTGATACATAAAACTCCCCTTTCCATTGAAGAAGAGAATACCCGATTGCACTGTGCTGACGGCTATCAGATTATCGTCCACCGTGCTGATATTGGTGACCTGGGCCACATCGGAATAAGGAGAAGGCAGCCTGTTCCATCTTTCCAATTCATCACCTTTGAATTGCCAGATCTCACCGGACTCCGTACATAGAAGCCTTCCACCATTTGATAATGGGGCATCTCCCGTGATCAGCTGACCCCCGAGTAAATCGGAAAACGGCTTGAGAGATTTATTTTCTTTATCCAGTTGAAATAGAACTCCGTCATCGTTCTGTGCGAAAATAGTGCTGTCTTGTCTGCAAATGAAGACCAGTCGCTCGCTATCTAAAACCCGAACCTCATTTCTGGTTTTCCAGAATAACTTGAAGGAAGACCGCCAGTACAGCTCATCCTCATTCAGGATGACCTGCCATACATCATCGAAGTTCTGGTGCCTCTGCGGGATGTCCTCGAGGAAAGAAGTGAACGACAATTTCCCGGAGCTGTCCGGACTGAAGTAGCCGACCTCATTTTGTCCGCCGACATAGACCTTATTTTTATTGTTTACCTCCAGCGCCCTGGCAATTGTTTTGTTCGGAAGACGGTACAATTGCCAGTTGCTCCCATTGAAGATCAACAGGCCATCGTTATTGGCAAAATACATTCTGCCGGCGCTATCTTGAACGATATCCCAGTTCTGTGTTCCGGCCCCATATTGCAGTTTTTCAAAAGATCTTACGACTGGCAAGCCTGAAAACTGACCGTATGAAGACATTTGGCATAGAAAACATGCACAAACGAACAACATTATCGACCTTAAGCTATTGAGGTCTATCATTGACCTTATTTACCGTTTTGAGTAGTAAGTGAGTAGTATAACAAGCTTAAAAATAGGACTTTACACTGATGAGTGAGTGTTTTTATAGAGGAGATTATTTAGAAACTGTGTAGGAACGAAATAATTTAGACGCACCTTATTAACAAGGATGCTATTGCTTTCAAAATGTGAATATGATTAAAACCATTAGCTCGATTGCTGTTGCCATGTGCTTCCTGGCCGGAGCAACTGCCCAGATCAATCAATATCAGGGCTTCGTATATGATGCATCAGATTCTTTGGCTATGATCGGTGTTAATATCTCTGTAAAGGGTACAGGGAATGGCACCGTGACCGATGAAAATGGCAGATTCATTCTCAATGCTCAGGTTGGGCAGGTTCTGGTATTCTCTTCCATTGGATACCAGACCATTGAAAAGACTTTGAAACAACAACCCAGAGATTTTGAGGTCTATATGCAGTTTGGAAATAAGGCGATCGATGAGGTCGTCGTCATTGGATATGGCGTACAGAAGAAGCGTGTTGCAACGGGAGCTATAGAGAGTCTTTCCAGTGAGGATATACAGGGCTTTCAATTTCAGGACGTTCAGTCAGGTATCGAAGGCCAGGTTTCAGGACTAATAGTAAGTGAAGCCTCTGGTCAACCTGGGTCGGCCAAATCTATACTTATCCGAGGTGTAGGTACCAATGGTGATAATTCGCCTTTATTTCTGGTTGACGGACTTCAGGTTTCAAGCATAGATAATATTAATCCTGAGGACATAGAGTCTATAGATGTTCTTAAGGATGCGGCATCCACTGCTATTTACGGAGCAAGGGCGGCCAATGGCGTAATTATAATCACCACCAAGAAGGGAAGCAAGGAGGGCTCTTCCATAACCTATGACGGCTTTTATTCAGTATCACAACCATGGCGTCAACCGGAAATGCTGAATGCATCTGACTACATCGCCCTGACTAGAGAGAAATTTGAGAGAGGAGGCCAGTCATCGGCATTGGAATCCCTTGGTTTCCCTGAGGCGGGTGATGAAACGCCTAACACAAATTGGATGGACCAGATATTTGAGCCTGCGACGCTTCAAAGTCACAGTCTCAGTATTAGCGCAAGAAACCTATTTGCATCCCTTGAATACTGGGATCAGAATGGTGTGATCGGCGGAGATAAATCCAATTACAAAAGATATTCCCTCCGACTCAATTCTGACAAGGATATCAACAAGTTCATCACCATCGGGGAAAATCTCTATATCAACCGTGTAGAGAACAATCAGATCGCAGAGAACAATGCATTCGGCACGGCCATTGTTGACGCGTTTGCGTATGATCCCATTACTGAGGTTTACGACGAATCCACACAATATGGATTTGCGCAATCTGAATGGGTGCAGAAGGAATATATCAATCCTCTGAGCAGATTATTCATACAAAACCTTGATGGTCATGCTGACCAGATCCAGGGCAACTTTTATCTGGACATAAAGCCGACGGATAATCTGAGATTCAGGTCTGACATAGGCGTGGATTACACCTGGTCCAAGTCCAGGCAATTCGTTCCGGATTATAGATTCCACAGTGCCTTTGTTAATCCGATGAATGATATTGTTCAGAACGCGGGTTATGGTGAGGTCTTCCAGTGGGAGAACTACATGAATTACAATAGAGAGCTTGACAAGCACAGCTTTGACCTCGTTGCCGGTATGTCTTACAGAGAAGCCAACAGTCAGTGGTTAGGGGGCAGCTCGGCTTCAATACCGGACGAGGTTAAGCTCAATCCTGACTGGTGGTACCTGGACGCAGGAGAGGATACAACAGATCTGGCATTCGGAAGTGCTAATGTCGAATACGCATTGATAAGTTACTACGGCCGGCTGCTATACGATTTCGATGATCGTTATCTCTTCAGTTTTACGCTGAGAAGAGATGGATCCTCCAACTTTGGATCTGCCAACCGATGGGGAGTGTTCCCATCATTTTCTGCGGGCTGGGTGGTGACGGATGAACCATTTGTTGACTTTGGCGTGGTCAATTTTATGAAATTACGAGCCAGTTGGGGTGTTAATGGTAACGACAGGATACCGGCTCTGGCCTACGCTGCAACTATAGAACGATCTTTTACCTATCCGGTAGGTGTACCACAATCGATAATTACAGGAGCCACCCTGGCGACTCCGCCCAATCCGGATATCAAATGGGAAGAGAGTAAGCAATTTGATATAGGAATGGAAATAGGCCTCTGGGAGGATCAGCTCCGGGCGGAATTCGACTATTACGAAAAGAGAACCACCGATCTTTTGATGAGTCAGATCATACCCGGTTACATAGGCGCGACCAATAATCCCACAAGTAACCTTGGAGAGATAAGTAATAAAGGAGTTGAGGCAAGTATTACCTACCGGGCGAACATTGGACAAGTGCGGCTGTCAACTACCCTGAATTATACCCATTTCAGAAATAACGTCGAAGAGGTCGCTGGCGACGCGGGATTTATCCAGGGATGGAACTGGCCTGTAAGAAATACGGCGATCACCAGAATGTCAGAAGGGCAACCGGTGGGACACTTTGTAGGGTTGAAGACCGATGGCATATTCAGAGACCAATCAGAGATCTTCAGTCATATCAATTCTCAGGGAGAACTACTTCAACCACGCGCAAAACCCGGTGATCTGAGATTTGTGGATGTGAATGGAGATGGAGTGATAGATACGGATGACTTCACAAATATCGGCTCTCCATGGCCGGATCACGTACTGGGTCTTCAAGCAAGTCTAAGTTATAAAGGATTTGATATTAGCATGATCTTTTCTTCCCAGATCGGCCATGATATATATAGAACGTACGAAAGATCAGATGTTTCATATACCAATTATCAGACCTTCTGGAAGGACAGATGGACGGAAGATAATGTTAATGCTGAGTTACCGAGACTTGTGTCCACTGATCCCAACGGTAACCAGAGGCCTTCGGATTTTTACGTTGAAGATGGTTCCTTCCTAAGGTTGAAGAATCTTCAAATGGGATATTCATTGCCATCGGATCTCCTCGACAGGTTTAATATCAAAGGATTGAGAATTTATATAACGGCCCAGAACGTGTTTACTGTGACGGAATATCGCGGTTTCGATCCGGAGATAGGAACGACGGGCTGGATCCTGGATACCGGCATAGACAAAGGTTTTTATCCGTCCAACCGCACCTTTGGCGGGGGACTGAAAGTGACTTTATAATATATCAATGATGAAACTCGAGATTAAAAATATCAAAAGATCTGTTGCGCTTTCACTGATGCTGATACTGGCACTCGGTTGCAATCCTGATCGCCTGGAAGTGGATCCTGTAGGAGAGTTTTTATCAGAGAACTTCCTGGTTTCTGAAGAACAGGTTTATTCAGCTCTTATAGCCGCCTATGATCCCATGGGATGGTCGATGGCATTCGGTCAGTGGATTTCAACCACTATGTATGGTGAGGTACGCTCTGATAATGCCAATGCGGGAGGAGACCTCTCCAATAATGACCAACCTGGATGGCAGGAACTGGACGACTTTAATAATAACAACACAAATACCGTTACGCATCCGATATACAGGAGATGCTATATCGGTATCTTTCGGTCTAATCTGGTGATCAATAACGTAGAGCTCGAATCACCGACCATCGACAGGTATATCGCTGAAGCGAAGTTCCTCAGAGCGTATTATCACTATGAATTATTCAAGTTCTTCGGACCCATTCCAGTAGTGACGGACTTACTTGCTCCGGGGGATGTAAACCTTGAAAGGAATACCATGACGGAGGTCATGACCTCTGTTGTGAGCGATCTGGAAGCGGCCATTGAACTCTTACCTGTAAGTGTTTCTGCTAATGAATTTGGCAGGGCTTCAAAGGGTATGGCCCAGGCATTGCTGGCTGAGGCATTAATTTTTTGGGCCGACCTTGACAATGATAACCCTACACGTTTCGCACAGGCTGCCGACCTCTTAAGAGAGGTTGTCAATTCTGGTGTTTACCAGCTTGAAGATGACATGAGAGATCTGTATGCGTTGGGTGCCAAGGGCTCAGTGGAATCGGTCTTTGAGATACAGCATTCCAATTTGTATCCAAGTGATTGGTCGTGGTTTGAGGGTATCGATGGCAATGGTCTTGTGCAACTGTGTGGTGTT
Source organism: Saprospiraceae bacterium (assembly GCA_033722295.1). Lineage (GTDB taxonomy): Bacteria > Bacteroidota > Bacteroidia > Chitinophagales > Saprospiraceae > JAWVZH01. The sequence continues at coordinate 7,948 of JAWVZH010000052.1, forward strand.
CGGGGACTTTGTGCCGATCATCCGTTTTTAGAGGCTGGATGGGGTTTTATGCTGCCGACCCAGGATCTTTACGACCACTATCTCGATGATGACCTTTTCCGGCGCAGTGCTGCTATAATTTCAGTTGCAGACCTTGAAGAGGACATCGAAGAGGCGAATATTACAACTTGTCCTGTCGTTGTTGATGTGACACAGTCAAATCCGGTTGATTACACCGGATACTGGCAGGGAAAGATCAATAATTATAAAGGTTACGAAGGCAATAATGTGAATGGTGGAGATCCTAACCTCACCAAAGATGCCAATACATATGTTATTCGATATGCTGAAGTTCTCCTCCTCCTTGCGGAGGCTGTTCACCGTTCCGGCCAATCGGATGCCGAGGCTATGGGTTATATCGATCAGGTCCGTGAAAGGGCGGCTGGCCCTGGTGATAATACGGGTAATTTCAGAACAGCTCAGGAAGTAATGAATGAGGAGGGCTGGGATCTAATGGAACTCATATGGTATGAGAGAAGAGCTGAACTGGCTATGGAAGGCGATCGTTGGTTTGACCTCGTAAGGTCTGGTCGTGCTACTGCGTCTCTGTTTGAAGGAGACCCTATCCGAGAAAACAATTTTGATGAAGATGATCTATGGTTGCCGATTTCATTTGAAGAAACATCGGTAGCTCCAAGATTAACAACATATCCCGATCCGAGTCTATTTAATTGAATTTTATCAACATGAAATATTAAATCATGAAACTGCAAAAATTGAGTTTTTTTACTTTAAAGTTGTTCTCAGTATCACTATTGATGACAGCTGTCCTTTTTACTTCCTGTAACAAGGATGATGACGATGACGAACCGGCAGCTAATCCTGTAGCAAGCTTCCAGTACGTCATTGATCAGAACGATTTTCTGACTGTGAATTTCACCAACTTCTCGCAGAATGCGACAAGCTATGAGTGGGATTTTGGTGATGGAAATTCTTCAACTGAGGAAAATCCGACACACACCTACATGGAAGTCGGAGATTACACTGTTGTCTTGACGGCAACTAATTCCGATGGCGTTTCGGCTAATAAATCTGAGACTATAGCCATAACGGATCCTGATGCTGCATTCAAATTATTGACAGGTGATGTTTCCAAAACCTGGAAATTATTCAGGGAAGGCACGTCGATGTCATTAGGTCCGGATAAGGATAACCCTGCACTCTGGTGGTCTGGATTGACTAACGATGGAAGTCGCCCATGCCTTTATGAGCATGAATTTACCTTCCACCTCGATGGAACGTACGAGTTTAACGACAATGGAATGTTCTGGGCAGAATTTGGAGTGTTCAATAACGAACCATCCGGATGTGATCAGAATATAACTCCAGAACAGTGTTTTGAGGCTACCCCAGCTAATATGTTCAATGCCTGTAACGAGGATGTATCGGCATGGTTGTCAGGTACACACCAGTTTACTTATGATGTATCTAATGGTGAACTTACTTTGACAGGTGACGGAGCCTGGATCGGTATTCCCAAATTGACTACTGATGGAGAATCCAGGGTCCCTGTTTCACAGGTAGCAACCAAGATCTCAATCGAGGAATTTGTAGGCTATGATGTTATGCTTGTTGAATTCGAGTATGACGGAGCTTACTGGCCGATCAGATATGCCAGTTATTCAGACCCAAGTCTGGAGCCAGAACTCGTGACGGAGAAGGATCCATTTGGTGAGGACTTTCCTGACATCTCACCTACTGAGTTATCTAACGCATTTGAGTCAGCGACAAGTTTTGTTCTTCTCGATACTATCGTTCCTTCTGGATCAAACGTGGTATACGGTGTAGATGATCCTGCTGATCCGATGGGAACAAAAGTCGGCCAGTTCAATCGTACTGACGCTCAGTTCCAGGAATTGCAATTCCAAACCTCTCCTACCAAGAATGACATTAACTTCGAGAACCTGACGAAGGTTTCTGTTGATGTTTATTTCCCAAGTTCGAATGATTATTCCGGAGGATTGAATAAGATGGTAATCATTGGTCTTGCGGACGCAAGTGCTACCGAGCAGTGGTGGACCGATCACCAGCAATTTGAATTTGACGGTTCTGCACAGGCAGAGGATGAGTGGTTTACTGTGGAATTCCAGTTGGATAGCCCAAGTACAGTAGCTAATCCTGCTAATGGTGCCACTCCTTATGATAGAAATGATTACGATATGATCTTCCTCCAGATCGGAGGCGGGAATCATACCGATACAGGTACCTTTTTCGTTAGGAATCTGAGGTTTGAATAAAATCTATTAAAAATGAATATAGGTGTGTCCTTCGGGACACACCTATTTTTATGCCAATGCGAGTTGTGATCACTTTCCATATTTTGTTTTTCCTTTTTTTGCTGAGTTGTAATGACCCGGTCGATACAGATGTAAGTTTACCTGAATTGACTGTAGAAGATATTGAGGTGAATGAAGGTGAGAATGAGAGGAATATCTTTGTCAGCCTTCGACTGGAACCCGAGAGTTCAGATATGTTGAGAGTAGAGCTGTCTACTGAAGATGGGACTGCCAGAGAGGGAGAAGATTATGAAGCTTTCGGCGGTACTATTGATATCGAAGAAGGTCGTTCATTATATTCAGTTGGGATCAGAATTCTGGGAGACGATGTTTTTGAGGAAAATGAAACATTCTTTTTGAATGTGATCTTTGCAGATGGAGCTAGGTTGGCCAAGTCAAGTGCCCGGATCACCATACTTAATGATGATAACCGCAATTCGGAAGTCGTTATACCTGAGAACGGATATACGACGCCAACTGAGTATCCGGGAATGGAGATGGTGTGGAATGATGAGTTCAATGAGATCGATAAGGACTACTGGACATTCGAGATCGGACGTGGAAATAATGGATGGGGAAATCAGGAACTCCAATATTATACTGATGATAATGCCTTTATTAAGGACGGCCATCTTGTTGTCGAGGCGAGAAATGAAGTATTTGGAGGAAGCAACTACACTTCCAGCAGGATGATCACAAAGGATAAATTCGAATTCAAGTATGGTCGTGTGGATATACGTGGTGTACTTCCGTATGGGCAGGGAATATGGCCCGCATTCTGGATGTTAGGTGCCAATATTTCGGAGGTCGGCTGGCCCAGGTGTGGTGAGATCGACATCATGGAAATGATTGGAGGTCAAGGGCGAGAGAACGAAGTACATGGAACCGTTCACTGGGATGAAGGAGGGCATGCCTATACTGGTAAGTCCATTAAACTGCCACAAGGAATATTCAATGATGAGTTTCATGTTTTTTCGATCGTTTGGGATGAGAACTCCATAACATGGATGATGGATGATCAGCCTTATAATACTTTTGACCTGAGTGCTCCGGCAAGGAATGAATTTCTGAATGAATTCTTCGTGATCTTCAATTTGGCTGTCGGTGGCCTGTGGCCAGGATATCCGGATCAATCGACCCAGTTTCCACAACATCTGATCGTAGATTACATTCGTGTATTTCAGACTAACTGACCTTCAAACTTCAGAGTCCGAAAGCCTTGTAAGCTAAATATTATTAACCTCGAATCAAGATCGAATGATTGCCAATGTCGACATTCTCATCATCGGGCTATACTTTGCCGCTATCTTTATTATAGCCTGGTGGGTGACCAGGGAATCCAGGAAAGGTGAGGTTGCAGGCTTCGGTTCCAAAGATTATTTCCTGGGCGGAAAATCCCAGGGCTGGGTAGTGATCGGAGCCTCTCTCTTTGCTTCCAATATCGGGTCGGAACATTTGGTAGGGCTTGCTGGTAGTGGTGCCCGAGGAGATATGCCGGCAGCACAATTCGAGTTACTCGCTTCCCTTATCCTCCTTATTTTAGGATGGGTTTTTGTTCCCCTCTATCTGAAGAGTGGCGTATTTACCATGCCGGAATTTCTAGAAAAGAGATATTCCAAGTCTGCGAGGAACTACCTGGCTGTCATCTCGATCCTGGCTTATGTTTTTACCAAAATATCGATAACAATATTTGCGGGGGCCCTCGTTTTCGAAGTGTTGGGTGTCCCTTTTTGGACCGGTGCTACTATCGTAGTGATCGCCACCGGACTTTATACGGTTATGGGAGGGCTAAAAGCCGTTCTGTATACCGATCTCCTTCAAATGGTGATACTGCTGGTAGGCTCTGTGGCCATCACGACGTATGGCATTCTGGAGTTAGGGGGAGTAAGCTCCTTTATGGAGCAATTGACGATGTCGAGCACAGATGCAGGAAGTATTTCTCATTTGAATCTGTGGCGAAGTATGTCCGACCCTGACTTTCCCTGGACCGGAATTCTTTTTGGAGCTCCCATCCTTGGCGTATGGTACTGGTGTACGGATCAGTATATAGTCCAAAGGGTGCTGGCGGCTAAGAATATTAGCGCTGCCCGAAAAGGAACCATAATGGGTGGTTTTCTGAAGGTCTTGCCTTTGTTCATCTTTGTTCTGCCCGGTGTGGTTGCGTACGCCCTGTCGATGGCACCCAACGGAATGACATTGGAAGAATCCGATCAGGCCCTGCCTTTTATGATCACTCAATTGTTACCTGGCGGTTTAAAAGGTTTGGTTCTTGCGGGACTTCTGGCGGCATTGATGAGTTCGCTTTCTTCTGTATTCAACAGTTGTGCGACGCTGATCACCATGGATGTATTCAAGCAGTGGCGTCCTCAGACAAAAGACAAGGTTCTGGTACGTGTAGGACAATGGGCTACTGTCGTACTGGTCATTATCAGTTTGTTGTGGATACCCTTCATGCGCACGATGATGGAGGGCAGTGGTATATATACCTACCTTCAGTCGATACAAGCCTATATATCACCACCTATTGCTGCGGTATTCCTGTTTGGCGTTTTTGACAAGCGTATTACAGCCAAAGGTGCCCTGTCTGCATTATGGGGTGGATTTATTCTGGGTATCAGCAGGTTGGTCCTGGAGTTTCTTTCCAAGGAGGAGATCATCTCTGCGTTGTCAGGCCCGCTGGAATTCTTTGTGGGTACGAACTTCCTGCATTTTGCGCTCTTTTTGTTCATCATCTGTACCATCATACTTTACGCGGTGAGTTTGTGGGAAAGGAGCGATTTCGAGCGTTATCCGGAGATGCTGTACAATTACGTCACTCTCAGGCAAATGCCGTCTACGAGATCGGATTTTATCATGAGCCTGGGACTTATTTTACTCATTATCATCGTGTGGGTGGTCTTCAGTCCATTGGGGGTCGCCGGTATGTAAAAACTATATTATGGGATACATTAATTTGATAATATTCATCATGATCTTTGTCCTGGGCTGCTTTGGATCGGGACTTTCCGAGGTTGAGAAAGCTGAATCAGATAGGCAGAATGAAGCTATTGAAGTGCGTATCGACTCCCTGCTTGCTCTTATGACGATCAAAGAAAAGTTGGGGCAGCTCAATTTTGTAGTCGGTGACCTATTCAATTCCGGTCCAACAGTCATGACTCGCGCGAGTGACAAATTTGACAGTATGATCAGGAGAGGTGAGATCACCGGTATTTTCAATATTCATGGTGCTGAATATATCGCTGAGCTTCAGAAATTGGCCGTGCAGGAATCGAGATTGGGTATACCTCTTTTGATAGGAGCTGACATAATCCATGGATTTAAAACGGTTATGCCCATACCTTTGGGTGAGGCAGCAAGTTGGGACCTTGAAGCCATTGAAAGATCAGCGGTGCTTGCCGCCAGGGAGGCCAGTGCTGGAGGTATTAACTGGACATTTGCTCCGATGGTGGATCTCAGCAGAGATGCTCGTTGGGGACGGGTAGCTGAAGGAGCTGGAGAAGATCCCTATCTGGCATCCACTATTGCTGCTGCCAGGGTTAGAGGATTCCAGGGACAAGATATCGCATCAGACAGTACTTTAGCGGCCTGTGTGAAGCACTTTGCAGCTTACGGTGCACCTGTGGCCGGACGAGACTACAATACCGTGGACATGTCTGAGGTACAGTTTCGCAATAACTACCTTCTTCCATATAAAGCGGGTATAAAAGCCGGGGCAGCTTCTGTCATGACGGCATTCAATGAATTCAACGGGATACCTTGTACAGCCAACAACTGGTTGCTGCGGGAAATCCTGCGTGAGGAATGGGGATTCGATGGCGTGGTTGTCTCTGATTGGCAGTCCATTACGGAGATGATCGCACATGGATATTCGGAGAATGATCTTCATGCGGCCATACAGTCGATAAATGCGAGTTGCGATGTCGATATGATGGCGGATGCCTACCTCAAACTCGGAGAGGCCCTGGAGTCAGGGCAGATAGATGAGGCTGAGGTCAATCATGCGGTTAGGAGAGTATTAAGAATGAAATTCAATTTGGGGTTGTTCGAGGACCCGATGAGATATACATCTCCAAAGCGCGAGGAGAACAGGATACGCACAGAAGAAGCTCGAAGATTTGCCAGAGAAATAGCGGCCAAGAGCATCTGTTTGCTAAAAAACGAGAAGGATCTTCTGCCTCTCGATGATGGTGAATTTACCATAGCCCTTATCGGACCTTTTGCTTCAGATCGCGCTGAACATAATGGCACGTGGTCTTTCTTCGGCGAGCCACAAGATGTTGTCACCATTGAGGAGGGCGTCAAGCAGAAATTGAAAAAAGCAAAATTGCTGGTCGCGGAGGGAACAGATATGTATAAGTCTGATGAGAAGAAATTTCAGGAAGCCCTTGATATAGCAAGCAGATCAGATGTGATTGTAGCTTGCCTTGGCGAGGCAGCGGTTCAGAATGGTGAAGCAGGATCACGTGCGGACATAAGGATTCCACACCATCAACGAAAACTTTTGAAGGCACTTGATGAACTTGACAAGGATATCGTTCTGGTACTTACTCATGGCAGGCCTATAGAGCTGTCATGGGAATCACAGAATATAGAGGCCATCCTTGCTTCCTGGACCCTGGGTTCAGAAGCCGGTAACGCCATAGCCGATGTGCTTTTCGGTGATCATAATCCTTCTGGAAGATTACCAATGAGCTTTCCAAGGCATGTAGGTCAGGTACCTATATACTACAATGCAAAAACGACGGGCAGGCCTTATGAAGGAAATTACGATGAAGCGCCTGAGGAACGCGTTTATCGGTCCAAATACCGTGATGTGAAAAATTCGCCTTTATATCCATTCGGTTATGGCTTGAGCTATACTCAATTTGTCTATGGCGATTTGGAACTCTCATCAAAATCTCTTGCGGGGAGTGATTCATTGGTCGTTTCCGTGAATGTGAAGAACACAGGAGGATACGATGGGGAAGAGTGTGTTCAGCTCTATATACAGGATGTGGTCGCAAGTATTACCAGGCCGGCACGTGAGCTTAAAGCCTTCAAGAAAGTATGGCTTGAAAAGAATCAATCCAAAACCGTTTCATTTGCTCTTTCGAGTGAAGATCTGAAATACTTTCATCCTGACAATGGCTGGATCGCGGAACCGGGTCAATTCAAAGTGTATGTCGGTGAGAATAGCGAGACGAGCCTTACTGTGGATTTTTATTTTGAGTCTTACGCAGATTGAGGTTATTGGACCGTTATCGAGAGGATATTGGTGGGCTCAATATTTTCTAAAATAGTACCGATATCCGACCCACTCTTCCCCGGCAGCATGATTCGGGATTTTATCTACATACTTTAGATCCTGAGCCTCCAAAAAGTCGATGACGACATCCGATTTGATTCCTTGCATGGACATGGTCTTTGGTACTGGTCTCCCGAGCATTTGTCTTACCCCGGCTCCGATTGGTCCTATAGTGCGGTCGACCCATCTTTGAACTATGGAGTAAAGGTCATTTTTTGAAAAATGGCTGGGCAACTGGAATACAACCAAACCTCCGGGTTTGCAGACTCTCGAAAATTCAGATAGGTATTTTAAAATTAATGGTTTGGGGATATGCTGTAAGGTAATGTCAGAATATATAAGGTCATAAGCGTTGTTCTCGAAATGATCCAGATCTTCGCTTTGATTGAGGTAAAAATGAACGCCTTTGAGGTCGTGATGCTTCATTTTTGCTGATCCTATCATGCTAGGTGCCACATCCACCCCATCAACCTGATCATAGAGGGTTCGTAATGCAACGGTCAACCTACCAAGTCCACAACCGAAATCGAGGGCCTTTCTTCCCCCTGGATTGATATCCAGGCTTTCACATTCCGACCTGAATTCAGAGATGCTTCTTTGGCCTGTTTTGAAGAATAGATCCTCATCTACACCATCAGGATCTGCAAATCGCTCATCCGTAAGAACGGCCCAATGCGGGGATTCCCGGCCAAGTTTATCCCAAATAGCCCCAACCTCGTGAAGCAATTGATTATGACTCTTACTCTTTTTTGTCATGGTATCAATATCATCCAAATATAGAAGACTGCGAAAACTACTAACGAGAACACGGTATTGATCCTGGAGATACGGCCTGTGGTCGTCATGATGAAAAGATAAGAAGAGACCTGCAGTGGTAAAAGATTCCTGCCGAGTGACCAGAAGTCTTCATATATCTTGTAGGAAAAGCAAAGGGAAACCACGAAATGAAGAATGAAAAGCACGGCCAGCATCGAGGTAATGTTCCATTTCCAATGAAAGTTCTTATGTGTGGCGATTAGCATGGCTTCTAGAGCCAGAGCGTATATCCCTGTGGTCAGTAAGACGGCCAGCAGTAGGGATATCGTCGATTCAGAATTGGTAAACCCCTGGATCATGCCGAAAATGGGCCATGAAAAATTAGCTCCGGGATCTCGATATCCTGCGATCTCTGCAGACTCTACGCCCAAATATATATTCCAGAGGGCGTAACACACAAATGGTATGGCCAAAGCCAGAGTTGTGCTCACCTTAGAACCACGCGTTTTATCGTCTGTCCACCAATACCAGGCAAACGGGACGGCCAACAGCAATACCACACTCTCTTTGGTAAATAATGCGAATACACCCAGGATGACCGCAGGCCATAGCCGTGATCTCAAAATATAGTAAATGGATCCAGTTGCAAAAGTCATGGCGAGCAGGTCAGAGAGATCTCGTGCCAGACAGATATAAGCGCCCACAAAAAGCAGCGGGAACAAAATATTTTTCCTGGGCCAGTTCAATTCCTTACCAATTTCTTTTATCAAAAACATCAAAAAGAAAAAAGCCAGGACATTGACGATTACCAGAGAAATAGGAATGAGTGGTATATAGCCAAACCCAGAGACAAGCCAGCTGACAAACGGATAGCCGATACGCTTCTTTCGAAAGGGATAATTTTTAGCTTGCACAACGCCATCTATGTGATAATAAGATTCGCCGGACTTTGGATCTACATATTCCATGGGCACGGCAAACGGTGACTGTGCATAACTATAAAAGGCGTAGCCATCATATCCTCCCTCCTGAAATGTAAATGATCGGTCAAA
>JAWVZH010000053.1:0-17147 GCA_033722295.1 Saprospiraceae bacterium
GAAGAGATCAGGAAGATCAGATCTTCAGCGACTAATGAGGCTGACAGGAAGAAGAAAGACATACATAAGAATCGAGCCCTGGAACACGCCTATAAGCACTCTAATTTGGCACGTCAATTAGAGAATGCCGACCTTTCATGGATCTACGATAAACTAAAGGCTCTGGATCGAGAGCATAAAGCTCTACTTTCACGACCAACCCTTAGAGCGCCCAATTTGGATAAAAGATTACCATCTGTGAAGTACAGGATCAATTCTTCTTTATCAGCTTCCTCTTCGGATCTCAAGCACACTACTCGTAAGATCAACAAGGTCAAGAGATCAGAAGTCGCTATTGACAGGAATGCCCTAAGGGAACATCCCGTATTAAGGATGGAAGTGGATCGGGAAGAATTGATTCAAAATATGGATACTATTCCGATCCAAAAGGAGGAGACATCATTCGTATCCCCGGAGGATACTTCCAGATTGATCCTGTTCATGGTGGTTGGAGAAGACAACAGATACGATCCATATGAATTGACAGAAGATGATGATGCCGAATTGTATTCTCAAATAGCTAGAAAGGCTATGGCCCTAATTCCTAAATCAGCCCTGACCAAAGCGGGTGAATATTATGTATTTGAAAGTTTCAATCTGCTGGCCAATTCAAGCTTGCTCATTGATGGAGTGAGCATGCCACCTTGTGGAAATGTGAATTTCATTTTTCAACCTTCCATTTCCAGATGTACGGGGTTTGCGCTATCAGATAGTATACTAGCCACGGCGAATCATTGCCTTGATATTGATGATTTTGACAACTATTACTGGGTTTTTGACTATCAGATGAAAAGTGAGAATAACTTTTCAGACAGCATTCCCGACTCGCTTGTTTTTGAAGCCGTTGATATCGAAAAGGGAGTCACTTATTATGAGAACGATTTTATCGCCTTCAAATCTGACCGGCTTATTCCTGATCACAGGATCGTTAATGATGTTGCTGTTTCAGGAGAATTTTCATTGAACGATACCCTCGTTATGGCTGGTTATCCTCTTGGCCTACCGCTCAAGGTATGTACATACGGTGAAGTCATAGATCTGTTAGAAGGATATGGCACATACGTGCCCTATTTTTATACTTCACTTGATGCTTTTGCAGGGAATAGTGGGAGTCCGGTGTTTCTGAAGCGTAATGGTAAAATGATCGGTTTTATATCAGCGGGTGAATCGGACTTTTCAGTTAATTCCACTTTCTCTAGTCAGGGAGCTTGTGCGGAAGAAGTTGTCTATATGGGGCCGTTGGACCAGGTTTATGAGTTGGTACAAAAGATCGAAGACGTCCATTTACAACTGCAGTAGTGAGCAGAAGATCAGAGTAAGACGTTGTAAAAGTCCCTCTCCACCCCTCACTCACTCACAGGCGCCAATTCCAACCTCAGACCATCCATCCCCTCTGTAATGGGAATCTGACAACTCAATCGGCTATTATCGTGGACAAAGAACGCCTGATCCAGCATGTCTTCCTCGTCTTCGCTGGGTTCTGGTAGATCATGGTCAGAATGGATGTAAACATGACAGGAAGCACATAGGGCCATACCCCCGCAGGTGCCTTCGACCGGCAATTCATAACTCTTGCACACTTCCATGACATTGAGGTCTATACCCAGTGGGACCTCATAAGACTTCTCGTGCCCTTGTCGGTCTTTTATATGAATGGTGATCGATTCCTCTTTACTCATCGATGCCCTTTATGCCCGTAACTGTGGTGTACTTGAAGCTCAACTTCTGATCCGGGTAGATGTACTTGAATGCGGACTGCACAGCCAGGGTGCCTTCATGAAATCCACAGAGAATGAGTTTTAGTTTTCCCGGATAGGTGTTGATATCTCCAATGGCATAGATTCCGTCGATATTCGTGCTATAATCTTCGGTATCTACAACGATGGCGTTCTTTTTTATTTCCAGTCCCCAATTGGCAATAGGACCTAACCTTGGCGTCAATCCGAAAAGTGGAATAAAAAAATCGGCAGCGATCTCAAGACTCTCTCCATCATTCGTGCTGATCTCAACGCCTTCCAGACGTCCATTTCCGATCAAACCCGTTGCCTGAGCCTTCGTGATCAAATTGATCTTACCCTCGGAAGCAAGTGCCCTGACCTTTTCCACACTGTCCAATGCGCCCCGGAAAGAATCCCTTCTATGCACTAGAGTAAGCTCAGAGGCAAGACCGGAAAGTTCAATGGACCAGTCGAGCGCCGAATCTCCGCCTCCTGCGATCACCAATCTCTTGTCCTTGAACTTTTGAGGGTCCTTGACGATGTATTCCACCCCGCGATCTTCAAATTCGGCAAGATTGTCCAGTGGTGGTTTTCGTGGTTCAAAGCTTCCCAGTCCACCTGCGATAATGATGACGGGAGCAGAGATCCTGGTGCCTCTGTTAGTCGTCGCCATATACTCTTTTTCGCTGGTCTTTTCTATGGACTCCACTCTTTCACCCAGGGTGAAGGATGGATTGAATGGCTCGATCTGTTTCATCAGATTATTGACAAGCTCGCCTGCCAGTATGCTGGGGTAGCCGGGAATGTCATATATGGGCTTTTTAGGGTAGATCTCGGATAACTGACCGCCAGGCTGGGGTAAGGCATCAACAAGGTGGCATCTCATTTTCAGCAAACCAGCCTCGAACACGGCGAACAATCCTACAGGCCCCGCGCCTATTATGATGATATCAGTTTTTACTTGCTCCATCGAATGCGCAAAATTATAAATCAAATGGGAATACCATACATAACCCAGGATTAAACCCTCAGTCAGTCAAGTAGTTCTATCAGATCCTGAAGATCACTGATCTCATAATCACATTTTACTTTTAGTCTGGATTGATCACCGCGGTTGATCCAACAGCTTTTGTATCCGAATTCATTCGCACCCTTGATATCTGAGTCCGGATTATCCCCAATAACCAAGACGCGATGGCGCAGGGGACGCTTTATACTGGCGTGTACATGATCAAAGAATTGAGAGCTTGGCTTTGGCTTTCCGATCTCCTGACTGATAAAAATATGACTGAAGAAATGTGGCAACGACGTGTTCTCCCAACGATATCTTTGTACCCGGGTCAGGCCGTTGGTGACGATCGCCATCCCATATTGTGATTTCTTGAGTTTTGCAAGGATATTTTCAGTCTCGGGATAGTAGCTTGAGTTAAGAGCCAGTTGATGAAGGTAGTAGTCATTCAGCTCTGAGGGGCGTACATGGTCTACGGAGAGTTGCTCGAGAAACAATTCCATGCGCTGATCTATGAGCGTCTCTACCGCTATCTTGCCTTGCTCGAATTTTTTCCAGACCGACCTGTTGACCCTGTGGTAGGTATCGATAGTTTTTCTATCCTTAGGGAGGTCATATTCTTCAAAGCTTTTTTTCAGCGCAACGAATGAGGCGGATCTGAAATCCATCAATGTCTCATCAAGATCGAAGAGAAGCCAGTCAAATTGCATGTCCAAAGTTAGAAATTCCGGTATTAACTGTAATTTTCAGCATGCTAAGAATGCTTGCCCTCCTGAGAATTGTGGTCTTTATCTTCACTCTGCTGATCTTCGTCAGTATATTCCTGCCTTTGAACGCGCTGTTTTCCCTTTCCTTTGAAACTCGGTTCAGGATCAGATCTCTGTTTTGTCAATTGGCCATGATCATTTATGGAGTAAAGCTCAAGATCCAAGGCCAAGCCGTACATCACCAGGGCCCTTTCCTCATAGTATGTAATCACCGCTCCCTTTTAGATCCCGTGATCTGTGCAAGATATTTTCATGCCTTCTTTTTATCAAAAGCGGAGGTCAAGAGCTATCCCCTTATCGGCGCAGGTTCCAGACTAACGGGAGTCATATTTGTCCGGCGAGATGACAAGACGAGCCGGAAGATGAGTCGTGAAGGGATAAAGAATGTACTGCAATCAGGATTTAATGTCATGGTATATCCTGAGGGCACGACCAATGACAAACCATTGACCAAGCAGTTTTATAAAGGAACCTTTGAAATAGCATCAGAGCTTAATATAGCCGTCATACCTGTTATACTGGAGTACAAGGATCGCAATGATTACTGGACGAGTGGTGGCTTATGGATGAAGTCGATAGAGCAATTCTCCAAATGGCACACCGCTATGCATCTTTGGATAGGAGAGCCGATTAAAGCTGATGATCCCCTGGAGTTGATGGAAAATACCCGGATGCTCATGGATAAAAAGATCAGGGAAGTCCAGGAGGAATGGGGCAATTGGAAAGAATAAGTAGAGATAAACAGGTTTTCAGAGGTCCATTGGATTCTAATCATCCTTTCTAAAGACCAGGGAAATGGAGTTTACACAATGCCTTGTGTTCTTGTCCGTAAATCCTTCCCCTGAAAACACATGTCCAAGGTGACCGTTGCAGTTGGCACAAATGATCTCCGTGCGTCGACCATCGGCATCAGGAACGCGCCTCACAGCACCATCGATCTCATCATCAAAACTTGGCCATCCGCAACGCGAATCAAACTTGTCCTTGGATCGATACAACGGGGCATCGCACTGGCGACAGTGATAGGTGCCTGATTCTTTATTGTCGTTATACTCTCCTGTGAAAGGCCGTTCGGTTCCTTTATGGAGGATGACGCGAGCCTCTTCCTCTGTTAATTTCCTGTAGTTTTCCTTACTCACTGTCCTTTAATTTATCCGCGAACTTCTCTCTAAATTTTTGAACCTTCGGATTGATCACCACCCGGCAGTATCCCTGGTTGGGATTTTGAGAATAATAATTTTGATGATAATCTTCAGCCACGTAATAATTGGTCAAAGGTGCTATCTCCGTAACGATTTCGTCCTCCCACAAAGGCTGTCCTACTTCTTTTTTTGATTTGAGTGCGATCTCCTTCTGACGGTCATCGTGATAGAATATTACGGATCGGTATTGCGGCCCCACATCCGCTCCCTGCCTATTAGGTGTGGTAGGATCATGAGTGGTCCAGAAAACTTCCAACAGTTCCTCATAGGAGATCACATCCGGGTCATAGACGATCCTCGTTACCTCCGCATGTCCCGTATTTTTCGAACATACCTGGCGATAGGTCGGATTTTCAACATGACCGCCGGAGTAACCAGCTTCCACTTTTAGTACGCCCTTGAGTTCCTGGAAAATGGCTTCCACGCACCAAAAGCATCCGGCTCCGAAGGTGGCAGTATCTGTATTCATATCGGGTGTTATCTCCATATCGGGATCCTCGTTTTGCGATTTGTTGTCCACTTTTTGCGAACATGCAGTAAATGTCAGTAATATGAGACCAATTGAAATTATCGACTTCATGTCTAGAAAACCAGTGAATCGAGGTATTGGTTCAATTTCGGATCATTACCCATTTTATGAATAAAAGGTAATTTTACTTATAAGGCAGCTCATCGTGATCTGGACGTATCTTATATTAATAGCTGACACCGATTAACGAATAACTAAAAAAGTAATTTATGATATTTAGAATTTTACCTCTCGTATTTTTTTCTACTATACTTCTTGGCCAGATACCAAATGCTTCGTTTGAATCCTGGACAGTGACACCTTTATATGAAGACCTGGATATTTATCAAACGAGTAACATTGAGCAATTTTACCGGGCCACCCCGGCCAATGCGGTCAAAGTTCCGGGGATAAGTGGTAATGCCCTTCATTTGGAAACGACTATCATCGATGGTAAGATCACCAACGGCAACTATTTTATGGATGGCGCTGGTGGTACGCCTTATACTGATCAGCCTGACTCCATAAAGGCGGTTGTACGCTACAATCTGCCTGATTCGGCCATGGCATCGATCAGAATTGAGTTTACAAGAAATGGTACTCTTGTGGCTTTTGGCCATATGATCCTGGAAGGAACAGAGGACAATTTTGTAACCATGTCAGTACCAATTACGGCGTTTACCCAGGCACCGGATATAGTGAATATCGTAGCCAGGTCAAGTCAATCCAATGTGGAGGGTAGTATGCTGGAGATCGATGAGATCATTCTGACAGGAGGTGTTGAACAATTGCCTAATAATGAATTCGAAAATTGGACCTTCCTGGAATCGGAGGATCCGGACAATTTCTTCACGTGGAATTTGGCTTCTATCATCTTCAAATCTCCACCATCGGCGGTGAAGGTCGATGATGCCTCTCAGGGACAATATGCTGTAGAAGTTTCTACAAGACCCAACTATATATTCGGACAATACTCCGTGAATGGGTCCATCAATAATACTGCTCTCGATGGTGGAAATGGTCCTCTGCCCATTGATTTCATGCCTGATAACTTTAGCCTGGATTACAAATTCAGCTCTACGGAACCTGACAGTGCTTTAGTAGCCATCAGCTTCTTCAAGATCAATGCGATGTCGGGTCAGCTGGAAACTATTGCGACCGAGTTCGATTTCATGTATGAGACCGACGAATATACAAGACTGGATATACCACTAAATCTTCCGGCTCAGCCTGATTCATTTGGTTTGTTTATGGTGGCCGATTCGGACGAAGCATTCAGGTTGATACCTGAACTCGGTAGAACCTTGACAGTGGATAACCTATTTCTGGATATGCAAACCGGTCTGGAGGATCTGGGATTTGAAAGTGTGACGCCATATCCCAATCCGACAACAGAAATTGTCACAATAGATCTTCCCGAATCAGTGACAAGCGCGTATGAAGTAAGTGTCAGAAATGGCTTGGCTCAGGAGGTAAAAAGATGGAAGGCTGATGATCAACAAGTGTATGTAGATCTTCGACCCTATGAAGGAGGATATTATACCATTATAATCAGGTCAGGAAATCAACAATACTATGCCATCGTATTGAAGCAATAGTAAATACTGTTATACCTGTATTATGAATGAGGCTTTGAGGTGACTTTAAAGCCTCATTTTTTATTGTATGATTGAAGCACTCGTTATTGGAACTTATCAGGAATAATGTAATCTGACTCTGAGGTCTATATCGATCAAAATGATCGGATTTACCTGGATCAATCCAAGCATCGCAGTCGGAGGTTCTATCTCAAAATCACACATATTGAGCTCCTGAAAGGCTGAAAAATGGTACATGTTATTCTCCAAGAAGTAGCAATCTACTTCCAGATTGACCAGATTGACCACACCGCCGATCTCAATTTCCACATGGATAATTGTACTTATACATTGACCTATCGGCAGGTCCTCATACTGGTCTTTATGAATCGCTTCAAGTACCCTAAAATGGATGTAAGGGTGATGATCTGCTTTCAGGGCTTTGGCGAGATCTTTTGTGATTTGCGGATGACGGCAATCGAGGGACTCAACAGGGATGCTTAGGCCGACTTCTTCAAAATAGAGGCACGTTGCATCCTCGTTGGTCTCAAACGAGATCGGATACGAGCCCCATGACTTTTTGCATTCACATTTGAACTCATTGATATTGGAAGTTCCGAAAATGGCAAGAGTTGACTCTGGTAAGATCGTATACGTCGCCTCTGAGTTTTGACTAACGTAATCTATAAGTATTGGAAAGAGATATATTATTAAGAAGCTCACTTTAAATTAATATTTAAGATAAAATAAAACTGCCCCATTCATAAGGGGCAGTTTTTAAGCAATGCAAACATATACTGTGGCTTATAGCCCTACAGCCGCTTCAATGACTATACCATTGAAGGTGCCATCCTCGAATTGTGAACCTTCCGGGAAATCGGTATAGTTCTGAGTCACGTATTCCAATTTCAGAAGTAGATTCTTTGTAGGGAACCATCCTACTCCCAATTGAAGACGATCTATCGTCATATCTTCGGAAGTCATGAGTTCACCGTTAAGAACGTTATATCTACCTGCAATGTATAATTGCTCATTCGCTCCAAACCTGTAAAGTGCCTCGGCCATCAATTGACTGACTGACCTGTCATCAGCCTCCGGTGAACTGGCTCCTGTGGCAATTTCATACAATCCAAAGAATTCAAGTCCCTTATACTTGATAAATGGATTGAACATGATTGATGTCACACTATTGGTAAAGTTAGGACTCCATCTTCCGGAGGTAAAATCTCCTCTGGCACCCGCTCTGGAATCTCTCTCTTCCAGGACAAGGTAATATCTGGATCCTGTACGATCACCTGCATAAAGCGTGTTTCTCGCAGAGTTACTGTTGAGATAGACTGAACCGGAAAGTCGCAGTCTGAAGTCATCGTTCATCTGGTTGTCGTACGCCAGTTTGGCAATGATCGATGGATTTTTATTGACGTCACTGTCAGAAAGGTCGTCGATATTTCCGTTGATCAGACCATTGGTCAATCCCAGGCTGATCACGAAATTTTCAACACCAAAGTATTGAAGTTCTCCGCCGATCTCTGTAGTGAATGCATCCATTATAGTGTTACCTACCAATGGATTGAACATTGCGTTGGCATTGTCAGTCCGACGGTAGTGCATGTCGCCGTAGTTGGGCATGAAGTGGCCCACTTTGATCCTGAAATCTTCCTCGAACCAGTCAGGATTTCCGAAGAAAGGCAGGTTATCGAATTGGATATAACCTCCTTTTACCCAGAATTCGGGGTGGTGCTGAGATGACATATAGTTTTCCACAGCGATTCTCACACCCTTGTCGAGTTGAAAATCCAGGTTAAGGTTGGCGGTTGCCAGGTTAAACCCAGGGCCTAATTCATATAAGGCTTGTGGATCGGCATCATCCTCTGCGCCATTTTCTCCTGCTGCATTTTCGTGAGAAAGTGCCTGGAACTGGAGGGTATAGTTACCGCCTACACGAACCTTTGGTCCTGTGTATTCAACAGTATCCTCCTTCGGAACTTCAAATACATTGAGTCCGCTCTTGTCCCATGCCCGCCAGTACTGTAGTTTCTTAGTCTGGCCCATTAGCTGACTTAGTGAAAGAAATACCACGAAAATGGGTAAGAACGCTAATACAAATTGCTTTTTTTTCATAACATTTAAGATTAAGTGATTATCACGAATTGGTTGACTGTATTTTGACTAAAAAATCAATTTTTATTTCGTTGCCGGTTTTAAGGGTACCAAATAAAGCTGTAGGTGGGGTCATGCCATATTCTGTCATTTTGATCTTATGGATGCCCGAGAATTCGAATACATTTTGATTGATGTTGCTACATTCCACCTTTAAGGAAATATTCTTGGAACTACCTGCCATAGATAGTATCCCGTTCACTCTCATGGAGTATCCATAAGTTTCTTTTGTCAGCTTGTCCAAATTGGTCATCTTGAACCTGATCGTAGGATACTTTTCATGATTGAAGGCATCCCATGTCTTGTTGTCCATGACCGAACCCTTGGTGCTCTTAATGCTGATCACTGGCACCTCAACCTTGATATTAGAGATCCCTGTAAGTTCACCATTTTCCGTCTTGATCTCCCCGGAGACCTTGACCTGAGTCACTTCAGATTGCCAGTCATGCAAAGATGATGTTCCGTTGACATGCATTTCAGCCTCGATGACATTGATAGATTGTGAGTAAAGCAGGGTCGCAGGAATAAGGGCGACCATAGTGATGATTGATTTTAGATATTTGATCATAGTATTTATTGATTTCGAGCACAAGATATGTAGGCATTGGAATACAATTAATGACAATTGTTAATCCTGAGATTGATAGTTATCAGAGAGTAAGATGACCGCTGTTCTCAATGTTCTGGATTGCATTAGATATGGAATAATAACTCTTAATTATTCACTTGGTTTATAAGGTCATTGGTGTCATGTAGCTATTGAACAGATACAATTCGCAGCATTAACAAACCAGAAAGAGAATGGTTAATTCGCATTGGAATGATTGGAAAGAATAGATAGAAAGTACAGCAAATCAGTAATAGCAATGGACGCTCTGCTACCCAGAAGTTTTGGTTCTTCTTAAACTTCACATCTCCGGCCTGATGCTCTGCAGCCGCAATTATAAAAGGTCGAGGAGAGCTTTTTAGGTATAAAGATCGGTCTGTTATTCTGAGTGTTAATGGTACAGTTATATCATAGTGAGATTGCATGAGTAGGGTAGTTCATCAATCGATGCAATAAACCAGTTGCGAGAATCACAAAGAACATTATTTTTGCATCCCGGTTTATAGTTAGTCAGGCAAAAGCCGTCTGATTACCAGATAATAAATTCCTATATCGTGAACTGGCACTGATTCCTGTTCACTGAAATGGGGCCATAGCTTCCCGACGCTCAATCACTGGGAGTGATTTCGGTCCGGGACAGGCGACTTCGCTATGGCTGAAGGGACATAACATGCGAGTTGTCATTATAACTGTGAACTGACACTGAATCCTGTTCACTGAAATGGGGCCATAGCTCAGTTGGCTAGAGCGTTTGACTGGCAGTCAAGAGGTCGGGGGTTCGAATCCCCCTGGCTCCACTAAATCAGTCTTCAGGAAGCAGTTGCGGTTGGCAGATGATAAATTACTTGAGTGATCGTATAAAATGATCATGAAACTTTGGAGGCTGTATTTATGTTGTATATTCGCCCACCCAAAAAACGAGCTGGTTACAAGAAACCAGTCAAAGACATATATCGCGGAGTGGAGCAGTTGGTAGCTCGTCGGGCTCATAACCCGAAGGTCGCAGGTTCAAGTCCTGCCTCCGCCACTAGACAGGCTTCCGGAGAGATCCGGGAGCCTTTTTTTTTGCCTTCATGCGATCATGAAAACTTGATTAAGGCATAACGGTATAATTCTGCCAATTGCCACCTGTCACTTGCCACATGTATTCTGTCACCTGATCACGGGTCCACATCTACATTGAAGCGTACCCCGGACATGCCTTTCTCCTTATGTACCAGGTCAATACTTTCCTGCAAGTGCGCCTTGATCTGAGCGATGACCGTACTGTTCTTCTCCATCTTGATTAGTATCTGCCTGATATATAATCCCCTGATACGTGCAATACTGGGCTCAGAAGGGCCGACCACGCGGTTCTTCCAGCGTGGTCTAAGGTGACCAGCCAGTAACTCGATAGCGCGCCTGACGGTTTCGGGCTTTTTGTGTTTGGCTTCGATCTGTATTAATCTGAAATATGGAGGATACAGGTATTTTTGACGCTCGTTCATTTCTTTGGAGTAGAATTCGTCGTGTGTATTTTCAGTAATGGCTTTTAATACTGGATGATGGGTGTCAAAGCCCTGTATGAGTACCTTGCTGCCTTCTTCCTTTCTTCCGGCCCTGCCGCTGACTTGCTGTAACATCTGAAAGGCCCGCTCATTGGTACGGAAATGTGGGTAAAATAGAAGTTGATCGGAGCTTACCACAACAACCAGCCCGATATTGTCGAAGTCCAGTCCCTTGGTGATCATTTGCGTGCCAACCAGGATATCCACCTCTTGCTCCTCCATTCGGTTGATGAGCTTTTCACGTGCCCTTTTCCCGCCGGCTGTATCATAATCCATTCGCGCGATCCGATATTCGGGGAATATGATCTTGAGTTCATCCTCTATCCTTTCGGTTCCGAAGCCTTTATAATCTACATGCGGACTACCGCATTGAGGACAGAGCTGGGGGAGTGGTTCTCGGTGCCCACAATAGTGACATCTTATATTCTTGAATACCTTGTGATAGGTCAGAGAGACATCACAATTTGGACATTCCGCATGCCAACCACAGGTATGACACTGTGCGACCGGGGCGTATCCACGACGATTCTGAAATATCAGGACCTGCTTGAAGGATTCAACGGTCTGCTGGATATTTTCTATTACGGTCTTTGCAAAGTTTGACGTCAGACGTTTGTCCCGGGCACTCTTTTTGAGATCGATGATCTCGACTTCCGGTAACATGAGTTTACCATGTCTCTCAAGAAGATCCACCTGTTCATATTTATTCGCGTGGACGTTCCAGCGTGATTCCAGACTTGGTGTGGCGCTTCCCAGTATGACTTTGGCTTTGAGCTGAGAGTGAAGGAAAATGGAGACATCCCTGGCCTGATATCGTGGGGCAGGATCATGCTGTTTGTAGGAGTCGTCATGTTCTTCATCTACGATGATCAGATCCAGGTCTCGAAAGGGTAGAAACAAGGCAGAACGCGCCCCCATCACAATAGGGTGCCCGTCGTAGACAGCCTCCCAGATCGTGGCTCTCTCCCTGTCATTCAGCCCTGAATGATAGGTGACGACTTTCTCTCCGAACACCGCTTTTAGCCGGCCGACCAGTTGCGTGGTCAGGGCGATCTCTGGCAGGAGGAAGAGGGACTGTTTCCCCTGGCTCATGGCTTCCTTTATACACTCTATATAGAGATGGGTCTTGCCACTACCTGTAACACCGTTGAGTAATACGGCATTGTTATGATCAAATGCCTGATGTATTTCAGCCAGGGCGGTTCCCTGGATCTCACTTAACCCGGGACTCAAGTTTTCTTCGTTCTCTTCGAACATTTCATAAAATGGTATCTCTACCATTTCGATCAGTTCCTTTTTCTCCAATGCCCGAAGAACATTGACATCGACCTTGGCCTTTTTCTGGAGTTGTTTTCGCTCAACAGGTCCTTTTCGCTTGAGGTCGTATAACGTCAACAAAGCTTTGGTCTGGTGTTTTGACTTCTTCACGATCTCCAGAGCTTCCAGGAAGGCTTCTTCGGAATCTCCGATAATATCCGACAGGGTGACCCAGGTCCTCGTTTTAGTGGTCGTACTTTCCTTTAGCCTCTCCTTGACAATGACAACCTCTTTTTCCAACAAACCCTTTAGGACAGGATAGACATGATGTCCTTCAATAAGATCGTCAGCCTGGTCTACTGATATTTCGTTCCTGTGAATGAGTGCTTCTATCAGGATATTCTCGACATCGTTGAATGTCCATTCATCGGGTGAAATATCTCCTTTAAGGATGATCATGGTTTCACTCTGCAGTTTGAGACTCGATGGTAATGCAGCCTGCATGACTTCACCCAGTGTGCAGCAATAATATTTCGCTATCCATTCCCAAAGATCCAATTGCATGGTGTAAAGTATCGGATGATCGTCCAGAACGGCCAGGATAGGCTTGGGCTTGATCAAACTTTCATGTTTGCTACCGATACTGTAAATGAGTCCGGCATACCGCTTTTTTTTACCAAATTGAACCTCGACCCGCTGACCGATGTATAATTCATCTTCAAAATCCTCAGGTACATAGTAAGTGGGAAGATGGCGGATCGCCAATGGTAATATGACAGTGACATATTTCACTTTTACAAATGTAAGCAGCTGAATAGAAAAAGGGAGGCTATTCTATAAGTGTAACGCTGCCGTTCAATTTGACCTTTTGATCACCGATCAGCGTGACGTCGATATGGTAAACGTAGACTCCCGGGTTCAAACGTTCTCCGTTGAAGGTCCCGTCCCAACCGATGTGGGTGCCATCGTCAGGATTTGTTCCTGATTCAGAATAGATAAGTTCGCCCCAGCGCGAATAGATGTTGAATTTCTTGATCTGCTCGACCTTGCCTTCCTTGACATAGAGTTTCAGCCTGTCGTTGAGATTATCTCCATTCGGTGAAAAACTGTTGGGAACAAAGAGATCAATGTCTTGATCGACCAGGACTTCTACCATAGCAACAACGAGACACCCATTGTCACTGATCACTGTCAGAGAGTAGATCGAGTTTTCGGTCGTTTTTATAACGGGATTCAAACATTGTGTACAGGAAAGTCCTGATGATGGACTCCAGTATAGAGAATCGTAATTGAAATTAGCTGTCAGATCGACCTGTACACTGTCCCCAAGTTCTATCTCCAGACTCTGATATGAAGGTGAAATTTCAAAATCCTCGAATTGAAGATCAATATAAACCACTGAATCGCAGCCATTCTGTGCCATACCCGGAAATACCTCAATTCCACCTGGATTATCAATGTCATACGTAGATCCATTGATGATGATCTGGTCATCGGGGCAAAGCAGATCAGATATTTCTGACTCTACATCATCGATAACTGTCAGATCAACTATGATGACGCTGTCACACCCTGCCTGACTTCCTCCAATTATAGTATCCATACCGGACACTTTTCCACTATGGTAATCCTGACCGTTGATCCTTATAGTATCGCGAGCACAGATCTCACCCGTCACTGATTCATTGACTGTTTCCCGAAACTCAATGTCAACCGATATGATGCTATCACAACCATTTTGGGCACCTCCCGTGATGACTTCCACACCGGACGGGTTGCTTTCATCATATATTGTACCGTTTACAGTTAAAGCATCACCAAAGCAAAGCGTTCGGTCGATATTGTTTTGTGCATGTTGATCAAAGGAAAGATTGACGTTAACGACCGAGTCACAACCTAACCAGCTTTGACCGACCAGTATTTCGGTGCCTGAAGGTCTAGTAGCGTCATACACGCGGCCGTTGATGGTAATAGCCTCTCCTTCACACAGTGTGGAATCCAATAGAAAAACAGGATCGTGAAAAGCCACTTCTATGTTCACGATCGAGTCACACCCGCCTAGCCCCTGACCTAATAGGGTGTCACTGCCTGTCGACCGTCCCTCATAATATTGTCGGCCATTGATCGTGATCGAGTCGCCCTTGCATATCAAAGGCTTCAATTCGCCTACTGCAAAATCGTCGAAAGTGAGATCGATGTTGATGATGGAATCACAGCCTCTGAAGCTGCTTTTGAGCAAAATTTCCTGTCCTGCAGGATTGTTCAGGTCGTACACGGTGCCGTTGATCGTTACAGACTGACCCCGGCACAACGTACGCTGGATAGTCTCCACAGCCTGAGGGTAGAATTCGAGGTCAACTACTATTGTGCTGTCGCAACCATTGGTCGCTCCATTTCTGATCACCTCCTCGCCCTCCGGCCTGTCTCGGTCATACCTGTTTCCATTGACGATGAGGAAATCTTCATAACAGAGTGTTTCATCGATATTTACATGAGAAGAAGGAATGATCCAAACGATGAAAGACTCTTCATCTTCACAATAGCCTGGCTCATTGCCATAGGCATAGATCGTCTGAAAAGCCCTGATGGTGTCTCCTGGACGCAGTTCATTACCTGTTCCCTGCGGACCGGTGAAATAGTAGGCGAGATCAGTATTGACGCCGTCGATAGGAGGCAGGACAAAGAAGTCACACCTTATTACATCCTGAATGTGCTCGATCACGATGGCGTCCTCTATGGTCACTGTCAATATTGCTTCATCTTTCGGGCAAACCACGCCATCACCTACTTCGTACGAAATTCTGAAAGTACCGGGTCCACTGTCAAGGGATAAAAATTGTGCACCATTAAGGCCATCTGAGTTGTCAAGGTCTGTAAAAATTCCGCCTGGATCACCGGTCACATAATTATTGAGATCAATGCTTTCTCCCAAACAAATAGTAAGGATAGAATCTCTTCCCGCGTGTATGGTGCGTTGCACCTCTATAGTAATGACAGTTGAGTCCGGTCCACAAGGTCCTTTACCATCCAACATGTATTTGAAACGGAAAGATCGGTCATTCAATCCGGTTGTATTAAAGTTGTTGCCGTTGAGCGCCATCGAACTGTCAAGATCGGTGAAGATGCCTCCGGTATCCGCATCGATCAAAAATCCCGAAAGGTCCACCACCGCACCTTCACATACTGAAACTGTATTGGAATCACCGGCTTCAGGATGATTGATAATGGTCAGATTAAAACTGTCCTCATCCGTGCAACTTTCAAGGGAGTCAAAGTAGTAGACTCTTTGAGATCGATTCAGGAAGTCACCTGGAAGATATCTGACGCCTTGTGCGTCTCTCTGGGTATAATAAGCCTGATTTCCGGAAAGATTGATCCCGGGAACTCTATCCAATTCGAAGGAATCGCAGGCAACAACATCATTGATCCCGGAAAAGATAGGTGCAGGCAAGGCAATCAGAACTACTTCAACGGCCTTGGATACGCAGTCACCACGTTCGACTCTGGCATAAATGATCGTGTCATCCGTTCGGAAATTGGTATTGACGAGAGTCTTGAATAAAGAGTCCGATGCGTAAAATACTTCTTCCGAAGATGTGTCGGCAGCGATAAGGTGATCGAACTGAGTGAGATCAAAAAAAGCCTTGCCGGTTTGATCTGCACAAGCAGTATCACGATGAGGCAGTGCTATGGGTTTGGGGATTGTTACCAGTCTCACTTCAACAATCTCCGATTCGCAAATACCATTGGTGGATTGAGCAAAGACAATCGTATCTTTTCCTGCATACGGATTGCTGAGCGGAACAGAACCGGAACTGTCGGCATACCATAGTACATCCAGGCCTTGCTGATTGCCAATGACGAAAACTTCCAGACTGTCCAATTCAAAAAGACCAAATCCACTGCCAGGAGGGTCTTCGCATATCTCGATCTCTCCCTCTCGAATTCCTGGAATTCTGAAGACAGTGATCGTTATTTCGATCGGTCGGGAAACGCATGACCCATTATTGATCCGGGCATAAATGATGGTTGTGCCAAGATCTGCCTCATATGGCGATCTGATTTCGAGTTGGAATTGAGGGTCCTCGAAAAAATCGATGTTCAGACCCGCACCGACCGCAATTGCATTTTTATAATCGTCGAGATCTATTGAAGCCGAGCCCAGTCCCCTGAAATCCTCACAAACCATGATATCAAGATCATTACCATCAGGGGATGGATTGACAATTAATTGGATGGAGACGATTTCGGATTCACATTGCCCGTCAAATACCCGCGCATAGATTGTAGTGGAGCTTGAGCTGTGGGGAGAGCTTATCGGGATGGTTCCTCCAGGATCCTGAAAATAGGTGACCTGATCTCCTGAGCCTCCATTGATGATATCGTTCAATTCTGTAAGATCAAAAGTGGCCACCCCACTGCCGGGAATGTCTTCACATTTTTCTATTTGAGTTGAGAACGCATTAGGTTTTATATGAACGATCAATTCCACCTCAATGATCTCTGATTCACAAAGGCCATTGGTGACAACCGCAAATACAGTGGTTGATCCGGTAATGAAATTCATGGGGTTAGAGATCTGACTAGTCAGGCCGATGTTTCTGTACCAATTCACTTGATCTCCGGAACCGCCATTGATCACGTTGTTCAATTGGGTCAGATCAAACGGGGCCTGTCCTGATCCGTCATCACACATCTCCATAGGCCCGGCTGGAAATGCCTGAGGAGTAGGGTGGACAGTGACGATGGCGTTATC
>JAWVZH010000054.1:0-17094 GCA_033722295.1 Saprospiraceae bacterium
TTCGGTGAAAAGGATCTTCAGATTCAGTTTGGAGAAATTAACGCCCTCCCGGAGTTCGACGATGAATGGCCGGACACTCAGATCATACTTTTTGGAGCCTGCCAATATCAGGAACTCAAGGTCGAATAAATACCTGTTGACCGTAGTTTCTGAAAAAGCTTGCTGGCCCTTTCTGTTGAATCCCTTCAATCCGCATTGGGTGTCTGTGACCGGGATCCTGAGAATGTATCTATTGAAAAGTCTCAGGAACTTTGATACCAGCTTCCGCATCAAAGGTGTCTTTTCATAGTACTTCGCTTTACGCTGACCTACTACCACATCTGCGTTTTCTTTCAATAACTCTTTTATCAAGCCGGCTGTGGTTGGAAGCGTATAGGGAAAATCGATATCGGTAAACACTGTATAAGAAGATGTGCCGGCCATAACCCCTCGCCGGAGTGCAGCGCCTTTACCTTTATTGGGGACTTGTTTGATCCATCGGAGACCTGGGATCTTTTCTCTGATAAAATTGATCTGATCTTCCGGAAGCACGGGATCAGAACCGTCATCGACGATGATGAGTTGCAAGGTGCATTGTGGTAAGAGCTCTTCAAGCTTATTGAAGCTCTCAACAATATTACTGGCCCATTGAGGTGGGGGATTGTAGCAAGGCAGTACAAGATCGACTGATGTCGAATGGAGGTGGTTCATACTTGATCCTGGTTTGGACTCATCTGTACTATCTTACTTTGATACAGGAATTACTTTAAGAACGTACGAAAGAACTGACTTGCCTTGCTTTCCGTGACCGTAGAGAGGGTCTTGTCGGCTTTTTCCGAGAAAAGGCGGATCTCCTCAACGACTCTTTTGAATTCGTCAGTACGATAATCATCATCCTCGGTCTGGGAGAGTTCACGCAAGACCTGGATCATAGGTTCCAGTTCTTTTTTCTTTCTCTGTTTGATGACATTCTTGAATACAGTCCAGATATCCTTTTCAGCGGCAAAGTACTCCCTCCGGTCCCCGGCTTTGAGTTCCTTGTGTATCAGATTCCAGTCCAAAAGTGCACGCAGGTTCATACTCGTACTGCCCCGGCTGACCTTGAGCGCATCCATAATATCTTCTGTAGAGAGCGGCTCCGGGGAAATGAGGAGTAAGGCATGTATTTGCGCCATGGTTCTTGAGACTCCCCAGTTGGAGCCCATTTTTCCCCAAGCCTCAATAAAACTTGCTGATGCTTCCTGGTAATCCATTAAGTGGTAGGTTTATAAAATGGCAATCTCCGCACTTCTGCCTCAAAACGCTTACTTCCTCTGGTAATAAAGATCCTTGTTCCTTTTTTATCATAGGGCTTTTTCACATATCCCATTCCAATGGGATGACCGAGCGAGGGGGATTGTGTGCCTGAGGTGACTTCCCCGATCACTTCCCCATCCTCATTCTCAATGCCATAGCCCTGTCTGGGGACTCTCTTTTCGGTTGTGAATCCCGCCAGACGCCGTGAGACGCCATCTTCCTTTTGCTTTTTAAATATATCCGAGGAATTAAAATCTCCTTTATCCAATTTCGTGATCCAACCGAGTCCGGCTTCGATCGGTGAAGTTTTGTCTGTAATATCGTTGCCGTACAGGCAATAGCCCATTTCGAGCCTCAAGGTATCCCGCGCTCCAAGACCAGCGGGCTGGATATCACCGCCTTCCATCAATTTTTCCCAGAGCCGGGGTAATTTATCCTCCCGAACATAAAGTTCGAAACCTCCGGATCCCGTGTAACCCGTAGCTGAAATTATAGTATTGTCGATACCTGCAAAGGAGCCTATCTTAAAATGATAGAATCCTATATCCTTAAGATCGATGTTGGTGAGCGGTTGAAGAAGCTCTGTTGCATGGGGACCCTGCACCGCCAGGAGTCCTGTCTTCTCCGAGATGTTTTCCAACTGCACCTCGTGGTCGACATTATCGAGTAGCCATTGCCAGTCCTTATCGATATTTGAAGCATTGACCACGAGCATATAAGTATGTTCTTCCGGCATTCTATATACCAGAAGGTCATCAACGATTCCTCCATCCTTGTTGGGCAGACAAGAATACTGAGCCTGCCCGATCTTGAGTTGGGAAACATCATTTGATGTCACCTTTTGTAAAAAGTCAAGCGACTCAGGACCGCGAACCATGAATTCTCCCATATGCGACACGTCAAAAACACCAGCGTTTGACCGTACGGCGTGATGTTCCTCTGAGATGGAGGTATAGACTATAGGCATATTATACCCAGCGAACCCGGCCATTTTTGCGCCGAGGGCTTCATGAATGGTGGTTAGGGGTGTATTTTTCATTTAAATGCTTTCAATTTTCCGGATCATGGCTTCTTGATCTTTATCGACTGGATCACGTCACCCTGTTCCATCTGGTGTACCACGTCCATGCCGTCTGTAACTCTCGCAAATATAGTATAGTTGCCATCAAGGTGAGGGGTGGCACAGTGAGTGACGAACCACTGAGTACATTCCGTATGATTACCCGCTGAGGCCATACCAACCATGCCGGATTGCGAATATCGCAAGGAGCCGGGAAGTTCACTTCGAATAGTGTAATTAAGACTACCATATCCATCGCCCCGGGGACAACCGCCCTGAATAACAAAATTCGGTACGACACGATGGAAATTCTTGCCATCATAGAATCCTCTTTTTGAAAGGTCTATGAAGTTGGCCACTGTAGCAGGTGCTTTCTTGGTATAAAAAGACAACATGATGGTACCCCTGGTAGTTTCGACCACGGCTATAGTGCTGTCGGTGACTTGATCCAAAATGCCCCAATCCATGGGATGATTGACCAGAGGAACTCTCTTTTCAGGCTCCGGCTCACCATTGATACGGGCAATAGCGGCTTTCAGCATGTTGTAGGTTTCAATATGTTCCGGCAGATTAAGGGATATTAGCGCAGTATCCAGATAGCCATAATCGGGCTCCCGGCCAGGGATCTCGAGTTTGGGATGCCCTACGATCTGGCTCAGTTCGGCAACAATACCAGGATCGCCTTCCTGCATTTCCTCTTCGATCCGTTGATTCATTATTAACTGTAGACGCCGTCGGCCGGTTGAAAAAATATAGTCAAACTCAGGATGCTCCAGTATACCTTTCAAGCTGGCTGCTGCCGTGGTCGCGACATATGGATGTTCATGATCCATCGCCTGCAATACTTCGTTATAGTTTTTTGGGTCTTCGGCGAGTGCCTGTATGAGCGCACCGTAGAGATAGGGATCCTTGGTGTCTCTGAGCCAATTGGTCAGATCCCAGTTGATCGCACCTTTTGAAAGGCTGTAATAAAAAGGAAAATGGGTTTGCGCCGCCCGGTAAAGTCTGGTGCGTACCGACCAGTGGTAGCTCGTATCTCTGGCCAGTCGTTTATAATCATTGGCCTCCTCTGTATTACCATTGGTATATATAAGATCGGCAGCGGTTTGTGCCACGGATACATTATTATGATCGAGCAGATCTATAACATCGCTATAGTGAGGTGTGAGATTGTAGGCCTTGAGACCCCTAAGGGCATTGCAAAGTACGCGATAATCGAGTTCAGAATTGCGAATGGCCGCAACCAGTCCTTTACGCGAGGTTTCCGTACCACATTTACCCATAGCAACAGCAAGACACATCTTTATATCGACATCATCTTCATTGTTGAACGCACTGTTGATGATGGCGGAATGAGGTGACAGGTCAATGTCTTTTGCTCGCATGAAATAATTGGCCGCAATCCATCTTACATCACCGGGGAAAATGGAACCCTTGATCAGTTCGGACATGCGTTCTGTTCCGGTCTCACTCGTGATGCCTCTCAGGGCATAGCGGTATATCGCCCAGGCCTGACCCTCGAGCAGAAGAGTATCTTTTGGTTTGTAAGTGGTCACCGAAGCAATAAGGTCGAGAGTGGCCTTGTCACCAGTCTTGCCTATAGCTTCAAGTACAGCCGCATTATATGCCTGGTGCGTCAGAGTCGTGTCCTGATTGTCAAAATTTTCGATCAGCGCCCCGCTCATTTCTTCCTTTCCTGTCTGTCCGAGAGCATATGCCGCAGCTATTCTTACTTCCTCTATCTCGTCACCAAGCCTTTCGATCAGGACATCTGCTTTCTCGTGTTCTGTAATAGATCCAAAAGCTCGGGTAGCCAAAAAACGGTATGTGGCATCTTCATGGTCCAGCCATTCAACCAGACTGTCGGTCATTTGCAGATCCTGGTAAGTGATGATCTTTCTCTGGATGGAATCAGTAAGATCAATAGTGATATCCGTCAAGTCCTCTTTCTCGGCAGGTACGCATGCGACGATGCATGATATCCATATTGCAACAACACCTGAAATCCACTGTTTCATGCCATTCATATAAAAAGAAATGAACGGCAAAGTTAGGGATTTTTACTCGCCATTCTTGACTGTCAGGCCCCCTGAATGCCATGGATAGGGAGAAAAAGTCTATTGATCAGAGGTGCTTGATTTGAACTCGCTCGCTCTGCCCAGTCCCAACAGCACAATAGGGTATATCATATAGGTCAGACCGATGTCCTTGATATATTCCATGAAACTCAGGTGCATGGGCGACTCAGGCAAGAACAGGAACAGGTCTATTACTATGCTGATCACCATCCAGATCAACCCCACCTTGAAAGCTTCTGCTCCGGGGTTGGGAGACCCCTTTAAATACAGAACTCCCAGAACGACGCCAGTCGCAGCAATGACGAGAGGCATGAGGGTTTCAAAGAATACACGGTTGGATTCGTGAAGAGAATAGAGGAAGAAACCGGCGATAAATGGAAAGAGCCAGGACAGAAAACCGTAGAAGAGTACTTTTTTTACAGAATACATCTGTTCTGTTTTTGTGGTTGTTTCAGAGTAAATCTACAACAAGTCTGTTATTTCATTCCTGAAAATGGCAATCACCATTAAAATGGTGCGCTTAATTCATGATCAGGGAAAGTACCCTGCGTTTTTTGATCGTAAAGGAGTTGAAAGTTAAAGTCCCTCTTCAAATAGATCGTCCTGAAGTTCCAGCTCATCCTCAAAGATCTCGTCTTGCTGATTGAGACGCTCTTCTTCCGCTTGTATCTCAAGCTCGGATCTTTTTTGCTTGTACTTTTCACAATCGAGTTCGATCTCGAGTTCGCCAGGAGGCTTGGGAAATGTGGCAAAATCATCCCAGCTTTCGATGTCCTTGTCTTCCTGAACGCGTTTGATGAACTGCCCAAAGAAAGGTTTGGCATTGATCGAGCCCTGTCCGTTGGCCAGATCAAGAAACCGGATCCATGGATCTTCTCCTCCCACCCAGGTGCCCACAACAAGATTTGGGGTGATGCCCATAAACCAGCAATCTGTGAAATCATTGGTCGTTCCTGTTTTTCCTCCGTACTCGCAAGTGACGCCTTCAAAACCAAACCCCGTAGCCGTATTGTTCCTGAGCATATCGACCATGACGTAGTTGTATTGTGGGTTGAGTGCTATCTTATGTTCTTCGTGTGACCTGTAAATCATTTTGCCATTCTTATCCTCTATCCGTGTGACGAATATCGGTTTCGAGTATACTCCATTGTTGGCGAATGTTGTATAGGCTCCAGTCATTTCCATTACGGTCAGGTCTGCAGAACCCAGGGCAATGGATGGCACCCGAGGCACCACATAGGAACCGTCGGGATACTTTAAAGAACTGTCAATTCCCATATTATGGATCAGGCCGATCACCGGCTCTACACTTCCAAGCTCCATCATGAGCCTGACCGATATGGAATTCTTGGAATAGAGCAATCCGTGGTAGAGGTTATAGGGCTGATCATAAAACTTGCCATCCGCATTGTTGGGCGACCACGGACGTGGCAATTCGAAATTGGGATCATTGGCCGGAATGGTATATTGCTTATCAACATATTCCTGACATGGACTGAGCCCTTGCAATGCTATTGCCGCGCTGTAGACAAAAGGCTTAAAGGTAGAACCTACCTGCCTCCGGGACTGCACATGATCATATTTGAAGTACTTATGATCGACGCCGCCGATCCAGAACTTTACCTTACCCGTTTGTGGTTCTACCCCGAGAGAACCGCACTGCAAGATCTTACGATGATATTTGATGGAGTCGAGCGGCGTCATTTCTACGGTCTTTTCTCCTGCCTCATTATAAGCGAAGACCGTCATCTTGCGCTTGGTGTTGAAGCTCTTCTTGATCTTGACCTCGAAATTGTTCCACTTCTTCTTGAGGTCCTCCCAAAGGTCGCTGTCCATGATCTTCCTGTAGGCCTTGGCGCGGCTTTCGGAAAGTGACTTTGAAGCCACCAGCTTTCTTATAGTGCCGGACCTTCGCTCTTCATTCAGCATGTTCTTTATATCGTTGTCGCTGAATGAAGGCAGGCCGTATTGCTCTTTTATCTCCTCCTCGATGGATCCCATAATATTTTGCCAGGTCACGAGATATCTTTCGGATTCTCTGATACGATTGTTGAGTGACTGGTTGCGAATGGCCCTTTGTCTACGGTCCGCACGATAGGTCCAGGGGTCGAGATTTCCCCAGTGCCTAAAAAAGCGTTCCTGAACTTTTTTCATGTGTTCGAACATAGTCTCTTCTGCATGTATCTGCATATCGAGATTGATGGTCGTATAGACCTTCAGGCCGTCCTTGTAGATATTGTATTTGGATCCGTCTGTTTTTCTGAATTTCTCATCTGTCAGAAGATCTTTTAGCCATTTGGTCAACTCCATTCTGAAATAGGGGGCAGGCCCTTCTGAGTGCATATCCCTTTTGAAATTACTCATGTCCAATTCCAGGTTCTTGAGAGAATCACATTGAGGTTCTGTCAAGTGGTCCGAGGACTCCATGCGGTTCAATACCACATTCCGGCGGGTTTTGGCATTTTCGGGAAAGCGATTTGGATTGTAAAGTGACGGATTTTTAAGCATTCCGATCAATGTTGCGGCTTCTTCGACATCAAGCTGGTCCTGATTTTTGCCGAAGTAGATCTGGGATGCTGCCTGAATACCATGAGCGCCATTGACGAAGTCAAACTGATTGAGATACATTGCAATGATCTCTTCCTTGGTATAGCTCCTCTCCAATCGTGTTGCGGTCAACCATTCCTTGAATTTCACACCGACGATCTTCAAGGTGCGTATCAATTTGCCACCGCACAGGTCAGGTCGGTCAAACAGTAGTTTCGCCAATTGCTGAGATATAGTACTGCCACCGCCCTGCTCTCTCCTTCCAAGCAGAACGCTTTTGCCGACCACGCGTCCAAGAGCAATAAAATCGATACCGCTGTGTGTATAATAACGACTATCCTCGGTCGAGATCAGGGCCTGTACCAGGAGAGGGTTCAGATCCTTGTAGTCTATCGATTCTCGGTTCTCAATATAATACTTGCCAAATGGCCGGCCGTCATCTGAGTAGACGATGCTCGCCAGATTGATATCCGGATTCTCCAATTCTTCGAAGGACGGCAGGTTGAAGGACAGCGCCAGGAAGATAAGGGCTACTATAAGTATAGCCCCCAACCATATATACCACATCCACCTTACTATGGTGCTGCTCCAGGTTCTTTCTTTGTCGGTATTCTTTGCCATAAACGATCAGCGGTAAATAAACGAAGACTCACCTTATTCCGGTATAAAACACATGACATATTTCAGGCCTGTAAAGTTCCATTAACTGTTGTGAGGGTTCGTATTTGATGAATCATCATCAGAGTACAGTTCAGCAAGACAATTGGTCGACCATGCCCTGGCGCGCTCTTCAAACATAGATTTTGTGACTTTCCAGGTCTCTTTGAACAGATCAGATCGGCGATAGGACTCGAGATCCGATTCGTCGTCCCATACGCTGAGGGTAAAGATAACATTTGGAGAATGTGAATCCTGCAATAATTTAAGACTTTGACAGCCCTGGAAGCCGATGATCCTGGATTTCCGGCTATCGAAGAATTCCAAAAAACGCGAGACCTCATCAGCCCTGAAGGTCATTTTGACGATGCGATGGATCATTATTCAAACAGGATTTGGATGATATCTTCTTTTTTGAGGTTCAGATCTTCAGATGCATTGCTCATATTGACCGCCAGGACAAGATGTCCCGAAGAGTTGAACAGTGCAATAGGTTGTCCGACGTTACCATCAGTATATGATTCCGAGATCTTGGTTATCGGATCAAGACGCTTGAAATAGATCTTGAATCTCCTCCCTTTTCTGGTTTCTTCGAACAAGGTGCCGGTCACATTCAGAACCAGGTTGCCGTAGCGGTCCGTATGGATCACAGAAGCCCGGATCTGATCGGTATAGACGATCGGCGATAATCCTATTCTCTCTTTGATCTGCTTGCAGGGCAGGCCGATATTTTCGATAGGCTCGCCGGAAATGAGAGACCTGATCAACTCTCCAAGTTCCTTGAAGGGCATATACACATTATCTTTCAACTTGTAGAATGAGACATCATCATCGAAAACCAAAGAGAAAATTCCATTGTTAGGACCGATGAAGTACTGATCCTGATATTTGGTAAAGATCAGATGTTGGTCCGGCTCATGATTCTTGACATAGCAAATGTGTATGGTTCCTGCTGGAAAGCTGGAGAATGTATTTTTGAGTATAAATCCGGCCTCTATTATATCATGGGGTTCGATCTCATTGGTAATATCCACGATGCGGACCTCCGGTATAGAGGAAAGTAGATTGCCCTTGAGAGCCGGTACGTAGTAATCTTTATTGCCGAAGTCGGAGATGAGTGTTACAATGGCCATGGGATCGTGATTAGGAATCTTTAATCGGTTTAAGTAAAGAGTGTCTTATCGATTGATTATTTTGGGATAAAGATAATCTGATTAAAAAACCAAACCAAATAAAATACTGGTAATCAGCTAATTTTAATTTATAAAAAATACTAATATAATTGGCGAAAAGCGAAATTGTCCTCAATGTTGACGCGGTAGACCCGATAGAGTTCTACGGTGCCAATAATTCACATCTTGAGTTGATAAAAGCGGCCTTCCCGGAATTGCAGATCACCTCTCGCGGAAGCAAAGTAGTTTTGAGCGGTGAGAAGAAACGCACCCAGAAGGCGAAACGTAAGGTTGAAATGATGGTGCGTTTGCTGAGGGAGAATCAGCAACTAAATCCTCAGATCGTTCAGGACCTGCTTCATGGCAGCAATCCATTTGATAGTAGTCTGGATGTCGAATCTTCAGCCTCGACGATTGTTCATGGCAGGACAGGCAAGCCGATAAAGGCGAAAACACGTAATCAAAAGCGCATGGTCGAACTGGCCATGAAGCACGATGTCTTATTTGCGATAGGACCGGCGGGCACTGGTAAGACATATACGGCTGTAGCACTCGCGGTCAGGGCAATGAAGAATAAGCTGGTCAAGAAGATCATCTTGACCAGACCTGCAGTGGAAGCCGGAGAAAGTCTGGGTTTCTTACCTGGTGATATGAAGGAAAAGGTTGACCCCTATCTGCGTCCGTTGTATGATGCCCTGGATGATATGATCCCAATGGATAAATTAAGGTATTTTATGGAGCATCGGATCATCGAGGTCGCTCCTCTGGCTTTTATGCGAGGAAGAACTCTCGATAATGCTTACGTTATCCTGGACGAAGCGCAGAATTGTACTTCCGTGCAGATCAAAATGTTCTTAACCCGTCTTGGTCCCTCAGCCAAATGTATCGTGACTGGGGATATGAGCCAGATCGATCTTCCCGGTCATAACCAAAGTGGCCTGCCACTTGCACTCAGGCTTCTGGGAGATCTGGACGGCATAGGTGTCATTGAGTTGGGAGCCGAAGATGTGGTCAGACACAGGTTGGTCAAGCAGGTGATCCGCGCTTATGACCGACATTATGCCAAAAGAAGAAGCCACAATGAAGAAGAGTAATAAACCACCCACCGCCACCGTCAGCTACCATGGCGATCTGAGGTCTGAGGCCACACACATACGCTCCGGATCGAAGATCCAGAATGATGCCCCTACCGATAATCATGGTAAGGGTATGAAGTTCAGCCCTACCGATATGATGGCGACCTCCCTGGCCACCTGTATGCTTACGGTCATGGGTATTAGAGCCAACAAGATGGAAGGCGATCTGAAAGGCAGCACTGCAGAAGTATTCAAGTATATGGCATCCAATCCTCGATGGATGGAAAAGGTAGAAGTGCGGCTGACACTAAAAGGACAATTCTCAGAAGATGAGAGGGCTCTGCTGGAAAGGATAGCGATCAAATGTCCGGTAGCGCGGAGTTTTCATCCTGACGTTGAACAGGTGTCCCATTTCACCTGGATAGACACATGATCACGTGAGAAGCTTACCCATCTACACTGAGTATCTTGATCTCCACACGCTGATTTCGTTTTCTGCCTATGATGGTACGGTTGGAAGCTATAGGCTTTCGCTTGCCGTATCCTTTGGCTTCGATACGCTCTTCATCGATACCTCTGTTAGTGAGATAATTCGCTACGGCCTCTGCCCTGGCTGTGGATAAAGAATCACAAAAATGATGTGGTGGGCGTCCGTTGGTATGTCCACCGATCTCAACCGAGACATTCGGATTCTTCTGGAGAAAGTCATATACTTCGTTCAACACGTCATAACTTTCTGGATTGATGTTGCTTTTGTCGGCTTCAAAGTATAGCTTTTCGATCTGTATGACCTGCCCTTTCCTGATCTCCTTTGCATCCAGCTCTTTCAAAATCTTTTCTGTATTGACATCTGCCTGGACAACAGGAGGTTCCGGTTGAGGTGTAGCGGTTGTAGTTTGCGGTTCTTCTTTTTCTTCTTGACGTGTGGTCTTAGGTACCTGGATGTCATTATCCTGTTTTGGTTCCTGTACGGCGATGACTTCCGGAAGGGGTTTGGCAGGCTGGACAGGACCCTCAGGGCAAGGGATCTCTTCAATAGCGGAGGTGTTGTCCAACAGGATGTTGCCATTATAGGGAAAAAGGACGGGGGTCTTGTAAAAGGCTTCGAATTCGATGTAATTCCAGTTCTCCTTTGGTTTTAGTATGAACTCATACTTTCGCCAATCCACATTTTTAATAGGTACGGTTTCGCAAAGCATCTCCTGGGCAGCACAATATCCATTTCCTCCATGAATTCTCAGTACGCAGGGTTGGGAAAAGGACTTTTCCACCCTTTGATTTTCTCTCGTTGCGCTTTTATATGATGTGTCTCTGGCCAGGTAGAGGCTTATCTTGTAGCATTTGCCACCGATTAGCGGTTCAGGCAGTTTTTGTGAGACTCTTTCCCAGGTATCGTTGTACCGGACGACCATTCCGAGAAAACTCCGGCCGTGCTGGGGTGCCCGGACCACACCAAAAAATCCAGTAGAATCTCCATGGAGATCAGGTGGCGTTTCTTGTTTGAATCCGCAATCCGTCCAGTCGGGGATCGGATTGAAGGGTGTCACGCTGCTGATATAGTTCATAGGAAGATCACCTTGATGCGGTGGTCCTTCGAACGAGGGGTTCTGGAGCTCGATCTTGGATTGTCCACAGGCGATTTTCAAGAAAAATACAACGAGGAAAAAACCACTGAGTACAACTCTACATCTCATAACTTGCCTTAAAGCTGATTTTCACACTATAAAAGCTTTTCACAGGGCTTCTATTCTTAAAGATACGGTTATTATTATTTTATTAACATATCACTGACTAGGTGAATGCATTCAGTCCCGTGACATCCTGACCGGTTATCAACAGGTGTATATCATGAGTGCCTTCATAAGTCAGCACAGTCTCCAGATTCATCATGTGACGCATGATGGGATATTCGTTGGTGATCCCCATGCCACCGTGGATCTGGCGAGCCTCTCTCGCGACTTCCAGGGCCATAAGTACGTTGTTCCTTTTAGCCATGGAAACCTGGGCCGGCGTGACCTTGTCACTGTCAGCCAGTTGACCCAGCCTCCAGGCCAGTAGTTGGGCCTTGGTGATCTCGGTGATCATCTCTGCCAATTTCTTTTGGGTCAACTGAAAACCACCTATGGGACGGCCGAATTGCTCCCTTTCGAGAGAATATCTCAAGGCACTGTCATAACAGTCCATGGCAGCACCCACAGCTCCCCAGGCGATACCGTATCTGGCTTTCGTCAGGCAGGACAATGGACCTCGAAGTCCCTTGACCTCTGGAAAAACCTGTGATTTTGGTACTCTTACATCCTCAAATACCAGTTCACCTGTGATAGACGCCCTTAGAGACCATTTTCCCTTGATCTCAGGTGCTGAAAACCCTTTGCTTCCAGATTCCACTACCAGGCCACGGATCTTGCCCTCTTCATCTTTTGCCCAGACAACTGCCAGATCTGCAACCGGCGAATTCGTGATCCACATTTTAGCTCCATTGAGAATGACGTGATCACCATCATCTACAATATTGGTAGTCATGCCTCCGGGATTAGACCCATGATCCGGTTCGGTCAACCCAAAACATCCTATAAATTCACCCGAGCCGAGTTTTGGTAAATATTTTTTCTTGACATCTTCAGAAGCATAGCGATATATGGGATACATCACCAGGGATCCCTGAACCGAGGCCATTGAGCGCACCCCGCTGTCGCCTCTTTCGAGTTCTTGCATGATGACCCCATAGGCCGTTTCATCCATTCCGCCGCCACCATACTCCACGGGCAAGCTGGGGCCGTAAGCACCGATCTCAGCCAGGCCTTTGAAAAGATGTTGTGGGCATTCAGCCTTCTCAGCATACTCCTCAATGATGGGACTCACCTCTGATTTTACCCATTCCCTGACGGATTCACGGGCCAGCAGATGATCTTGGGAAAGCAACTCATCTACTGCGAAG
The DNA here is from genome assembly GCA_033722295.1 of Saprospiraceae bacterium. Taxonomy (GTDB): domain Bacteria; phylum Bacteroidota; class Bacteroidia; order Chitinophagales; family Saprospiraceae; genus JAWVZH01. Next base: position 12,804 of record JAWVZH010000054.1, read on the forward strand.
TAATCATGAGACTGGAATTTATCTGTAGACATTATTTTAGAGTTTTGGCAAAAGTAATGTTTTGATGAAGGTTTAAGGTTGAAAGATGAAGGTTTAAGGCTGGATGTCCGGTAGACAAAAACAACCTTTTCATGGTTAACTCAGAATAATCCAACATGTTTGAAATAAAAGTAAAAGGTTTGAGATTGCCTTTCAAGGGAGGCTATTATGAGACTGAACGAAAAATCACCCAGGAAGTCGAGGTGGATGTCGTCATTGGGATGTCAGGTAAAGCCTTTATCGAGCAGGAAGATATAGACCATACAGTGGATTACACCAAAGTACGGCCTATTGTACGAGAAGTCTTGGAAGACGGCATTGTACTCATCGAATCCATGGCTTACAGGATACAAAAGAAGGTGGAAAACTTACATCCGGATATTACATATGTGGAGGTGACTGTCCACAAGTGGCCTCAACTAGGCGGCAAGCATAATGGTGTCGCAGTGACTTTCAAGTCTGGTGGATAACGAGAAGACATTATTATGTGAAGTACTGAATTCAGGAGGTTTCAAGTCCAGCATCTCAACTTTATCATTTCCATAACATTGCAGATAGCATAAAATGCGTTTATTGTAAAAAAGAGAATCATGAGATCTTATCTACTCACAATACTTGCTGGATTATCTATGGTGACCTGTTCGACATCCCAGATCCAGGATGTTCTTAATAATGTACTGGGTCAACAGAAGAGTATAAGTCAGAAGGAAGCTGGACAAGGTCTGAAGGCCGCCCTGGAAAAAGGTATTTCAGAAGGTGCAGAACGACTGTCGTCGCTAGATGGATATTATAAACACGAGATTTACAAGATCCTTCTTCCCGAGGAAGCACAGCCTATTATTGATAAACTGCGTGTGATCCCGGGTTTTTCGGATTTTGAAGAAAAAGCCATCCTGAAGATCAACCGGGCCGCAGAAGATGCCGCAAAAAAGGCCAAACCAATTTTTGTTTCCGCGATCAAACAGATGACCTTTCGAGATGCTATGGATATCTTGTTAGGACAAGATGACGCAGCTACTGACTATCTACACAAGACGACGTATCAGCCTTTGTACGATGAATTCAAGCCTGTGATCGTCAATGCCCTCAACGAGAATGGTGCGCTCGACTATTGGGCCAGTGGTGTCAACGCCTACAACAAGATCCCTTTTGTAAAGAAGCAAAATCCCGAACTCGACGATTATGTCACTCAAAAGGCTTTATTTGCTTTATTCGATATGGTTGAAAAAGAGGAGCGGGCCATTAGAACAGATGTATCGCGTCGTACCTCCGATCTTTTGAAAAGGGTATTCGCCGTGCAGGACTGAGCAAGTCGATCATATGGGCCGCGCTATTGATGAGGTGAGATTAGTAATGGGTTTATGGTTAAAAGCTTGCACATCCCCGATCATTCATTAAATAAATGATCTCCTTTCTCGAGGCACCAGAGAATATTTCGACGGAGATGAGTCATGAACATCTCGGCGGAGATATTGTGTGCGCCCATAGAGTTGAGATGATCTGTCTCTTGTTGACAATCGATAAGATAGAACCCTCTTTTTTCTAATAACTCACAGAGGTAGATGAGGGCCATTTTAGAAGCATTGGACTTGTAGGTAAACATGGATTCACCATAGAAGACCTTTCCGATTGCCATGCCATAGAGACCTCCGACCAGTTCATTGCCGTCCCAGACCTCGATGCTGTGAGCATAGCCCAATTTATGTAATTCGATAAAAACCTCTGTTATGTCCTCCTGGATCCAGGTTGTTTCCTGATCAGATCTAGAGACCTCCCTACATGCTGCTATGACCTGATCAAAAGATTTATCAATTGAGACCCTCCAATCGCTTTTTCTGCGAAAGCGATTCATACTCTTCGTGATATGAATCTCGGATGGGAAGAGTACGGATCTGGGATGTGTGAACCACCATGCTCGGGGATCCCCCGGGCTGTACCATGGGAATATCCCGAATCTATAGGCCAGTAATAAGATTTGGGGAGTCAGTTGTCCCCCGACAGCCAGTATGCCCTCGGATTCAGCAGTAAAAGGATGTGGAAGGATGACCTGATCGTCGGGGAGTGCCCAGATCATCCAGTATCAGTTTTCGATAACAGCAGAGATGCCGCGATCTATCAAAGCCTCTTTCATGGGCCTGACCACACCGAGTGGTCCTGTTTTGACAGTCGCTTTTCCTTTGAAGTGAACGATCAGTGAAAGTTGCTCAGCCTGTTCGACGGTGTGTCTGCATATCTCTACAAATGATTCGATCACCCAGTCGAAGGTATTGAAATCATCATTATAAACTATGAGTTGTGTGTCCTTGCCGGATTCTACATCTTCTTCAATCTCTTCCAGCAATACTTCTTCTAATTGCTCAGCCCAAGCGTCTTCTAACATTCCAGTTTTCATTTTGGTTGGTCGATCTTATTTCAATGAAGCTATCACTTCTTTGATGGCTTCAAAATTAGGCACTTCTGATGGATTTTCAAGAATCTCAACATACCGAATTGTTCCGATCTTGTCAATTATATAGACGGAACGTTTAGAAACTCCTTTCATCTCATAGGCAAAGGACTGGTGCAGACTGTCATAATTGAGACTTGTTTCCTTGTTAAAATCACTGATTAAGGGGAAGTCGATCTTGATCTCCTCCTTGAACTTTGCAAGAGTGAAAAGGGAATCCACAGAGATGGCCATGACATGGACATTATGGTCACGATAAAACCCGATGTCATCCCTGACGCCACACAATTCGTCCGTGCAAACACTGGTAAATGCCAGAGGAAAGAAGAGCAACAGTCGAGTCTGTCCCTTCGATTCGGACAGGCTGACCTTGTTCTTGTCTGAGTCGTAGAGGTTGAATTCAGGAGCGATATCTCCTACATTGAGAGTCATAGTCCTTTTTTCTGCAAGTTATTGATAAATCGCTTCATAATTTGTGATCGATTCTATACAGGATAGAATGAATAATACACAACTTTTGATTTCATTTGACAGATGAATGGAAGGGAGTCCTTAATTGCCTATCTAAGGCTGCACTCTGCGGTATTCCTGTTTGGGTTTACTGCTATCCTGGGTGCTCTGATAAAGATCACTGCTTTGGAAATTGTCTGGTGGCGTGTTGGAATTACGGCGGTTAGTCTGTTATTGGTTGTTCGGGGAGCACGGTCGATAAGACGTCTCAGCAGACAGGAGATCTTGCTTTTCCTGGGTATAGGCGCCATTGTTGCCCTTCACTGGCTGTGTTTTTACGGTGCCATCAAATACAGTAATGCCTCTGTGACTTTGATATGCATGGCCACAGCTTCATTCTTCACGGCTATTGTAGAGCCCATTTTTCTCCGTCAATCGTTTCAGAGACTGGACTTGATATTTGGCTTGCTCGTAATACCGGGAATGGCGTTGATCGTACAAAATCTTGATACCTCTATGCTGGCAGGCGTCTGGGTGGGGCTTCTTTCTGCATTACTGGCGGCAATTTTCGCAAGTTTGAATAAAAAATACATCGATCGAGCCCATACTTATACGATAACATTTCTGGAGATGACGGGTGCGTGGATCTTCCTAACACTGATCGCTCCTCTGCTTCTCACATATGATATTCTTGAGGTATCCTGGCCGTCTGAGATGGACTGGTTCTATCTGATCATCCTTGCTTTGCTTTGTACGACACTTGCATTCATTTTGGCCCTCCAGGCCCTTCAGCATCTTTCCGCGTTTGCGAGTAATCTGGTGATCAATCTAGAGCCTGTTTATGGCATTCTTCTTGCCATTTTACTATTAAATGAACACCAGGAATTGAGTCCCAAATTTTATATCGGCGTTGTCGCGATATTAGGTGTCGTCATAGCCCATCCTATCGTTGTCCGTCGGATGAGAAAAAGGGCAGGGATGCAGAATCATCCAGTAAAGGAAGAGTGATTGGCGGGTGTTGAAGGGAAAAGATGTTAAAACGACCCCCGGGGTTGGTTTAGAATTGCAGATTATTGAAATGTAAGAATTACTATAAATGACTATTAATCAATGTGTTACTTTAAAGTAGAGCTCATCAGTGGGTTGTTGATGTGTTAAGAAAATGTTAAAACGACCCCCGGGGTCACTTTAACGGGGTCACTTTAACATTTGACGCTCGACCCTAAGCACCCCTCCTTTCTCACAACTTCATAACTGCAACATAGTAATCTTCATCTACCGAAAGCTGTTGAGGTGAGCTGATCTCCAGATTCTGCCAATAAGTGCGGGGATGAATTCTGAATTTGCGATCATCAA
>JAWVZH010000055.1:0-16865 GCA_033722295.1 Saprospiraceae bacterium
ATATCTGTGAAAAGCATATAAGGAAAGAGTGCCCATGAAAATACACCATTCATAAGCCACTGGTATAACTTCATGACCGGGATAAAACCGACGTGACACTACGACCATGCATACCGCACAGATCGCTATAAAAATGTTGGAGTACAATAACCAGTCGAGGACGTCCTTGACTTTCTTATTCTTCACATGTGTTAAGATAGGGGATATTGCATTAGGATATAGTAGTGCACCCTGTCAGACTTAAAGTAAACGAACGGAACTGAATTTGCCATAGATCGGCTTGAAAGGCCCGAACTTGAATTCGTTGCCTAACGATCAGGTCATCTGAGACTTCCGGTCAAAAAAAAAGCTGGAGAACTCCGACTGAGCAGACTAAAAATATTTAAAGCTTTGTCCCGCTTCTATCCTCAGCAGTGTTTGATATATCAATTTGATGACATTCTCTACGTCTTCCTTATGTGCCATTTCTACGGTTGTATGCATATACCGCAACGGTAGCGAGATGAGAGCTGAGGGTACACCACCATTGGAATATGCAAAAGCATCGGTGTCCGTACCTGTACTCCGGGAAGAGGCTGTCCGTTGGAAGGGGATCTCATTATCCCTGGCCGTTGTAATGATCATTTCCAGCAGTTTTGTATGAACCGCCGGGGCATAACACAAGGTTGGGCCATCGCCACATTTCACATCTCCATGAACCTTGGACTTGATCATAGGTGTGGACGTATCATGAGTCACATCTGTCACGATCGCAATATTCGGTTTAATCGTTTCTGCTATCATTTCAGCACCTTTGAGGCCAATTTCCTCCTGTACCGAGTTCACGATATAGAGTGAATAGGGTAGGGAGTTCTTATTTTCTTTTAGCAGTCGGGCTACCTCAGCTATGCAGAAACCACCTGCTCTATTGTCAAGCGCTCTGCCAACATAATACTTGTCATTGATGATCTCGAATGTATCGTCATAGGTGATCACACAACCTACATGGACACCCATTTTTTCTGCTTCGTCCTTATCCTTGGCGCCAATATCTATAAAGATGTTCTCCAGGCTGGGTGCTGAATTCGCATCCTTACCCTTTCTTGTGTGAATAGCTGGCCATCCAAATATGCCTCTCACAAGACCATTCTCGGTATGGATGTTCACACGCTTTGAAGGAGCTATCACCTGATCTGAGCCCCCATTTCTGATCACACTGATGTAACCGTCATCGGATATATAATTTACGAACCAGGAGATCTCGTCAGAGTGTCCTTCAATAACGACCTTGTAATCCTTTCCGGGATTGATCACAGCGTAAAGCGTTCCATAATTATCCAGATGCCATTCATCAATGTAAGGCTTGATATAATCAAGCCACATTTTTTGGCCTTCTGCTTCAAACCCGGTAGGAGAAGCATTATTTAAATATCTTTCAAGGAATTGCTCACTCGAAGCTTTAATTATACTCATTGATGTTTGCGATGAAAATTCAAGAAATCGGTTGCCATTTATCGGGAGACTTTCTCCATTCTTTCAAGGTGTCCAATTCAGATTCGGCAATATACGAAAGATTGACCGCCTCCTCCAATAAGTCGTTATAAGTGGATAATGTAGAGAATGGTACTCCTGCCTGTTTCAAATTAGAACGGGAAATATCGAAATCGTAAGTAAATATGGCGAGTGCACCAACGACTTCAACGCCACTATCCCGAAGTGCTTCCACAGCTCGTATTAAGCTGCCCCCAGTAGATATGAGGTCCTCTACCACAACAGCTTTGGTTCCCTCCTGCACATGTCCTTCTATGAGATTTTGTCTGCCGTGGCCCTTGGGTTTGGATCTTACATATGCAAATGGCATGTCCAGGGATTCTGCAAGCATAAGACCATGCGCAATGCCAGCCGTTGCTACTCCAACCACCGACTCAAAGGGACGATACTGTCCAGCTATTTCCGTAAGTCCATTTCTTATTATTTTCCTGATCTCAGGATAGCTCAATGTCAGGCGGTTATCGCAATAGATCGGTGACTTCCATCCACTCGCCCAGGTAAATGGACTTTGGGGACTCAATTTAATTGCCTTAATTTCGAGCAACTTTTGCGCAACCAACTTGGAAAGAACCATATGGGGAAAGAATTAGAGCGGCGAATTTACAAAATCTACATCAATGAACTTCCATTGTATCTTACTGACAAGAAATCGGAAGACCTTATTGATGAACAATATCCACAACAATACCTGAGATTGACTTATAAAGGCAACTCCAAGCTCTTGCTTCAGGCTATTGATACGCTCGAAAAGAGCGGGCAGGATGGATTGGTAATCCGTACCTCTGAAAAGGTGAAATCGCTTTACAATGACTTTAGAAAATTGTTTCCTAACATCATTGCCTGCGGAGGTGTGATCGGGTCTTTGTCAAGTGATAAAGTTGTCATGATCAAAAGACGCGGGCTCTGGGATCTGCCAAAAGGAAAAATTGAGAAAGGAGAGAAAAAGAAACAGACGGCTGTCCGGGAAGTAGAGGAGGAAACAGCAGTAAAGATCAAAAGGGTTTACAGCAAGCTCATCGTCACTCGCTATGTATTCCGTAAGAGGAACGGCACACGAGCGTTGAAGATCAATCACTGGTATCCTATGGAGGCCAGGGAGGACAGGAAACTCGTTCCTCAGACCAATGAGGATATTACCAAAGCTGAATGGACCTCATTTAAAAAGGCCTTGAAAAAAGAACCGATGTTCAGTAGTATAAAGGATGTACTACTTGCCTTTAAGGGCCTCTCTTGAGATCACCAGTTTTTGTATTTCGCTTGTGCCTTCTCCGATCGTACAAAGTTTAGAGTCGCGATAAAACTTTTCAACGGGATACTCCTTAGTATAGCCATATCCTCCGAATATCTGAACGGCTTCTGTACTGACATCGACAGCCGTTTCAGACGCAAAGTACTTGGCCATTGCAGACGGTTTAGTTACGTACTCTCCCTGATCCTTGAGGTATCCCGCTTTGCGTGTCAACATCTCGGAGGCCTCGATCTTGCTCGCCATATCTGCCAGTTTAAAAGAAATACCCTGAAATTTTGCAATGGGCTTGCCGAATTGCTCTCTTTCTTTGGAATAGGCGACCGATGCCTCGTAGGCCCCTTTGGCTATTCCCAGTGAGAGTGCAGCTATAGATATCCTGCCTCCGTCCAAAACTTTCATTGCCTGAATGAAACCATCTCCCTCTTCTCCTAACATTTGGCTCTTATGAATACGGCAGTTATCAAAGATCATTTCGGCCGTTTCACTGGCTCTCATACCGAGCTTATCTTCTTTTTTGCCACCACTGAAACCGGGCGTTCCTCGTTCTACTATAAAGGCGGTCATGCCGTGGCTGTCAAGTAATTCGCCAGTGCGCACGATAACAACTGCCACCTCACCGGATCTTCCATGTGTGATCCAGTTCTTTGTGCCGTTGATGACATAATGGTCGCCATCTTTTTCGGCCGTACATTTCATGCGGCCTGCATCACTTCCGGTATTGGGCTCAGTAAGCCCCCAGGCTCCGATCCATTCGCCGGAAGCCAATTTGGGAAGGTATTTCTTTTTTTGCTCCTCATTTCCAAAGGTCATGATATGACCAGTACAAAGCGAATTATGTGCCGCTACGGATAATCCTATCGATCCGCAGACCTTTGAAATTTCTTCGATAACGGTGATATATGCCTGATATCCAAGTCCCGCTCCGCCGTACTCTTCAGGGACAAGAACTCCCAGAAAGCCTTGTTGACCCATTTCCCTCATCGTCTCCACTGGGAAATATTGCTCTTCATCCCACTTCATGACATTGGGCTTGATCTTCTTAAGCGCAAATTGCCTTGCGCTTTCTTTTATCATCGATAGATTTTCAGTCATCGTGGTATCGAACATAGGTCAGGTTTTATATCTACGAATTTAACTATTTGGGTGTTTTATCCCATTTACTGTCTAAGAACGTTTTAATTCTCGATTCAGTTGAATTATCCGAAGGAGAATAGAATTTCTTTCCGGATACCTGATCAGGCAAATAGGGTTGATCAATAAAGTTGCCTGGAAAATCATGAGGATACTGATACCCTTTGCCGTATTCCAGATCCTTCATCAATTCGGTCGGCGCATTCCTCAAGTGAAGAGGTACCGGAAGGTTTCCTGACCTCTTAATCTCATCCATAGCCATATCTATCGCAAGATAGGCCGAGTTACTTTTGGGAGATGTTGCGAGGTAGATTATCGTTTGAGAAAGCACGATTCTAGCCTCAGGCATGCCTATCACATTTACAGCCTGGAAACAACTATTGGCCAATAGGAGAGCATTAGGGTTAGCAAGTCCGATATCTTCAGCGGCACTTATCACAAGGCGTCGAGCGATAAACTTGATATCTTCACCGCCATCTAACATCCTGGCCATCCAATATAAAGCCGCATCAGGAGCAGAGCCCCTGATAGATTTGATCATTGCGCTTGCCATATCATAATGTTGATCACCTGATTTGTCATATCGGCGCATTAATGTGGGCGCTTTTTCTTCAACGATCTCATTTGTGATTCCAGAACCCTCAGGAAGACTGGCCGTGACCAGTTCTATCATATTGAGCAGCCGTCTGGCGTCACCTCCAGAGAAGTAGGCTAAAGCTTCGAACTCTTCGATCTTAAATTCTTTCTCCTTCAAAAACTCATCTTCCGTCAAGGCTCTCTCTGCTAGAGTTCTTAGATCATCCTGACTCAGGGACTTGAGTATATACACCTGACAACGGCTGAGCAAGGCCGAGATGACTTCAAAGCTGGGATTCTCTGTTGTTGCCCCAATGAGGATAATAGTGCCATCCTCAACAGCTCCTAGCAAAGAATCTTGTTGTGCTTTGTTGAAACGATGTATCTCATCAATGAACACAATAGGACCGGGTTGGTCAAAGAAATGCTGTCGGCGCGCCTTAGCGATGACATCCCGCACGTCCTTGACTCCTGAACTCACGGCGGAGAGAGTATGGAAGGCTCTTTCGGATTCATTGGCAATTATTCGAGCAAGAGTGGTCTTGCCAGTGCCCGGTGGACCCCAAAGTATCATTGAATGGACCTTGTTGTTGTCAATGGCCTGATACAGAGAAGCTTCGCGGTCCATTATATGTCTTTGACCGACATAATCGTCCAGTTTGTCGGGGCGCATTCTTTCCGCTAATGGTTTCATAACTCGGCTATATTGATCTGAATCGTTAATTTAGGCAATAGTAATATCTTGGAAACCTGTGAGAGTGAAACAAAAGTATATCATCACACTGAAAGCACTTTTCTATTTCTCGTTCCTGGTGACAATGTTCTCCCTGCCACAAGCCATACGCGCCAATCACATCATTGGTGGAGACATGTATTATGAGTGCCTTGGATTCAAGAATAATGATCCCAGAACCAATAAGAGAGTATTCAGGGTTTATCTCGAATTATATCGCGACTGTCAGGCGAGAAACGCAGCTTATTTTGATAATCTTGCTCATCTCACCATTTTCCGTGGTAATAGTGCCCCATATACCCAAATGGCTGTTGTGATGAGTCCATATTCAGGGCCTGTTGATATAGAACCCCCAACGTATCCATGTCTGACTATACCACCCAATGTCTGCGTTCACAAGGCGTTGTATACTTACGAAGTTGAACTGGATATATCGGCGGAGAGTTATCACCTCGTCTGGCAGAGATGCTGCCGGAACCGGTCAATAAGCAATATATATTCTCCCTCAGAGATCGGTGCTACTTTTACTGTTGAAATTACACCCCTTGCCCAACAGCGATGTAATAATAGTCCGGTATTCAAGAATTTTCCACCGACTGTCATTTGCGTTGACGAAGAACTGTTGTTTGATCACGGTGCTACTGATGCTGAAGGAGATGTCATTGTCTATGAATTCTGCGCCCCTCTTATTGGAGGTGGAAGGAATTTTGGTGGTAATGGTTGTGATACTCCAAACCCGAACCCGGATTGTCCACCGCCTTATGGCACTGTTACTTTCAGAGCGCCTCAATTCACGACCAACCAACCTTTGGGCTATAACGGAAATATGAAGATAGACAGGACGACGGGGATGATCACGGGGAAACCTCTCATTCAAGGGCAATTTGTCGTTGGGGTCTGTATGAAAGAATATAGGAACGGACAGCTTCTGAGCACGATAAGAAGGGACTTTCAATTCAATGTTTCAAGTTGTACACCAAATTTCTCTGCCGGTGTTGAGGCTGATGAGATCGGGAAAAATGATGAGAGAATAATTAAATGGTGTGAGGGATTAACTGTTGATATTCAGAATCGAAGTGCAGGAAAGATCGATTCGGTTATTTGGAGGATGGATGTGGGAGATTCTTTATATCTCGATCCTGCATGGAACCCTTCAATCACCTTCCCTGAAGGGGGTGAATATTCGGGAAGCCTCATAGTGAATCCCGGAACTCCATGTACCGATACCGCATCATTTTTGGTAAGAGTGATCGAGGATATAAAGGCAGGATTTATCGCTGAGTTTGACACATGTGATGCAGGACCTATAGAGTTTCAGGATAAGAGTTATGTTCTGGGTAGTGCCATTTCCAAATGGGGTTGGGATTTTTCAGCCAGATTGTCAGATACTGTTCAGCATCCGGTGATCAAATATGAATACCCCGGAGAATATCCGGTGAAGTTGATCATAGAGGATGATTTTGGATGCCGGGACACGATACAAAAGTTGATCGCCTGGCAACCAGCTCCTGAGGTGCTTATCATTGATCCTTCCGTTCGTGCAGGATGCGCCCCACTCGAGGTGAATTTTCAAAACCTATCATATCCGGTGGACGAAGAATATGATATAAGGTGGATCTTCAGTGATGGGGGAGAAGCGATGGGATTGACTCCTTCATATACCTTTTCAGATACTGGCCATTTTGGGTTAAAACTCGAAGTTACATCTCCGATAGGATGCTTTGCAGAGAGGTCATTCGAAAATGTCGTTGCTGTCTTCTCACCGCCTGAGGCTTTGTTTGAGCTCTCTGATAACCAGGTGTCCTCACTAGATCCAACAATCATGATCACAGACATTTCTGTCAATAGTACAGGCAGGGAGTGGTTGTTGGAGAATTACGCCATCTACTACGACTCTACGTTCACTTACACCTTTACGGACACGGGTATGAATCAGGTTCGGTTGATCGTGGTGGACCGCTTCGGCTGTGCCGATACATTGACCAGATCGGTTGATGTCGTACCCTTCAATTCATTATATTTTCCTAATGCATTTACTCCAAATGGTGACGGGCAAAATGATCTTTTCAAACCGGTTGGATCACCGGACGGTCTTAAAGCCTATAATCTGGAAATCTACAACAGGTACGGTGAGCTGATATTCAAGAGTACTGAAGTATCCGATGGTTGGGATGGTACTGCAGGATCAGGCCGGGCGGTCGAAGAGGATGTCTATATTATGCAATACCAATATCTCACTCCAAGAGGTGAGCTTATAGAAAACAAGGGTCAAATCCTTTTATTGCGCTGATACTATTCAAACTGAAGATCTTCAGCACTGCTGACATATATAAGATGTGCTCGGCGGCATGATTCTGGATTTAGAAGGTCATAACCTTCAATATGGCCGTTGATAACCGCTGTTTTGCCCACATTCTGTGTCATCTGATTTTGTACCTCTACTGGTACAGACTGGTCAAATTCCACCTTTATGGTCTTACTGACATCCGTTTCATCACGGACAAAGAACATTTGACCGTTCTGGAGCACATTCGATCCTGTTAATTCAATTTCCAGAACGATCTTTTCTCCTTCACACGGCATCCTTTGATAACAGGGGCCTGAGCATCCTTCCATTTCAAAAAGGTCAGAGATCTCCTTTCGGTTGTTACACCCGGCAATGATAAAAAGCGCCGAAATAAAAATGAATGGTCTTATGTATCTGGTCATGATATTTTTATTAACAATAAAAAAGCACCAAATTTCATTCCATACGAAGTGAAATCCGGTGCCTCGCTTTAAAACGATCAATATTTTTTATTCGTTCATGCCTGTCAATTCCTCAACCAGGCGATCTGCGCTATAAACATGCTTCAACGCGGCTACTATGCCACCGGCATGCACAGACACAGAGCGATTATGTTCTTCATCGAAGATGAAATTTCCAGGTAAGGATTCGATATTACCGTCGAAAATCAGACCAACTGCTTCTTTGGCTCTGTTGATAATCGCACTTCCGGAATTCCCTCCGATGATATCATTTGTAGAGACAAAATTCAGCGGGGACTTTAAAAGGTCAAGCGAAGGATCATCCCATTTCTCAGGGAGTGACCAGGGAAACTCCTTATCGTTGGAGTAGTGTCGATCGTACATGCCAAAATATGTTGTTTTGATAGGAGCTACAGTGCCATTGTATTCATAGCCTTTGACAACACCATCGGCGATCCTTAAAGTAAATGTCGCATCTGGTGGAAGATCAGTGCCTTTTACCTTGAATACAGCGTTGGCTACTTCCTGTTCATATGAATCACGGGTAGCCGAAGTGCCTCGGAAGGCCCGGACGGCCTCATTAAATGTAGGGACGATCTCCCTGGCGGCCTCGATCAAAGGGTCATCACATTTCATGAATTTCTTGGAATTCAAATTGAGGATCTTATCCAGCTTTTTCTCCTTGTTGAACCATGTCTCGTCCATTATTTCCATAGCCGCCTTCTTGGGACTTCGGCCTTCGAGTATCGGACTTGAAAAGTCGTTGTTATCCGGGCTGAACTTACTTATCTCTTGCAGGAAGGTTTTGAAGTATTTCTTTTGTAAAGGATCATCGAGGTTTCCAGATTGGTCTCTTATTGAGGCTCTCATTTCCTCAAGAGTTTCTTCATTTGCTTCCTCAGAAGTCAAGGCTTCCTGATAAGCATATATTTCATGCATGAGATTTACCGCTGCACCCTTAAGCGGGCCCGGACCCAGTAAGGTAACAGCAGCGCCATGTTTGCTCAACATCTCATAAGAACCTTCCAGGTTTTCCCATGGCGACTCATCTTTTGTGACATCCCGTATACTCTTCTCCATTTTGATTTTTCTTCCGAAAAAGTGGTTGTCCTGAAGGCCATTGAGAATGCCGGTATATGCCTTTATGGTATTTCCGAGACTGAATATCTGATTTAACAACTGGTCATTATCAGGATTCTTCTGGTATTGCTCAGAAAGTATCTCATGTCTGTTCTTCAGGTATTCGAGAGTAACCGGATATCTGATGTCACGATCATATTCCAGTTGCGCAACAGTTCTATATCTCTCTGTCCTTCCGGGATTGCCGACTACAAAAACGGGCTCATTTTCATGGACTCCATCGGTGTTGAATCTGTAGTAATTGGCGGAGGAGTTCACGGGATCTCCATTTTCGTCATAAGCTCTCCAAAATGTACAATCCAAATTATATCGTGGATAAGTAAAGTTGTCCGGATCACCACCATAAAATCCGAGTTGTAGTTCTGGTATCATGACCAGACGGATATCATCATATTTTTTATATCCATACAGAGAATACTTTCCTCCGCTATAGTAGGTCACTACCTGCAACCTGAGATCTTTCCAACTGTCTTTCTCTGAGAACTCAGCTTGAATAATCGCAAGTATGGAATCTCTTACCTCACCCTGTCTATCAGGATTGCTGATATTGCGAGTCACGGAGTGTACACGGTCCGTAATATCGGAAACCATAAGGAGCTGCTCTACGAAAAGCCCATCTGCCTTTCTTTCCTGTTGCCTAGTTTCTGCGTAAAATCCTTCATCATCAAAACTTTCTCCTTCTTTTTGCAGTGGTCCGACCACGCTTCTGGAGCAGTGATGATTGGTCATGATGAGACCATCAGGAGAGACAAAGCTTGCCGAACACCAGGTCGCAAATCGAAGAGCAGACTTTCTAACATCTGAGAACCACTCCTCATCCGCGTGGAAATCGTAAGCCTCCACAAACCAGTCCTTTGGCGGATTTTCGAATGTCCACATCTTACCAAAATCAAAACGCTTTGGTGTATCGTCTTGCTGAGCCTGTGTCCAGGAAAAAGTTGTAAATACAAGTGCCACAAGGGCGATGACTTTATAATTTTTCATATTGATATTTTTCTACGAAATGTTTAGTACTTCAAGCTGCGAAGATATTTATTTTAAGGAATAACTCAAATTTCAAACATCAAGCAATTCGTCAATTGTATTCCTTGAAACGCTGTGATAATTGCCACGAGCTTTCGAATATATATCTAGAGCTTCCTCCTTATACCCGTTATCTTTCAGGGCGCCATAGATCGGCGTTAAAAACTTTCGGCGTCCCACATCGACGAGGAATTCCTCTATTTGTGGCATGATCCGATCGGCATAACCGTTGTTGATGCTCAATTCAAACCAGGCTGCCCTTATCTCTGAATTGCCACTTTGGCTGAAGCCATAGGTCTCATCTAACTGAGCCATTCGTTGAGAACTCAAATCCCCGGGTAGGTGGCGCAGTAGGTGAAGCCATTCATGGGTTGACCATTGAGCAGTTACACTCTGATCTGGTATCTGTCCTTTTGCTATAGCAATGACCTGGGCATCAACCTGGTTAAACTTATCGGATTCGGGCACAGGAAGATCATCTGGAATACCAGGCCCGTAGATCCATTTGTCCAGATCGACATCCAAACCCTCAGGTTGCACAAGATTCTTATCGAGGTAATCAACAAAGACTTCAGTCGTCATCGTCTGGAATTTGTGATCCTCGAAATATTGCTTTAAAAAGGCATCAAACTTTTCACGCCCAACTTTCTGTTCCAGCAGGGTCAGAAGATAGGCCCCCTTTTCATAAGCTATATCTGTCATGCCTTCATCCGGATCGCGTCCCTTAAGGAATAGTTTAAGATGAGTATCCTTGCTCTGTTTTCCCAGTGATTTTACCTCATGTTGGAGGTCCTGGTATCCAAGAAGTGCCAACATATTCTTGTAATCTTCACCGTAGAGAGCTTCCATTATTCTTCGCTCAAAATAAACGGTAAAGCCTTCATTAAGCCAGAAATCATTCCATGTTGCATTGGTCACCAGGTTCCCCGACCAACTGTGAGCAAGTTCGTGGGCAATGAGCGCTGTCAGGGAACGGTCTCCGGCAAGAATGGTGGGTGTGACAAAGGTCAATCTCGGGTTTTCCATGCCACCGAAAGGGAAGCTAGGAGGAAGGACAAGAATGTCATATCTTTCCCATTGATAGGGGCCGTATAGCGCTTCCGCCGCCTGCATCATGTCCTGAGTTTCACCAAATTCATAAACAGCCTTTTCTATCATGCTTTGCTCGGCGTACACACCGGTGGTAGGGCCTAACGAGACGAATTCCAATTGTCCGGCGGCAAAAGCAATAAGATATGGTGGGATAGGTTGATCCATCCGGAATGAGTAATTTCCATCCTCGGAAAGTTCAGTGGGGTTTTCTGCGCTCATGAGAGCGAGCATTCCGGGCTGTACTGAAACCTGGGCACTGTACGTGATCCTCGCTCCAGGACTGTCCTGGCACGGTATCCAGGTTCGAGTGAGAATGGCCTGCCCCTGCGTATAAACAAAAGGAAGTCTTTTGTCTGCTGTCTGTTCGGGGGTCAGCCATTGTAATGCGGCCGAATTTGGTTGGGTGCTATAAAATATCTTTATACTGTCAGTGTCTTCTGGAAGCTGCACCTTGAGGGCCGAGCCCATGATCTCGTTTGGTGGAGAGATCTTATAATCAAGACCACGATCCTGATCCTTGTCCTTAATGAAGATCTTGTGAATGTTGAGATCCTTTACATCCAGAACAAGCTCATCACCCTTATTCCTGGTTAGTTTGTAAGTGACCGTGCCCATAACCCTCCTTTCAGGAAAATCGAAGTTCAGGTCCAAATGCATATGCTTCACTGCAACCTTTGAAAGGTCTGCGTAGCTGTGGTCATCCTTAACCCTGACCATTTCACTGGTCTCAGAGGTTTCATCGCCTCTTGAACTTTCTCCACAGGAAACAATACTCAACAGCAGTATAAGGAATGATAGCTTATTCAAATTCGATGTCATATTCTTTACTGATTTCTTCTTCAAACGCATTCAGACCACTTTCAATTTCATCGTGTTCTTGATTCAATTCAGTGATCTCATTTTCTTCCCTTTCCAGATGTGCATCAAAGTTGTGGAAGTTCTCATCTATCCGCGATTTGATCCATCCGATATAATGGTTGAGTTTTTCGGTGACTTCGTCTTCCAGTTTTATTCTGCCTCTTTTGATCTCATCGTCGTACCTTCTGAGGATCTTTCTTTTATTGAAGCCAAGGCTCACACCTGCGAAGATCAATCCGATAGCTGTAAGGACACCTCCTGTAATATCGAGAACCATTCCATGGGTAATGGCGGCAATGATAGCTCCCAGTATGGCAATTCCAGTACCTGTGGCCACATTGGGTGCCATCCGATCACCGCTGGCCAGCATATCCTTGGGATAAAAATTCTCACTGTCTTTCAAGAAATCAGAGAAAGCATCCTGTAGTTCGGCAAGAACGTTGGCCCTTCTCTCGGCAATATTGCTGAAGACATCATGATCGCCCTTCAGGATGGTCTCAGATTGCTGTATCTTCAGGCCTACGATCTGCGCCATTTGTTGAATGCTGTCCGAAATATCCCTGACCCCGCTCTGCAGTTTCGTCCGCATGTTGTTATTGAGCCGGATCTCCATATTTTCAGCGAGGTTCTCAAGCCAGGGCTTTACGGCCTGTTCTTTATCAAAAATAGATGCCATGGATTTCTTGAGAACACTGAAAAAACCCAACCCTGCACTCAATTCTGATCTGGTCTCAGAAGTAAGATTATCATAACTCGAAATAAGGTTTTCTATCAGAACGTTGACCTGGTTGCGTGATATGCGTTCATGCTTATCCAGTGTAGAGGATATCTCATCTCTGAAAGACAGGTCGGACTCATATTGACGTTGCCTGTCCTCAAGCCCATCCCTCAATCTTCGGTTGACTTGCCGGCATGTAGTGATATGACTCAATAACTTTAATATGGGGGCTTTGCCGCCGGTAATATTTGAAGAGATGTAGGTTCTCAATTCTTCGAATCCACTGTCATGATCACCCTCTTTTTGTTCTAGCAACGCAGAAACTGTAAATACTCGTGGTTCCTCTATTCCTTTTTTTCTGGCAAAATCAATAAGTCCATTTTTATTTATCTCCAGGTCCTCATCCGGCAGCAAGTCTTTTTGCTGGAGGACAAAAATGACCTTTTTGTGCCAGTCCTTCTTCACGAAGTCAAAGAAGTCCCATGCGGATTGCCTGTAAGGGTTCTTGGCCTCGAATACAAAGACAATCAGGTCAGAAACCGGAATAAACCGCTCGGTGATCTCCTGATGGTGCTCCACAATGGTGTTAGTGCCTGGAGTATCAACGATTGCAATCTGCTGCAAGATATCGGAGGGGTGAGTTACGCGTTTCAGATATCTGCTGATCTTTTCTTCCTTTTTCTCTTCACCGTAGACTATCTCCTGGATCATATCTGTCATGGGATGCGGAGCTACAGCGCAGATATCCTCTTCTGTTTCGAGTAGGGCATTAATGAAACTACTCTTTCCTACCTTGACCTCTCCTACAATGACGAACATGAAGGGGTCGTGGATCTTGTCCCTTACATCGATCATCAAAGAATGTAACTCTTCATGATTTACACGGTCCGTGAGTTTTACCAGTGTGTTAGCAACTCCGTGCAGCTTCTCACGGTAAAGAGCGGCTTTTTGATCAATAAGTTCCGTCATGCGGAAATGTTTTTGCAGTAGAGATGAGTGCTCATTAAAAATTCTTTGGTCTCAGGACCCAATGCAAAGAGCAGATCTAAAATACTCAAATTGCAAATGAAGCCCGTCTTATCTTCAAACACCTGAGGATAGCTTTTGTGTTCAATTCTGGATTTTGGAAGCAGGGTATATCTGAGGTCATTCACATGTGTTGAGGCCCTGTGAAAGTCAATATTCGATGCTATGCTGATGTTTATAGATACCATCTGCATCAATTCCATCAATGCCAGAAAGTTGAACTCATAGAGATCTTCAATATGAGCATCCAGCAAGTTGAACAATGCGGAGCTGTAATGGTCAAAGAAAGGACTTCCCGAATAATAAGTGGTCAGCGTTCTTTTGAGCAGGTCAGGCCAATTTTCATCGTAGGAGATCTTTGTTTCGAGAATGGGCTGTTGTTCATGTTTGCCCTTCTTCAAAGGAATGCTGAAAGTTTGAACGCCTTTATCGGACAGTAGGTCAAATTTGTTTCTGTAGCTTCTCTTATTATAATTTTCGCTTGCCTCCAAAATAAGAAGGTTATGATGAACCATCGCATGAAAGTATGCGATGGACGGAAAAGTATGTAATTCGATGAGCAGCGGTTTCATTTCAGGGAGACCAGTGGTAATAATTGTGGATTGTATCCAACGAGAAGCCAATTTTGGGATAGAGTGAGTTGCCCTCAGTGTTGGATCGTTCGGTTTCAAGTGAGAGGCCGGCAAACCGATTCTTCATAACCAGGTTTTGGGCCTCTCTAATGAGGGCGGAAGCCATTCCCATTCTACGATATTCTGGGTGAACATATAGATCATTGAGCAGATATACAGGTTTCATTATAACCGAAGAAAACAACGGATACAGCTGAGTGAAGCCCACAATCTTTTGTTCGGTTTCAGCAATTAGTATTACCGATTCATTATGCTTAATCCTGTCTTTTAGAAAGTTTCTGGCACCGGTTAAATCACTGGGTTGTTTGTAGAACACACGATATGAGTCAAAGAGATACGCCACATTGTTGATATCTTCGAGAGTTGCTGTACGTACTTCAGGTCTAATCATGCTTAAAGGAACAAAATTCAAGAAATATCTCGAAAGGCACGTGAAATATCCGCCATTTGTCGGTGAGGACCCTCAGAGCGAGCTAAGGGTTATAGTGACGATCCCCAGTTGTGGTGAGCAGCACATCCTGGATACATTGGAAAGCATATATGGGACAGTTGTAGAAGAAAGTAATTTTGAGGTTCTCGTTATTCTCAATCATGGTGCTTCGGCCTCATCCCGGATAAAGTCAATAAATGAAAAGAGTATTGTGGAGATAGCAAAATGGCGGAATGCAAGGAGTATCGAAAATCTTCACGTTATCAAACTATTTGACCTCCCTGACTCTGTTGCTGGTGTAGGTCATGCCCGTAAGACCGTTATGGATGAGGCCATGCGCCGCCTGATCCGGGCCAATAGATCAGACGGTATTATAGCATGTACAGATGGTGATACATGTGTAGATCCGGACTATGTGCATGATTTGATCCAAATATTAAATAATTCGGAAGAAAATGGTTTCGCCTACTCATTCAATTTCGAACACCCCCTGAATGACCTTTCATCTTCTCATAAGCATGGTATCATGCAATATGAATTGCACCTTAGATATTTCAGGACTGCTATCCGGTGGACCGGGCATCCTCATGCATTTTTTACTGTCGGTAGCGCTATGGCCTGTCGGCTATCTGGTTATATACAACAAGGAGGCATGAATCAGCGAAAGGCAGGTGAGGACTTTTATTTCCTACAGATGTTCGCCAAGGCATATAAGCTTAAATATGTTCCAAGGATCACTGTGTATCCTTCCGCAAGATCATCTGACAGGGTGCCCTTCGGAACAGGCAGAGCGATGTTGGAATACCAGGTTAGTGGTAAATTGAAGACATACAGCTTTAAAAGTTTTCGATTGCTGAAGAATGTCTTCAGTTCGTTAGAGGAATGGTACCATTCGAGGGAAATCAAGTTTGACAGACTCGATCACAGGATCACCCCCTTTCTGAATGCCACTTTTGCAAAACAACGTATTGAACATTTTAGATCACAGGCTAAAGATCGGCTTCAATTTGAAAGACTGTTTTATACCTGGTTTGACGCCTTTAAGTTCATGAAAGGGCTGCATTATCTGAGAGATGAACATGGATTTAAAGATGTAAGTGTGAATCAGGCATTCAATGAACTGCGGAGCACCGAGGGGGAGGAGCCTATTCGTGACCTATCTTTATTGCTTTGGCACTATCGGGAAAGAGACAGGATAGATTGAATCGCTAACGCTTTCTGCGAAGAAAGCTCAGGCCAATATTCAGCAGGTCATCCAGAATGGAACCATCGTTGTCCTGATCCAGTAATTTTTCAAGCATGGATTGTTCTTGCTTGTTCTGAACGCGACTGTTCATCGTGCTTTGCAATATATCCATAAGACCTCCACGATCAGCATTCGACTGAGTCATCTGCCGCCCGACAGCTCCCATAACCACAGGAGCCAACATTTCAAGGAGAGAGCCGGAGCGTTCTTTGTCCAGACCACTGGTTTTGGTGAGCATTTCCACGGCATTTCCCCTCTTCGATCCCAATAAATGATTGAGAATACCAGCGCCATTTGTGGTACGGCTATCGAGGTTGTCCGTTCTCCCCAGGGCAAAGTCGTTGATATTATCTAGAATATTCCCGGAATGATCCTTTTGTAAAGCGTTTATCAAACCTTCGGTATTCTTTCCTTTTCTGGCTTCTTTATTGATAGCTGCAAGCAGAATGTTCACCGCACCTTCTGTAGCTGTTTCTGTCTTTTGCTTGTCTGCACCCAGTCGGTCTGAAAATTGATTTATGACGTCAGAAGTTAAATTGCTGTTGAGTAGCTCGAGGATGTTGGCCATTATTAGATTATTCGTTTGATCTGATCTTGTCAAGAAGGGTGTTCAATACATCAGCTTCTTTCTCATTAAGCTGACTCATGCAGAGATCGAACTCACAAGATTTCTTGTCTATCGCATCCAGAAGTTCGTATCCGGTCGTGGTCAGGCTGATATCGACTAATCTTC
>JAWVZH010000056.1:0-16733 GCA_033722295.1 Saprospiraceae bacterium
GGTTCTCCGGTGAACTCAGGTCCTGTGCTGTCGCAGACCGAAAGCATTACAGTATCCTCCGGCCAGTCAATGTCACCTTCAACAAAAGGATCCATATTCTCTATCGTGATCGTCTGGACACATACCGCTCCATTACCACTGGTATCCTGAGCTATCACATTTCTCGTGATCGTTCCAATATTGCAACTGTTCAGATTAAAAATGGTATCCATTAAAATCTCTACACCATCGCAATTGTCACTTGCCACCGGATCACCAAAGTCCAGATCTTCCAGATCCTGGCCACAATCAAAGGTCATATTTGCCGGACATCTTAATGTTGGTGGTTCATTATCCTCAACGACAACTATGAGTGTTGCCTGAGAAACATTATTGCAGTCATCAGACGCAGAAAAAGTTACCACCGTTGTTCCGACAGGATAAACACCACTTGCATTTGCACCCCCGCCATTGTGATCATTCACTACTATGACCCCAGTGTTGCATTCTGTAAATTCCACTGGTGGCAATGTCACGAAAGCCTCACAAACACCCGGGTCGGAATTGACGGTAATGTTACCGGGAACCGTCAATGTCGGAGGGGCCTGATTTCGATATTCCAGGATCTGCTCAAATGTGAAAGTCTCATTGTTTTCACAGGCATTGACGACAGACCATGTCCTTTGGAATGTTCTGCACGCAGGATCAGGGTCGACCAGTTCCACATCACTCCAGTCCACGGTAACGTAATCACAGTAATCTCCCAGGATCACAGGAGTACCCCCGGTAGCGCTGGTATCCAGGTCCACCTCACAATCCTGCAACATTAAAGTATCTGCAGGCCAAATAATATCATTTATCGTAAATTCATTATCTATGACGATGCAGTGAGTAAACTGACATACCGTGTCAATTCCACCTGCATATAGCTCTACAGTCCACGTTCTGATGATCTTTTGACATACATCGCCGGTGGTACCATCCTCATCTTCGAAAGATCGCACTACAGAATCCACCGCACAGTTGGAGGTCATAGGAAAGCTCATCAGATCATCCGGGTCCGTCGAGGTATTACAATCGGTCAGATTAACATCTGCCGGTGGAATAATACAATCCTTATCTATGGATGTCGGACAACAACTCACCTGGTTATTATCCTGGACAATCACAAAAGTATTGCAGCATGATTGATGGCCCTTTGGCGTAGTCACGCAAATCTCAATCTCTCTTCTTCCCAGATCATTGCAATCGTATATTATCGACTTGTTAGAGGTATCCCTGCCTATTGAATAGGTCAGCGGATAATCACATGGATGAAAACTGTTGGCGTCCAGATCCCGGGCCCATATCTCAACCATTTCTGTATCACATTCTCCATCACCATCCAGGTCCATCGGTATCAGGTCCACTACAATACCATTCTTGCAATACGCACTTGGTGCTTTACAGTTGATAAGATCGAAGAACTGTGTACAAACAGTCTTATTTCCGCATTGATCCTCAAAGACGAAACGCACGTTATGCTCACCTAATCTGAACTCTCGCGCAATATCGATCCTCGGACCAAATCCTTCATCACTATAGTCTGTGATTCCATCGGAATCAAGATCCACATGATATTCCCACCTCAGTTCCGACTCGTCCGTACAGTCGTCCGTAGCAGTTGCGAACAACTCTATGAATCCAAATTCACAATCATCATAAATGCATTTTTCTATCTTATCACAGCTACTGGTGATCACAGGCGCCGTTTCATTCTGTACCTTGATGACCTGTTCGTATGTCCACGTATCATATTCTGAGGAATCAAACCTGCACCAGTTGATGATCTTCCATTTCCGCAGTATTTTGTAACAGGCCTCAGTATTATCTACAAATGGGAATGTATGATCCGTAAAGGTGATACCTACCAGATCACAAATGTCCTCTTCCACACGAGGATATCCATACGGATCCGGTAACAGATCCGGTGTCAGGAATCCCTCTCTGCACTCAGTAGTATCCAAATCAAGCGGCCATGTGATATCGTCTTCTGTAAATGGCGTTTCATTTATTATGTAGATGCGCTGCACACAGGTCGATACATTATTCTCATCTCTTGCTATGAAGATGCGATCGATATATCCTTCCCTGCATTGATCAACGTTTTCAACGACTCTCTCCTCAAGAGTGAATTCACAGTTGTCAAGAATGACAGGAGCTCCGAATTCGCTCAGATCACTTGTGTCATAATGATATTCACATGAAATGGTATCATTCGGTGGACAGTAGATGCGGGGTGGTATCTTATCCTGAACTTCCACTTCAACCATGCAGGTATTGGAATTACCTGATTTATCCGTCACCCTGAAGATCACCATAACATCTTGTCCCGCATCTTCACAGCAGAACTCGACGTAGGGGCCGAAAGTATCAGCGACGACCCCACAGTTGAGGCCTTCGTCCATACGCTTCACCTCCATTGTTTTCAATTTGCAGTTGTCATATGAACCGTCATCGAAGGTGCGGGCATAGATATATGCGATACCCGTATCGGTGAGCCCAACCGTGGTAAACTGGTCACAGATCGCTACAGGAGGTGTATTATCCTGAACTATGACCTCGAATTCACAACTATCGACATTGAAACACTCGTCGTAGACACGGAATTTGATCAAATTCGTATCAACAGGTAGTGTGATCTTCCCTCCTTTGTAATTCTTTATAAATCCACCCGGATAGGTAAGGTCGATCCGGAAAGAATCAGAGCAATTGTCAGTAACCTCCGGTAGATCCAGCCATACATCAGCGTCACAACTTCTTGTATTGGTCACAATGTATTCTATATCGGGACACACTACCTCCGGGGCAACGGTGTCAGTAATCTCTATGTACTGCGGATACCTGATCAGGTTGAATCCACTGGTACAGTACCATTCAACGATCTTCCACTCTCTCACGAACTTTCTGACACATCCTACCCGGTGCAGCTCAATATCTTCATAGTCAACGCCAATGCTGCAATAAAACTCTTCCGGCCAAAGGCTGATATCGCCGTACATCGGAACACCGGTAACCTCCGGTAAAGGAAGACCATTGCTGTCAGCCTTGAATGAGTTGCAGATCAACGGGTTACCATTAGCAATACTGAATGTATCCGGATAATCTATGCTGTCCGTATTTATTCGCCGCAGCATGATCTCCTGTACGCATGTATCCGAGACATTACCCCATTGATCTTCAGCTATGTATCTTCTTGTTACGCGTTTGATAAACTCCGGATCACAATCTATCGGTTCGGTAGACTCATTGAGTAATCTGACGGTAGGATCAGGATCGCAAGCATCTATAGCAACAGGAAATGGATATTTCCCCATACTTGCACAGATCACCGTATCATTAAAACATATGATCTCCGGACCAATTTTGTCTTCAACTGTCAGCCATGCCCAGCATGAATTGCCGGTACAGGCATTGATCACTTTGGCCATGATTCGCTTTCCGATATGTTCGTGGGTCAAGGTGGCGTCCGGGATCGGATGGCCGTGTTCATCAGATAACATGACATTAAAAGCCTCATAATCATATGGCCCACCAGTCAGAAGCATCTGCGGTGTGACTCTGGAAACACAATTATTACCGAGGGAAATCTGAGCCTCCTGCACACAACTTACGCTATAGACAAATTGGTCTCCGATCTCTACTTCCATTGTTGCTGGTGCCGTGCAGTTATCCGGCGATATCTCCTCAGCAGTAAGTCTGTGGGGACCACTGACGGCATCATCCCACTGCACTTTTACGCGTGGTCCAGACGTGCCGCTTATAAACGATCCACCACTCCCAAGATTCCAGTCATAGACGGCCCCTTGTCTGGCAGGTATTATCTCATATTCCTCGATGCCATTTATACAAACGGAATTCGCTCCGATAATGGCAGGATGCTCATATTCGCATTCCTGTCCACCCTGGATAGAATGGATAGCATCAAAATTATTTCTTACGATCATATACCATTCTGTGCCTTCTTCAAAAACACCGGATATGCTATATGTACTGATGCCGCCGCCCAAGGTATTCTCCGTCAGCATATCGCCATTATCGAAAGGTATTGGCGGTGAGGGCGGATTCGGACTGTTGTCGCGGTATATATCATTGGCTTCCTGCACATACCATGTTTCTCCTGACGCTGAAGTCACAACGACAGTTTCTAGAAACTGGCCGTTATTTTCATTCGACTCATTGTTGAGGCAAGTACAGATATTAGTCCGTTCGATCTGACAGACAACAACCTCATCAGCCGCCCTGTCATCTTCAATTGGCCGATTATCATTGCCTGCCCCACCTATGACTTCTTTGGGATTGTTGGAACGGTCATTGTTCGGATCATCATCCGGCTGGGAGTCCACATCGTGGAAAGCAACCACATTCTGAGAATAAGGCTCTAGCCTTGCTATTTCTGCTGTGTTGAGGATCGGTCCTGGGGGTATCCCATCCAATATTCTTGTTTGTAGAGTCGTGGTAACGATTTCGCCATTCATTAGGCCTTCCTGTGGAAGTCCATCGCCAGCCCTGAGGTCCTTGTAGATATAAAGCCCATTAGGGCTAAGAGTCCATTCAGGATCAATATTTTCCAAAAAGAATGGCAGGTAATCCACTATCCGGATCTCACCTATGGCTGTTTCCTCTTCATTAGTAATTTCGAAGGTAAAACCAACCTCTTCACCAGCCACTACATGCGTTGTGTTCACCGTCTTGGTGAGGGAAACATCTACAAGCATTGGTTCAACACCCTGTATGACGGCAGGATCATGGTCATCTTCATCCGTCACGCCATTGCCATTGATCATATTATCCGTTGCGGTATTGACCTGTCCACCAGCATCATTGTCCTTGTCGAGGTCAGACGTAGAATCAAAATCGCGACCCTGGCCGTTAAATGCATCCACTGACGATGCGATCTCGCCGTAATTGATCAATTCCTTGCCAAGACCGTCATTCGAAAGTCTTAAAACCAAAGGTATGACGGCCCGCTCTCCTGGCTCCAATGAAGACGTGAGAGCAGCTCTGAGCATCTCCGAATTCACCTTGAGCCAGTTGGGGTTGTCGTTGGCACTAAATGAATAACCATTTGGTATATGATCTACTATATCGACTCTATCCGTCGCTATTTCACCCTGATTGATTATCTCGAAATGAAAGGTAATATCTTCATCTGTTGACGTAACATTGACCTTATCGACAGATTTTATAAGCGCAAGATCATAGATCTGCAATTTGGCCGGATCATGATCGTCCTCGTCGATCAGGCCGTTGTCATTATAAACATTGTCTGTAGGGCCATTCGGCTCTCCTCCAATGTCATTATCCACCTCTTTGTCAGGTGAGGAATCGAAATCAAATGCCGACATATCCTGACCCTGATCATCTCTTGCGGCAGATATTTCAGCAAAGTTGATCACCTGACCAGGCTGAGCGTCTCCTGTGACCTCCAGCAGTATGGACTTTGTAATTGATTCACCGGGATTGACCATTCCAGGTATCGTTGAGATCACTCCCTGCTGCACGAGGGACCAACCGTTGTTATCATTAGCGCTTAAGGTTAATCCTTGCGGAAGGTAATCTACAATTTCGATCTCCGTAGCAGGTATCTGGCCCTGATTGAATACTTCGATCTCAAATTCTATCTCATCACCGATCTTGATCGTTTGGTTGAAATCCGTTGTTTTAATAAGAGCCAGGTCAAATATTTTAACCATCGCCGGATCATGATCATCCTCATCAATGGTACCATCATCGTCATATAAGTTGTCGGTAGGACCGTTAGGTTCACCGCCCTTGTCATTTGACACGATCATGTCTGGTTTTGAATCTATATCCTGAACAGGATCGCCATTCGCATCAAGGGCTGAAGAGATCTCCGAATAATTGATATAATCGTCAAGATCTGCAGCTTCGGTGATCTGAAGTGTAATATTCACCTTAATTGATGATCCCGGATCAACTATGCCCATGTGGGTAAAGGTCAACTCACCATTTTGATAGATCCATCCCGGATTGAGAATCGCAGAGAATTCAAGCCCCGCGGGAAGGTATTCCACTATCTGGATCTCACTTGCAGCGACTTGCCCCTGATTGAAGACTGTAATTTCATAATCGACCATTTGACCGAGCTTCACAGGATCATTCCCTACCACTTCCTTCATCAGGGCCAGATCAAAGGTATCAGGTTGTTGTATAATGACCTCCTCAGTTGTAAGTCCAAGATCAAAACTGTGATTAACGTATCCCGGGCCACTGGTCTGTACTTCGATGGCTAAATGTCCGTCCAGCAACTGACATCCATTTCCTGAGATCAATGTGCCATCACTGTCATTCTCGTTTTGGAAGATCCCGTTGCCCGAATTTGCAATTGTCGCTGTAAGCTCTTCACCATCGATAACCAGTCTTTCAGATGACACATCGTACCTGGGATCAGTTATCACTACATAGTAGGACGAATGATAATCCAATCCAGTATCAAAATAATACTCTCCTTTCGATCCCGTTGTAGTGACCTCTACTGCCTCACAATTCGTATTAACAAGGCTGATCTCCAGCCCTTCAACAACTTCTTCACCAGGATCCTGAATGCCATTTTTATTTTCATCCATCCAAACCAAATTCCCGATTTGCACAGGAGCCGGATCACACATATCGATCACATTACCCAGGCCTGACCCTTTTCCAAATGCAACATTGTTATTATTTGTATAGAGCTCTATCGCCGCTGTCTTTTTACCATTAATAGTGCTATATCTATGAAACCCACCAGATGAAGTGCTGTATATCGGATCAAAAACAGTACTGACCACCTCATCCGACCCGGGAAGAACGAATACGGCTCCCGTAGCTATCTCCGGGTGGTAATTCGGACCAAGTATCCAATAATCCTCTCCAAAGAACTCACCGCCGCCCGGACCCTGACCATTTCCTACTCCTGATCCTGTCAGCGACCCTACCTTACCATTATTTTCAAGTTTCCATGTACCGTTGTCATTCCAGGCCATTAAGATGTCCGGATATTGTCCGGCCAGTGGTGTGGCATCGCAAAATCTGTGAGATTGGCGGTCGGCAATACCGAGGATCATGTGACCCTGATCGGTAAATTCTATATCCGTCAGCCAGTGTGAGACCGTACTATTGTCAGGAGGGCTATCCTGCCAGTATTTTCTCGTAAAACTCGTAGAAAAAATATGAGTGAATGACTTGGTGTCATAATCGAGGGTAAAGACCGCTATTTTATGATCTGCTGAAGTTCTTGAATCCGAAGCATCGCAAGTGGCAGAAATATAGATCTGGCCCTCATGATGTCTTACGGCAAAAGGTCTTAGTTGTCCACCCTGGCAGTTAACCATTGGAAAGGGGATTTCCATTGTTGTAGACGGGTCAGGGTCATTCGCATCAATGACGACTACGCTCTTGCTCCACAAATTAACAACGAACAACAGGCTTTCATCATGGGAAAGTTCTATACCTCCGATCCCTATCTTGCCTACCTGGGCTCCGTAATCACAGTTTTCAGCATTATTTGTATTCGACTGTCCAGCATCGATCCCCAGATCTCCCAGTTTTGCCCAAAGTTGAGTCGTAAACTGACCCTGAGATCGTTTGGCAACATAAATTGCACCAAGACCATCCTTTAAAAAGGCATCTTGCTTCACAAAAGAAGCGAGAAACAGTTCTTGAGTCGAAGCCTTCCACGCTGTCCCAAAGACAGAACCTGTCTCACCCTTTTTAGCGATCTTGGATATAGCACTGTTTTGATTGAAAAGATACGGTGCGTATACCACAGTTGGCATGTCATCATTGACACCTGTGCCCCCTCTGACAAAGCAGGTGACAGCAACATCAGGATTGGGCGATTGACAATAATCCACTGGATTAGCCACCGCAAAGTTGACCCCGCAATGAGGCGCCTCCACAAAGCCTGTAGCCGTCAGATTATCCGATCCCTTGAGAGAAGACTTCAGGTAGACCGGTAACTCTATATTTATACGGTAAGTGTCTCCATCAGTTAGGCCATCAATGATGTAACTGCCATCGTTGTCAGGTTGTACTTCTGCAACGAGTTGCCCAGTCTTATCATAAGCATGGACCTTGACAAGATCTGTACCCTGTTCTCCAGGTGTCTGCTGTCCGTCATAGTTATGGTCATTGAAGATCATACCCTCTATCTGACCAGAGTTTGTCTGGCATTGACCGATGACCTGGATCGGCAATAAGGATATGAAGGCAATACCGAAAAATGCAAGCGTAGAACGACAGATCTTTTGAGGATTGTGATTACACGCTAGAAAAGAGAAAGTCTGTGTAAGTAATGGTTTTCTCATTCTGAGCTATGATTATTAATTACGAATGATTCATGTCAATCACCATACTGGCAATAGACAGTTCGCTCAGTTCTATACCATTACTGTTGGATGTCAGATCTTTAGGATGGGATCTGAAGACAACATAGTCATCTCCACTGGCAAATATATAAGGAATATTTATATATAAAAATAATTTTAATATTTTTTTACCCCATATGAAGTGCCCTCATTTAAAGTTGTTTACATATTAAATTTTTTGCAAAGAGTGTAGTGTGAAATAATAATAGTATCTAACTAGAAAACCGATATATAATATGGTCAGAATGAAAAAGAGGCTGCCACGGTTCGTGACAGCCTCAAAGATTTTAAACGGTTAGACCTATCTTACTTTAGCATTATCAATTTTCTTGTAGCCGACTGTTCTCTCGTATCGAGCTGGTAGAATATCACTCCTCCCACCTGAGAGGAAAAGTCGGATTCTGATATCAACACCTCATTTTCGCCTCTGCTGCCATATCCTTCGATCTTCTTGACCATCCTGCCGGATGGATCATA
Organism: Saprospiraceae bacterium; assembly: GCA_033722295.1. GTDB lineage: Bacteria > Bacteroidota > Bacteroidia > Chitinophagales > Saprospiraceae > JAWVZH01. The sequence goes on from JAWVZH010000056.1 coordinate 8,865, forward strand.
GAATGTAAGAGTGAAATTCTCAGCTTGAGGCAATAAGAATGATATCGAAGTCGATCCCTTGAATGGGTTTGGCACATTCTGCCTTAGTTCAAATATCGATTGATCTTCATTCGAAACCTTCTGAGTCGCAATGCTCATCACTTCGTCATTTTGATCATAAGCCTCAGCCGGTGTGACCGAAGAGGTTACTGATATCTCATCAATCCCGGAAATTCCACCTCCAATGACAAGCGATAACAGTCGATCTGTCTGAAGGTCAAACTCGCCTTCCATACTCGTCCAGGAGAATGTCAGCTTACCTTCCTGAGCAAGGTGGTCACTGAAGTTTTGACGGGCCACCTCCATCTCTCCGGATGTGATCTCTAAAAGTTCTACAGGTGTATCAAACTCAATGGTTGCCTGCATACCCGTTAATTCTTTATTAGGATCAGCATAGATATCTACCTGGAATCGATCCTGTCCCAGATCAGTGATCTCATATTTCATCGTGTAGATATCCTTATACCTTGTGGTATTATTGTTCAGTCCACTTAGTTCGGCACTATTGTCGACATCCCCTGTCTTCATACCGATAAAGTCTATGTCCGAATGATCCTGGTCTATGAACGGGAAGCTCACGGTTTCAGGAACACCCCAAGGATTCATGACATCCGACATAACATGGTCGGCAGGCATAAACCTCCATGAACGGTTTCTCGGGAATTTGGCATACCTTCCGAGGATCAGCTTCCTGATCTCTGCTATATCGCCAGCGCTCATGCTTTGAGTATAATTAGCATCTGCGGCAATTCGCTTATAAGCCGAAGGCAGCAGATCCTTACCAAGCAATTCTCGCTGGATCATCGTCAGGTCTCTGGTACTCACACCATTCATATGATCTTCATCCCAGAATGGCGCAACGATATAGGCTTCACCCTTGATAACGCTCAGCGTGTAATTACCCTGAGCATCCGTAGTCGTTGTTTTGATGACGCTATTGTCCTGGGGAGAGATGAGTTGCACCTCAAGATCCCGTATAGGAATATTTCTTTCATCAGTGACAGTGCCGCTGATGTCAGCCAGCAAACTACCTAAACACTTATCATTATCCTGGATCTCAATCGTGGTTTCACAGTAATCCTGATTACCACATTCGTCTGTCACGTACATCCTGACCGTCTTGATCACCGACAGTTCTCCATTCAACGTATCGCAATTGTAAGTTCTGTATATATCCGTTGTATCCTCACTGAAAGAGAACTTCAGATCAGAGGTATCTGTACAGTTATCAAAACTTCCGATGTCAAAATCAGACGCCCATATAGTTATCTGACCGGTACCCTCCATGAGCACAGTGACGATCCCTGTTCGACAATATGGCGTCGGAGCCTTGCAATCCTTGATCTCAAACTCCTGTTCACATCTTGAGACATTACCACAACCGTCAGAGACCTCCCAAAGAACCACGTGTTGTCCAACAGGGTAATCTCCCTCGATGATCTTGCCGATCTGCCATGGTCCAAACGTTCCTGTACTGAAAAGATCCAGTTTGTAACGTATATCCAGGTCGTCAAATGGAGTACATTCATCTTCCACGTCAGGTGAGAATGAAATTGTACCAACACATTGTCCCTGATCTATGTAGGCTTCTTCATCGCAGAAGAGCACTTTATCACAATTTAGCACAGGGGCGACTGTATCTGTCACCTTGATGATCTGCTTGTATGTCCATTCCCAGTTTCTGTAACCCAGGTCAAAAGCACACCAGTCAACGACTGTCCAGGTCCTTTCGATCTTGTAACATGCATCGGGAACCTGCGTGAACAATTGATCGTCGAAGGTAAAGGCTGGTTTCGCGCAATCAACGTTCGTAAATTCCGGCACACCAGTTATCGATGTATCAGTATCGATATCGAGGCATCCAAAAATGGTCACATTATTCGGCCAGTCAATATCAGATTCACTAAACCTGTCTATATCCCTTATTGTGATAATCTGCGTCTTGGTGATCGAACGGCCACCTGGATCAGTGACAGTAAATCTTCTTCTGATTTCACCCACACCGCAGACAAGGTCAAATACGGGATCCTCGGTAATTATAATGCTATCGCAATTATCCCAGGCCCATCCGTCAATTCCTGCAAAATAGTCGGGAAAATAATTCGTGTCCTGGATAATAATATCTTCTCTTTTTGACTCATCATCCACAACCTTACCGAATATGCTCAGATCATTGGGATCAAAATCAAATCTGCAATCTACAGTGATATCCGGTGGCAGTATCATTTTGGGTGTTTCCTTGTCCACAACAGTGACTTCGACCATACAGGTGTTGCTATTGCCAGCCTCATCCCAAACTCTCAATTCAACCATTACAATTTCGCCAATATCCTCGCAGCAAAATAAGACGTATGGGCCATATTCATCCCGCTCGGGTTCACAACCATCCGTCATTCGTCTGACATCCATGGAGTCAACCTTACAATTGTCCACTGATCCATCATCAAATGTATGAGCCCATACCTTGGCTAGCCCGCGATCATTAAGTGTAACAGCAGTGTGCTCGTCACAAACAGGCACTGGTGGCACATCATCCTCTACATATATATCAAATACACATTCTGACCGATTTCCGCATTGATCCACGAAAGTATAGTAAAACCAATTACATCCAAGCGGAAGATCAAAAGCCACCCAACGATCAAGGGCCTTGTCATATCTTACGTTCTTTGTGCTCGGAACTGCGGGCTCCGGTGTACAATCCAACGGATCTTTTGCGGGCACATGCCTTACGCTATAATCAACTTCAGAACACTCGCTGATAATGTACACAGCAAAGCTGTCTGTTATAGGCTGACCTGGAACCAATACATGTGGTTCGGGCAAAATCTTTGTCCCGGTGCACGACCATACATCGGTACCGATCGTATCTCTTACTGCGTCCGTAGTCGGACAGTATACTATAGGTGGATCTTCATCCAGAACCTTGATGACCTGCCAGTCAATTCTTGGATTACCCGGTCCGGTCGGTTGGCACCAGTCATAACATATCCACTTTCTCAATATCTTGAAACTCTCAGGACATATGTCTATCCGCTGATCTTCATAACTGCAGTTGATCTCACAAAAATGACTTTCCGGATAAATGGGATAGCCGTCCACTTGCGGAACTCCCGTTCTCAATGGATCAGCATCTCTGAATTCGTCACAACCGAATATCGTATCCTCCGGCATCATCACATCATCCAGGGTAGCTCTTCTGAAACAAATTTCCTTAACACATACCTCAGATTTATTGCCGCTTTCATCAACATAATAGTAAGTAATAAACCTTTTTCCGGCACATGCTGAATCACATGGATAATCGATCGAGACATCGCTCTCTATAACAAGCTCGGACGTTCCACAAGCTTCGAACACGCGGTCCCTTGGTAATACATAGTCGGTTTGCGAACACCACACTGTATCGTATGGATCACATCTGAATTGAGGCGGAAGCTTGTCTTCGACGCTGACTTCGCCCCAGCAGGAATTGCTCAGACAGGTATCAATGACAGAAAAGAAGAAAGTTTGATCCCGATGAGAACTGTTGAATTGGGCTCCGGGGATGATATTGCCATTCTTATCCTTAATTTCTATGATCAGACATGTCGTATCCAAAGGAGGGTCCTCCAGTAGCATATCTAGATTGACGCTGAAAAAACAATTTTCATCCAGAGACACCTGTATGTGATCGTTACAGGCCAATTGCCCCTGCCCATTAGCAAAACTCAACGACATCAATGCAATGATTACTGCAAATCCAACCCTCATGATCCTGGGGCTTAAGTCGCAAATGGTTAGTAGTGATCGGTTCATGGAATTTGTTTTTTTGACCCGTCAACACGACGGGCTCGTGATTTTCATACCAATTCACCTCACACAGTGCAAATTATATACCAACTATTCTTAATGTGATAAAAGACCTTATATATCAGTGACTTATAATGTGGGAGTTTTGTATTAGTTATCGTACTAATACATGTTTTCGACGGTGACGGCGTCTTTTTAGGACTCCTGCAGCTTATATTTCAAAAATCCGGTAAGCACATCGAGTCCGGTGTCATATGCCGAATTATTGTTGATAACGATATCACTGGTCTCGTGGAACCTGGCAATATCTCTCGAAAAGGAAGGTAAAACATGGTTCTCGTAGCGGTAAAGGACATCCTCAAGCGGGTAATTGCGCTCTGCCTCATCTCTGCGAATGCGCCTGATGACTTTGAGCTCCGGGCTGGCGTGGATAAAAACTTTGAGATCGATCTTCTCACGTATCACGGGATCGTAGAACACATAAAGGCCCTCCAGTGCCAGTAAAGGGGCTGGCTTGAAGGTCAGTGTCTTCGGTGTTTTCTTCCGGTTATTGAATGTGTATTCTTTTCTGGTGACCTCCTCGTTTCTTAAAAGTCGCTCGATATCCTGATAAAATGCCTTCAGATCTACCGCCAGTGGGCGATCGAAATTCCTGATGCCCTTCTCATCGACCTCCTGCTTTTCCCTTTCTATATAGTAATCATCCAATGAGAGTATACAGAGCTCATCAACGGAAAACTGCCGCCTGAGATCTCTCAACAAGCTCGTCTTCCCGGAACCCGAACCACCTGTTATACCTATTATAAATGGATTATCCATATTACGATCCAATAACACTACGGTCTAAAAGTGAAAATATTGATTTCAAACGGTATGAGATCAATTTGGACATCAAAGATAGGAATAGGATTATTTTACATATTTTGGCCGGCATTGTAGAATTTGCCGGAGATGGATCTAATCGCCATACTGAGAGGACTGCTTGGCATTGCATTTCTCGTTTCAATCGCCTTTATCATCAGTTCGGATCGAAAATTGATCAACTGGCGATTGGTCGGTATCGGTTTGGTCATGCAGTTGGTTCTTGCATTGATGCTCATCAAAATGCCGTGGGTGCGTGCAGTCTTTCAACTGATCGTCGACTTCTTCGTCATTATGATCGAAAGTACTGAAGAGTCAGCGAGATTCCTCTTTGGTGATCTTGCCGCTCCTGGAGAGCCTTACGGATTCGCTTTTATCGTCCTGCCCACCATCATCTTTTTCTCGGCCCTGTCGTCTTTACTCTATTACCTGGGCATCCTCCAAAGAGTGGTTTATGGCTTTGCCTGGTTGATGTCAAGGACCATGCAGCTTTCGGGAGCCGAGAGCCTTGCGGCCGCTGCCAACGTATTCATCGGACAGACCGAAGCTCCGTTGGTCGTCAAGCCATATCTTGAAAGGATGACAAGGTCAGAGATACTGTCCTTGATGACGGGCGGGATGGCTACCATTGCCGGTGGTGTTTTTGGAGCATATATGGCCATGCTTGGTGGTGATGATCCCGAGGGAAAAGCGGTTTTTGGCATGCACCTTCTCACTGCCTCAATAATCTCGGCACCTGCTGCAATTGTAGCAGCAAAGATCATTCAACCGGAAACCGATCCGGAAAAGATAGACAAGAACATTGCCGTGCCCCGGACAGAAGCGGGGAGCAATCTGTTGGATGCCCTTGTCAAAGGAACGACAGATGGACTCAAACTTGCCGTTAATGTGGGTGCTATGTTGTTGGCGTTCATGGCATTCGTGTTCCTGTCCAATAAAATATTGAACGGCATCGGCAGCTGGACAGGACTCAATGATACCATCGCCTCCCTCTCCGGCGGTACTTATGACACTCTGAGCCTCGAATATCTGATAGGCCTTGTTTTTTCACCTATCGCATGGATGATCGGGATCTCATCTGCCGACATGGTTGCTATAGGTCAAACCCTGGGAGAAAAGACGATTCTCAACGAATTCATTGCCTATCTATCCCTGACAGAACTGCGAATGGCCGGGCTGGTTTCGGAAAGATCGATAATCATTGCCACCTACGCGCTTTGCGGATTTGCCAATTTTGCATCCATCGGCATCCAGATCGGTGGAATAGGTGCCATCGCTCCGGGTCAACGCAGGACCTTGACTGAATACGGCCTCAAAGCTCTTATTGGGGGAACCTTAGCAGCCCTTATGACAGCTTCCATTGCAGGCATGCTCTACCCTTAATGACCATTGCTATTCTCATCTAGCTCTGGCTACTGGCCTACTGATCCGATCGCTCTTCGGATCTGACTGGCATGCCTTTGAAAATGTTCGTAAAAGAAATCAAGAGTCTCAAGAGCATTGATCCTTCCCGCAACAGGGTGCTTGAAAATCGCTCTTCTATACCAACCTTCATTCTTACTGTCAAGGATAGCTCTAAATTCACTTCTCACTGCCTTATAGTCACTGATCAGGTCTTCGACTCGTATGTACTTGTCTTCTTCATCGAGTTTTCTCGGATCTACGATAACTGGAGCTTGTCTCTTCACATTTGATCTCATATACCTCTTGAGTAACCAGGCCATGATCCCGTGGCTCCAACCAGTTTTTGGCAATGTTCCCGTCTGCTGCTCCTTATATTTAAGATACCGTAGTGCATAGTATTCCGTCAGATATAGATGACATAAAACCTCAACAGCAGACCATGCCTCTCCATCTTTCCGTAGGGCTCTTTCCGGATTAGATCTGAGCAAGTGCTCTATTTCCGCAAGGGCTTCGTCCAGGTCTTGCCATTTCCGTCGTATCCTTTCTTTCATATCAAACCTTCCGGTAATTTCATGCTGATCTTCTTCCTATCGGAATCAACGCTTTCGATCCAATTTTCTACCAGAGGGATCATGACGTCTTCTCCCGACTCATAGGACCCTATGAGCATGATCTGTTGGGGGTATTCCTCGACTTTCTGAATGAAGATGGGAGATCCCAAATTATGATGGATACTAAAGCCGGTAAGGTCTGGCCGATCCAAGACCGTATTACCGACATCCTCCAATTCCTCTTTGTTGATAAAAACCCGACAGCCATGAAATTCGGTTGACTCACTTCTGGACTTTACTCCTTTCAATTCAAGTAGCCATAATCCTCGCTCCAGGTACTTGCGTTGCAAGATCATGAAGGGCACAATATTACCGTCGATATCAATAAAAAGAGCACGGCAATTTTCCATGGAGTTGTGGTAAGGCTCATCAACTTTTGCAACAAGATCGCCATGAACACCATGGCTCTTCAGGATCTCGCCTACTGGTACGGGGTCAATCATTGATGGTCTATTAACCACATTTCGAGAATAAAGCCACGCTGCGCCCTGTCATAGAAAGAGATATCTGTATCGATATTCTGAGTGTCAAGGATCTCCAGTTTCTTATAGATCATACCAACATCCTTTGCATATTTCTCAAGAGACAACCTCTTTTCTATAAGAATTTCCCTGTCAGCATGCTCTACTGTGATTACATCTTGATAAGCTTTGGAAAGAATCGAGTCTGTTGGCATGCGGTCCGTTACCCTGTAATCTGACCAGAATTTGAACATATCCAATTCCTCTCCGCGAATCTTGACTTTGACCTCATCCTCGTCAATAAATGTATTGCCATCCCATGAAGTGCCTAAATCCAGTGGGAACATGAGCTTGATGTAAGGTATGTTTTCCTCAGTTGCAATGAATCGATAGCGATCCTTCTTAAAAGACCACACGTCCCTGATGCGCCACTTTGTCGTATCCGAATTTCTTGTATATCTTTCTACCACATAGGTTGTACCTGAGTCACTACTATCCAAAGTATCCACGATCTCTAGTCGTACCTCTTCCTGAATGGTGTCTCTGACGATTCCTGTAGGCTCAGGGTCATAAATAATGCTGTCCATCTTGTAGGTCCAAAATGCTCCTATCGACAGGGGCATGAAACTACTGCTAGGTTCAGGGTCTACCGGTATCGTAAAGGATCCCTGATCGCATCCAAGCAACAGGATAATAAAGAC